>DVEB01000038.1 GCA_015295905.1 Synechococcales cyanobacterium M55_K2018_004
CCGTGCGCGACGCGCACGGAACAGCAAGGGTCTCAGCTTATCCCGAATTCACGTTTCTTAGGTCAGTTTGTTGTGGCGTATAGCGCTACACGCATAGATTTAGGACCAAGCGTGTTGTGGGCGGCGCGGGATTTCCCACAACACGCGTCTTACAGCTTTCCAACGCTAGAATTCGATGCCGGGTTGCGCTTTGACGCCCTGTTCGCGGAAGGGGTGCTTCACCAGAGTCATTTCAGTCACCAAGTCAGCCCGGTCAATCAGTGCGGCAGGTGCGCCTCGTCCCGTCAGAATAATATGAGCGTCTGCCTGCTTCTGGGCAAGGCCCTCCAGAACAGCATCCACAGCGAGATAGCCCAACTTCAGAGCCACGTTTATCTCATCCAGCAGCACCAGCTTGTAATGAGGATTCTGGATATACGTCAGGGCCGTTGTCCAAGCTGCCTCCGCCTTCTCGATATCTCGCTGCCGATCCTGGGTTTCCCAGGTGAAGCCTTCGCCCATCGCGTGAAACCTCAGCAGGGCAGGGCGTTCTGGCGTGCCTTCAGTCCAGGGCAGCAGAACAGTTTTCTCTGCAGGCTCCCAGGCTCCCTTGATGAACTGCACAATCGCCACCGGAAACCCATGGCCAAGCGATCGCAAGACCATCCCCAGGGCAGCAGTTGTCTTGCCCTTGCCGTTGCCCGTGTGGACGATGATTAGTCCCTTCTCTAGGGTACGTTCCGCCAGTCGTTGCTCTTGCACCTCCTTGCGACGTTGCATCTTACGGCGATACTGCTCATCATTGAGAGACGTCGCGATCGCCTCATCATTGAGTCGGGTGGCCTCCTGGTCAGCCTCAGGGGTGAGAATTGGGTTCACATTCATGGGGGGATGGGAATACAGAAAGAGTCATTCCCAGCATGACGCAAAATTGGGGCAGTTACTCAACCCAACGGACTCTGACAAAGTGAGTGGGTTGCCCATGGTCATGCCCCGCCTCAATGGCTTCCACTCTCAGGTTGAAGGGAATTGCCGTAGTCAGGTAGCGCTGAGCCAAGGTTCCCATATCGGGCGTGATAGACATTGCCACGACTCCGGCTGTGCCTAAGCCCAACAGTTGACCGATTGGATCTTTTGGCATCACCAAGCTCAAGCCAGCCGCCAGCCCCACGGTCAGCAGCATTCCAACTGATAGGTTTGTGCCACATTGAGGGTGGACTGCCAAGTTCCACTCGCCACGGGTCATTCGTCGTAGGGCAGTCTGCACTGCCCGTTGCAGCGCTTCAGTATCAACAGGGCCATACAGGTAGAACCCCCGCTCCGTCGATAAACCGCCCAGTAGACCGTTTGGTTGATTACCAGCGTTGGTACGGCCTGTCTGGACTTGTTCCATCTCACTCAAGACCCAAACGGTGGCGTGTTCCAGCGCGTGAACCTGGCGTACCATGAGGAGTTCCTTCAGTCCTGGTATGAAACTGAATTGCCGCAGCAACTCGGCATCCTGATGAGCCTGGGGAGCAAATTCAAAGGGAAATACGGAAGTCAGGTCGATCGCCATAGAAATCCCTACCAACGGGTGAGCAGCAGACGATAGTATTTTCAACTCTAACGGAGCCATCCCAAATGTGGGTAAAGTTCACAGAATGAAAGAAAATTGCTGTGCTGATATATTGCATTGCCAGATTGTGGCCAGGTCAGTTGTCAGATTGCTGTTGAATCTAGGGATGCTCCACAATTCCTGCGCTTTCAACACTGAGAAGCGCGTTTCTCAAGCGAAAACGCGCTCCTATCTAGTTGCAGTTCAAAACCAGATGCTATTTAATCCAGATTCAATCCTTTTCAATGGGGGATGCCCTTGGCACATCCCCCATTAAAAAGGATTGGTTCAGTCAGCAACACTCAAAAATCAAGGTTCATGAGACAAACCACGCAGGTGACGCGAAAGCAGCCTAGTATGCCAGCGTCTCAAGGGTCTCGCGGAGATAACGCTGAACCTGCTGGTCAAGGGGAAGCGCTTGTAGTTCAATGTCACTGATGCGCTCCAAATGCCAGCGCTGGAAACCAGAACTCGCTGCGATCGCCCGTTTCAAGCTGTCCCAGATAGCTTTGTCTTCAGAAAATTGGCTGTAGGGTGTGTGAGAAACCGCCATAAAACCTCAGAAATAGGGATGAAGCGTCAACAGAGTTGTTATGAAACTTAAACTTTGTCTTTCCTTAAGATAGCGTACCCGGCTGGTGAAGTTGTGTAGTAAGGCACTCTTTCACCATTGTAAAAACACCGATCTTCCATAGAAATAGACCGGAAGTAGGCATATTTTTGATTGAGCCAAGCTTTGTTGAGTCAGTTTGAGCCTGAGTCAATTTGAGTTTTGAGTCTATAGTGCCTCCCAGCGATGCTTAGGGTTGGGATAATTTTTGGGACAAACGATGCATTACGTGCGCCGCTTGTCCCAAAAATTATCCAACCAATCAGCCTCCTACTGCTGAGGGGTAGAGGGGGGTGGGGCACTACTCCTGCCCCCAATTCCGCACCTTTTTCAAGCAGGGCTGAGAAAAATCAGGTGACTTGGTGGATATCACTATCAATTCGTGTACGTATTGTATGCGATCGCACAAAAACGAATGTTGAAAATATCCTTACGTCAGGCTTATATAGCGCTATCACAACATCAGGGTTCGGCCTCGTCGGTGGGGTGAGAGTCGGTTGCAGCGATGTCTCGATCGGCCAAGTAAGTGTCAAAGTCTGCGGCTTCAATCTCAACGAGGGGGGGTTGGGCTGGCAGCACGGCTTCAACATTGGTGAGCGCAACAGCAGGGGCGATCGCCTCAGGCGTATCCTCATTGACAATTGAGCCAACTGCTGCCGCATGGCCTTCCTCTAAACGCATGTCGTCTAGGCCTTCCTCGAACCTGTCGGCTTCCGCAGCATCGGCAAGCAGTTCTGAAGATTGTCCAATCTCAGCAGGATTGGCTGCAATCACCAGGGTTTCAACTACAGACTGGGCTGCCGGATCAGTCGTGTGCGCTGGATTGCTAGAGGAGTCATTGATTGCAGTCTCATCCTGTAGCGACCCCTCGCCGGCGTTGATTACTGCCTCGGCTTCAACAGCGAGCGCTGTGCCGTCGAGAATTTCCCCCAAGCTTGGCTCAACAATGCCTGTATTCGCAATTTCTTGCACCTGAATGTCTTCGACTTGCGGCACTTCTGCCGTGGCGACGGATTCAGTCACCTCGGAGATGGGCACATCAGACGCCGTTAGCCCACCCGCTTCCTCAGCCTCACCTGCTTGCAATTGAGGCTCTGCCTGCTCCACTTGGCTCTCAGTCACGGTCAGACCTGCCACAGAGGGCGTCTCATCCCAGATATCCTCATCTATAGCCACGGACTCTGTAGCCACGGACTCTGCCCTAGCTGCGGCGTCTCCCTCGGCCTCGGCCACATCTGGGAGGCCATCCAAAGCGATACTAGGGGACACGGCTGGACTCGATTCAACGTCCTCCTCGTCCCACGGTGAATTTTCCAGTGCAGTGGTGGCAGCAGCTTCTGATGCGTTTGGTGCGAAGGCTGAAACTGCCTGCTGGTCAGGTGCTGGCGATGTCGTTTTTGCGTGCTGCTGTGGTTGGGGGGGTTGCTCCACTACCAAAGGGGGCAGAATTTGATCGACCCGAAACCCCAGGAGCGTAAAGTCCTTGGTGATCTGCTCAGTCGGGTAGGGTTCTAGGGCATTCAGTGTGGCATCACTGGTCAGCAAGGCACGGGCAACGCTGACAGGCACCTGCACAAACAGGTTGCAGCCCAAAAAGGCGATCGCCGCTAGCAATAACCCAGCCCACCTAGCATCGGGTGAAAAGGGAGCTACGGTCTGAACTAGAGGAGCTGTGCGGTAAAGCCACACCAACACGAAAAGCAGCAGAATGGCAGTGGCGATCGCCAACATCCGATTTTCCGGCGACTTAAACACGCGCAATATGCGTCGCTGTTGCTCGTTAAACTGGCTGGGTTTGAGCGCCAGTGGTGTTAAAGAAAAGATGCAGAAGGGACGCTGCCACTGCATCCACAAAATGGGTGCAATGCCAATTGCTGCAACCAACAGCACTTCCACCCCACTGGGTAGGAGGGGATCACCCACGGCCAGCCCCAGCAGGCACAGTTCCAGCCAAATCGGCACTGTTGCCAAGCCGGCCAAATGGATCCAGGGGTAGGGATCAGACCAAAAAGCACGCATAAGCTGTTGTGATGGCTACCACTGTCATCCTAATGCAGGGGTGGATCAGTTTAGCCATCCTGTCAATTCGACGTCACTTTTTTTGGATCATTGCATCGTGTTGATCCCTGAAAAACATGATCTTGGAGGACGCTGTCCTCTCCTTCAGGGGTGGTTCATAGGCCTCCACCTTTGCCCTTCGGGACGCTTGGGCAGCAGTTATCCGGGTTTGACCCATGATGTTTTGATGGGGCGCTGCGCTCCGCGCACCACCCCATCGAGGATGTTTTGATGGGGCGCTGCGCTCCGCGCACCACCCCATCGAGAAAAATTGTAGTTGGATCAAGCAACGCCTCTGTTCCTTACAAGGGCTTATAAAGATTCTTTGCCCTCTTCTAGGCGTTGCAACGATAGCGCTGCCGCTGCTGCCACCTGGGGATGGCTATCACGCTCCAGATACTTTAATGCAGACATGCTCTTAGGGGAAGGCAGATTGCCTAATGCCTCTGCCAGGCGCTGGCGCACCAACCAATCGGGGGACTGGGCAAAGCGCAAAATGGCATCCACTGCGTTCACTGCCCGAAGTTCTCCCAAAGCGGCGATCGCCGCCTGTTGCAACACCACTTCATCGCTATCCAGCGCATTCAGCAGGACAGCCTCTGCCCGCTGATCCTGCAAGTTCCCTAGAGACACTGCCGCACTGAAGCGCACCAGCCAGTCGGTGTCTTCATAAAAAGCCCGCATTAAAGGCTCAACTGCACGCGGATCACCCAGATAGCCCAGAGCGCCCGCTGCATCGGCGCGAATGCCGTAGTCAGGATCTGCCTCTAGTAACTTTGTCAGAATGGGGTAGCAGGCTTCGGTAGGCTTCAATCCCAACGCAAACACCGCCATCGATCGTACCTGCAAACTTTCATCGTCCAGAACTTTCAGAATCAGGGGCACAGCCTCTGCCGGACTCACATCCCGGAGGTGAGCCAGCGCCAGCATTCGATCCTTAGAATGAGGGCTTTCTAGCTGTGCGGCAATTTGATCGAGACTCATGGAGTTCATCATGGGACTGATGAGAATTCTTTACATTTTTTTACTAATTATAACGTGAATTCGCTCACCGTCCTTACCGCCGTGGTTAGGGGCTAAACCCGTCGCAGTAGCCCAGCAAAGACTAGATGACTACAAGAACAGTTCACGAATCCCCTCACTGCCAATCTGAACAGCGAGGGCTGCCAGCAAAAAGCCCAGGATTTTGGTGGCAATTAGCGCACCTTCAGTACCAATCCACCGATCGATCAGGGAGGATTGACGAACAATGATCCAGGTAACGAGCATCGCCGCAAGGATACCCACAATGACACTAATGTGGGCGTCGGGTGACTCTGACATGAGCAGCATGACCGTCGTCAGGGTGCCAGGGCCAGCTAGCAGGGGCAGGGCTAGGGGGGCGATCGCCACATCCCGGCCTTCCTCCACAATCGGCGTGTCATACCCGCCTTGAAGCATCTCCAGGGCGATCAACAGCAGCAAGATTCCCCCTGCCACCCGCAGTGACCCCATACTGATGTGCAGATAGTGGAGGATCGCATTACCCAGAAAGGCAAAGCAAAGGATCACCAGCGTGGCGCAAATGGATGCTCGGTCAATCACGCGTCCCCGCTCTTGCGGTTCCATGCCCTTAGTCAATACCAACACGATGGGCGCATTCCCGATCGCATCAGCCATCACAAAGACCGCCACAAAGGTCTGAATCAGAACAGAGGTGTCCATGCAGTCGAAGAAGACAGAATAACTTCTTCTACACTAATGCGTGCCCCAAGAACTAGAGAAAAAATTTCTTGTTGTATGGCGCTATGCCCTCATACTGTCCAACGCGTTTTATAGAAAACCCTGCGGCGCGGGGTTTCCCACAAAACGTGTTGTCCTAACCTATGCGTGTAGCGCTATAAACGTGTAGCGCTTAAAAGTGACGCTGTTTTTCTCAAGGTGGAGGGTTCTATCCCACTATTTCTGTTCTACGGGGGCGATCGCTAATCCCGCAGTTCCACCACGACGGGAGTATGATCGCTAGGTTTTTCCAGCTTGCGTGGTTCCTTATCGATAATGCAGTTCAGGGCGCGATCGCACAAACTTGGCGAGAGGTAATGGTGGTCGATCCGCCAGCCTAGGTTGCGACGAAACGCAGCAGCCCGATAATCCCACCAGCTAAACTGACCGTCTTCCTGGTTAAACTTGCGAAAAATATCCGACAGCCCCAAATCCAACACTGCCTTCGTCAGGGCAGCACGCTCGGCATCCGTCGCCATTACTTCCTGCTCGCGACCTGTGGGGTCATAGATGTCACGGTCTTCCAAAGCGACGTTGAAATCTCCACAGACCAGCAGGTTGGGGTTTTCCGCCAACAGGGTTTTTAAGTAGTCGTGTAAGACGCCGAGCCAACGAAGCTTGTACTCATACTTATCACTACCCACAGCAGCACCATTGGGAACGTATAGATTCACAATCCGCACCCCATCCAGCAGTCCTGCAATCACTCGCTTTTGTTCATCAAATTCTGCCACACTATCCCCTAAGACCGCCGAGAAGCCAGCGCTTACAGACTCCAGTGGCGTTTTGCTCAGCAGTGCCACGCCGTTATAAGACTTTTGCCCAGAGACATAGCTCTCGTAGCCTAGATCAGCAAAGGTCGATCGCGGAAAGTCCTCATCCACCACCTTCGTTTCCTGGATGCATAACACATCGACAGGATTCGCCGTCAACCAGTTGACGACGTGATCCAGACGAGTGCGGATAGAGTTGACATTCCAGGTGGCAATTTTCATGGGTTAGCAAAACTCAGAGGCAGCATTTTCTAGATTAACGTCAGTTCTAGTTAAGCGGGTTTTGGGTGCGACGCGCCCGGACACTCGAGGATTTCAGCTTATCTGGAATTCACGTTAGATTTAGAGGATTTTGGGTGGAGAAGTGGGTGAGAGGGTGAGGGGAAGTGGAAGATGTCATCCCAAATCCAACCCAAATCCAAAATGGTAAGAGAGGCGATTTCAGGAGGGATGATGGCGTTAGTGATTGCGGGGGAACGGAGTGGAGTGGGTAAGACAACGGTGACGTTGGCATTGCTGGCAGCCTTGCGGCGGCGGAGCGATCGCGTCCAGTCCTTCAAGGTTGGGCCGGATTACATCGACCCCATGTTTCACCACCACATCACCGGACACCCCTGCCGCAACCTTGACCCGGTGCTGACCTCTGAGACTTATGTGCAGGACTGTTTTGCACGTCATACTCAAGCTGCTGAATTTGCCCTGGTGGAAGGGGTAATGGGCCTGTTTGACGGGGCATCGGGCAGTGAGGACATCGCCAGCACTGCCCACATCGCTCGCTTGCTGGATCTGCCAGTGTTGCTAGTGCTCGACTGTAGCCGCATATCCCGCTCGGCGGCGGCGATCGCCCACGGATTTCGCAGCTTCGACCCCCGCCTACAGATGGCCGGAGTGGTGCTGAATCGGGTCGGCAGCGATCGCCACCTCGACCTGCTCAAAGCCGCCCTAGAACCGCTTAACTTGCCAATTTTGGGCATCCTCCGCCGAGACGATGCGATCGCCCTACCCGACCGTCACCTCGGCCTCGTTCCTACTGCTGAACTCCCGCAGCTCAATGCCATCCTTGATCGCCTGGCCACCCTTGCCGAAACTGCCTTCGCCTGGAAAAGCCTCCTCCCCCTGCTGCAAACCTCGCCCCCCTCGCTCACCCCACCCCCTCCACTCCCCTTACCCACCCCACCTCGCATTGCGATCGCCCACGACCCCGCTTTCAACTTCTACTACGCCGATAACCTAGACCTGCTGCAAACACTGGGCGCTGAACTCGTCTTTTGGAGTCCACTGAACGATAAGGCACTGCCGCCTCAGATCCATGGCCTCTACTTTGGCGGGGGGTTTCCAGAGGTTTTTGCCGCCGCCCTGTCGCATAATGTCGCTGCCCGAAAAGCAGTCTACCAAGCAGTCCTAGCGGGTATCCCCACCTACGCAGAGTGTGGTGGACTGATGTACCTCAGTCAGCAAATTAGCGATTTTGCCGAGAAACGCTGGCCAATGGTCGGAGTCCTACCAACCCAGACTCACATGGGGAAACGCTTGGTGCTGGGATATCGACGGGCGATCGCTCGACAAACGACTCCCCTCCTGGGGGCCGGGATGACGATCTGGGGGCACGAGTTTCATCGCTCTCACCCCACCACCGTCGCACCTCAACCACTCTTTGAAATCCAGGGGTTCGACCCCAGCAGTCCTTTAGCCACTGAAGGGTGGTGTGTGCATCAAGTGCATGCGTCCTACGTACATCTCCACTGGGGGGCGCAACCCGCCCTTCCCCGACGGTTTATTCAAAGCTGTGTTGCCCACAGCAAAGCACATTAAGTTAGAACAACGCATTTTGTGGGAAACCCCGCGGCACAGGGTTTCCCACAAAACGCGTTGGACAGCATGAGCGCATAGCGCCATAGTCTGATCCAGCCAGGGGTAAAGGGAAAGTTTATCGTGTTAGCGTGGGCCTGTCTTTTGCCCGAGCGTTGCTGCACCACAGATATCGAGTCCTCGCACAAGCTAGGGCTGCACAATCACGGGGGTCCCTAGCACCACTTGGTCGTACAGCGCTTCAATGTCCTCGTTTCGCATCCGCACGCAGCCGTGGGAAACCGCCTGACCAATTAAGTCTGTCTGCTGGGTGCCGTGGAACCCAATGTAGTGCTGTCCATCTGTCCAGAAGGCGATCCAGCGAGTGCCGAGGGGGTTGCCGGAACCAGGAGGAATATCCGCTTGGGTGATCGGGTGCTTCCAGTGGGGGTCAACTTGCTTGTCGATCACTCGAAACTCGCCAACGGGAGTCTCCCAGCCTGCTTTGCCAATCGCCACCTCGTAGGTCGCTTTGCGAAGATTGCCCCTATATACCCTCACTTGGCGATCGCTCAGGTCAATCACCAGCGCAGGCCGCGACAACACCTGGAGCATAGGCCGCATGGAGACAAGGGTTGTCGGCGGTGGTGCAGGCGATCGCGCGTCCAGTGCGATCAGCGCGTGAACTGCGGGTTGAATCGCACCGTTTTGCGGGGAGGTTGGTTGCAGGGCAACAGCCTGAGCAGTGGCGCGTTTCGCTGGAGAAGCGACAACCTCCGATGGAGCGGCAGCACTGCCCCCGAAGCTGGTGTTTCCCTGGGGTGTCGCCGCTTGGGAGGGCAGGGGTGAGGGAGGAACGGGCGAAGCGGATGGAGCAGGTTGGGGGCGATCGCGTTGCAGCCAACGAGGAACCGCCGTAACCTGCTGGGAGCGACTCTGCTGAAACCCGTAAACCCCCACTAGCAGAGCCGCCGTGAAGAAGCTCAGCATCATAAAGCTGCGGGCGATCGACTCACTCCCCGTCATGGTTGACCCAGCGCGACCACCTCTAGCTTAGCGAGATCTACCCAGCAGACGTCAAATAAGTTTGTGATTTCAGCAATTAAGGAGCCTCAGTCCATCGGGCGGATCACCGCTCGCAGACCGCTGCGACTCAGCTCCCGCGCCGCTTCTTCCGCATTCTCGCGGGTGCTAAAGGCTCCGGTCTGCATCACAGTCCGCCCCTGGTAGTTAAGCACAAAGGCTCCCGGCACGAGCGATCGCACCTGTGCCTGTATGTCTGCTCCTTCCGCCAACACCAACACCCGGTAGCGCAGAGATGCAGGCCGTGCCGCAGGTTGTCCCGACCATGCCAACGACGACGCTGCACTGCCGCCAGGAACAGGAATTCTCCTCAGATTGCCCGTATAACCTAGAGGTGGCTCCTGGCTGGGGACGGGCAGCAGTTGCGACGAGCGGGGAAGCGTGGGGCGGTTGACCGCCATGACCTGGGGTTGTGACCGTGGCAGAGAAGCCGCCTGGGGTACTCGCTGGAAGACCGTTTCCTCTCCTAGGTTTACCGGAGGTGGCACCGGAATTTCAATCGCAGCCTGGGGAGTGCGCACGGGGGCGGCGGGGCGAGGGGCTGGCGGGGTGCTGCCCTCTGGCAAAACTGCGGGCGATCGCCACACCGAATCTGGCTCTATCGCAGCACGCTGAACAGTAGGCTGGGGTGGCATCTGGTTGATGGGCGAGGCAGGTGGAGGAACCGGGATCGGCACCGAGCGGGCAACCGGAGCAGCCGAAGGACCAGAGCGGGGGAGAACCGGCGAACGGAGCGAACCCGCCTGACTACGAGCAACCGTAACGGTGGGAAGTTCCTGGTCAGGCTGAGCTTGACCAGGACGAGAGGGAGGGGATACCAGCACCGAGGGCTGAGCGCGATTTGCGATCGGGCTCCGCTGAGGAGCACTGACCTGCACAGCTGGCGATCGCTCGTTTTCGGCAGATGGAAACGCTGGGCTGGAGAGGCTTCTGGTTTGAGTCGCCTGGGGTCGCCCATAGCCGGAGCGGATGGGGGTTGGGGGAAGCAAGGCAGGAGCCGTAACCGTCGGTGGGGAGGTTGCCTGACGCGCCATCGCCATGCTGTTGGATGGGCTGGCATCAAGCGGCAGCAGAGAGGGGGGCGGGGCGATCGCGGTCACCGGCCGCCCGGATGGGTTTGCCAAAGGAGACGCGGCGTTCTCTACAACGTTAGATCGCGGACGCACACTCACCCCCTGACCACTGCTCATGAAGGCTTCGCCGTCGGGGTTCTGGATCTCAATCCCTACGATGTTGTCTGGACTCTGCCCCAGCACAGCCACGTGGTTGCCACGAGAACCGCTGGACCGACCGGGACTGGCGATCGCCACTTCACCGCCGCCGCGGATGCGGATTGGTTGCCCACTGGCACTAGGATCTGCCTGCAGAGTCACCCCCGCTGGGATTACCAGCGGAAACTGCTCTCCTGTCTGAGCTGTATAGGTTCCAGCTGCCAGCAAAATTGCAGTACCAGGTTGAGCCACTTGTAGGGCGCGGGTGATGGTGCGAAAGGGCGATCGCGCACTACCATCACCGCTGGCATCATTGCCTAAAACCTGGTTCACAAACAGCAGGGTGGAGTGATTAGTGGGAACCTGGGCAATCAGACGGGGCGGTTCGGCGGCTTGGGGCAGCCAGGGATGACCCTGGGCGAAGCCGGGGGAGCCACTTCCTAACCACAGCACACCCGTCGAGAGAGAAATTAGCAAACCTGCTGTTCTTGGCTCACATAATTGATGCAAAACAGCCTTTGTTTGCTGCTGGTTGAGATGTCCTATCGCTCTCATTCTGTTTCTCCTGTTTTTTGCCAGAGCTACAACCCGGAACATGACAAAATTTTGCATCTGATGTGTCAGACGATAGGCATGAAGCCAGCTTTCATCAGCGCTTCAGCACTTAATTTTGAAAAATTATCACTAAAAATACCCACACAAGTGAGCATTTCTAGACTGGGAATAACCGCCTTCTCGTTTTACCTTCTCTAAAGAGAAAAGGAAAATGATCGCAACGAATGGTTTTGATTTTGCCCGATTTTTGGGAAAGTAACACACAAAAATTGAAATTTTTTCTAAAAATGTTTTTCCAAAAATTCTACCCAACATTGAGTGTGGGGATCGCTTGAGGCATCTCGCAAAAACATAGACCTGTGTTCAAGATGGCTCAGGTTGTTACTAGAAGAAATCGACTCCTCTCCAAAAATTGCGAGAATCATGGAGGGGTGCATATCACGTTTGCCCTCACCCTATAGCGGTTTTCGTATTGATGAGAGACAGTCACGTAGCGCCAGATCCTGCTGGTTTAGGGGTTGAATGGTGTGGTCACAGACCACCCCACTGCAAGCCGCTATAAATCTCTCTCCCAAGTTGGGAGAGGGACTTTGTGATGCTCGGCTCCCCTGCTCCTAGGTTGGGAGAAAGGCTGGGGGATGAGGACGTGCAAAGGCGACATGCTCTCATCATGGAGTGTGCCTCCGCTTTTGGGTTGGCGTTAATCCCTATTTCCCCATGACTATGAACGCTCAAGACGATCCCACCAAACTTCAGTCCTATTCCACTGACTGGACCCGCACTGCAATTCACCGCATCCTAGATGCCAACCTTGACCGTGCCCGCGAGGGGTTTCGCATTATCGAAGAGTGGTGTCGGTTTGGCCTGAATCACGCTCAGTACACCGCGGAGTGCAAGGCTGCACGGCAAGCGTTGGCTCGCTGGCATACTGCCGAAATTCGCGCTGCTCGCGATACTCCTGGTGACCCCGGTACGGCCCTCAGCCACCCCCAGGAAGAACAGCGCGCTGACCTGTACCAGGTTTTACAGGCCAACCTATGCCGCGTCCAGGAGGCACTGCGGGCACTAGAAGAGTACGGCAAGATTGACTATCCGGAGATGGCGATCGCCTGTAAGCAGATGCGCTACCAAGTCTATACGCTGGAGAGTAATCTGCTAGGACGACACCGCCACCAACAATTGGCGCGATCGCCCCTCTACCTAGTCACGGCTCCAGTAGAGAATTTGTTTGAGGCAGTCGAAGCAGCCCTCCAAGGCGGGCTGACGCTGGTGCAGTACCGGGATAAGGAGGCCGATGACACCGTGCGGCTGCGAAATGGCGAAAAACTACGGCACCTGTGTCATCGCTATGGGGCGCTTTTCATCATGAATGACCGGGTAGACTTAGCGCTGGCCGTCGATGCCGATGGTGTTCATCTGGGACAGCAGGACGTTCCAATTGCCTTGGCCCGTCAACTCCTCGGCCCCACGCGGATTGTTGGCCGCTCAACGACGAACCCCGACGAGATGCGGCGTGCTCTGGCCGAGGGAGCCGATTACATTGGCGTTGGCCCTGTCTACGAAACGCCGACGAAGGCTGGCAAAGCAGCCGCCGGACTGGAATACGTCCGCTATGCCGCAGCCCATTCCCCAGTTCCCTGGTTTGCCATTGGCGGGATCAATCTCGATAACGTAGGGGATGTGCTGGAGGCCGGAGCAGAACGAGTCTCAGTCGTGCGGGCCATCATTGCCGCCGAGCAACCTAAACAGGTGACGCAGGCATTTCTGACCCAGTTGTCTGCGGTCAAGCGGCGTCCTGCATGACGCGCACCCACACCTGGCGCGATCGCGGTCCATCAAATTCACATATATAGATGAACTGATACCGCCCCAGTTGAATTTGCCCATTGCAAATAAACACTGTCTTAGAGGGGCCAATCAGCGCAGCTTTGATGTGAGAGGGTGCATTTTTGTTCACCGTCTGGTGCAGGTAGGGCAAGTCTTGCGGCACCAGACGGTCGAGTGTGTTCAGCAGATCGGTGTGGACGGCAGGATCAGCATTCTCCTGAATCAGAACTGCCGCAGTGGTGTGAGGCACGTAGATTATTGCGACCCCGTCCTGTATGCCGCTTTCCGTCACAATTGCCTGCACCTGCGGCGTAATATCGATAATCTCGGTTTTCTGGTGAGTTGGGAGGGAAAGCGTCTTCAGCATTGGGGACGGCCTTCTTAAACATTTACAGGCTCTCGTCAGTGACGGTTTCAGTCACGGGAATCGACTCACTGATGGGGATCGACACCACTGGCCGGGGGGCGCTTGGTAATACCGCTGGTGCAATCACCGCTCGCACTCGGTTCAGATTATCGCAAGTACCGCAAAGTAAGAGGCGATCGCCCGCCTGAAGTTTCTCACTACCATTGGGGAAGCGGATAAACTGTCCTTCCCGTCGAATTGCCTGCACCTGCACCTCGTAGCCCTGAGTGAGGCTCAAGTCCGCCAGGGCTTTCCCCAAAACCGGGCTCTGGTCGGATAAGGACACCCACTGACAGGAAAGGCTTTTGGTGGGGACGGGAGTCTCTCCAGTCGCCAAGTCTGCCAAAGCTGCAAGTTCTGAGGGTTCACCCACCACCAGCAAGCGATCGCCCGTCTCTAGCACCGTCTGTGCGGTGGGGTAGTCCACCATTTCGCCATCCCTCCGCCGGATTGCCATCAAGCTGACCCCCGTAATCCGTCGCAGGTCTGCTTCTTCTAACGTCATCCCCGTTAAGGGCGAAGGTTCAGGCAGGTTATACCACCGACTGTTCATGTCTTGAGCCGCTTCCCGCAGATCGCGTGAAACCTCATGGGAAGACCGTTCAGGGCGTAGATCTAGGTAATGGCTGTTGCGGATTTCTGCCATCTCCTGCTGTACTCGCGTCATAGGCAGTCCCATCCCCACCATCAAATGAGAGGAAAGCTCAAGACTCGCCTCAAATTCTGGTTGCACCACCTCCCGCGCTCCTAGCTGGTAAAGCACCTCAATGTCCTTGTCCTGTCCGGCCCGCACTACCACGTCTAGGTCGGGGGCGAGTTCAAGGGCGCGTTTCAAGCAGAGGCGCGTACTGGTGGGGTCAGGCAAGGCGATCGCCATGCCTCTAGCATAGGCCACTCCTGCTGCCTGCATGACATGGAGGCTAGCAGCATTGCCGTAGACATAGGGAATACCTTCATCGCGGAGTTGCTGCACCACCTGCTCAGACTGGTCAATTACCACAACGGGATAGGCGTTCTCCCGCAGCAGTTGGACGATGGTTCGACCAACGCGACCATAACCACAGACAACCACATGGTTTTGGCTGGGCAGGTTCTCTGGGATTTCTAGCGGCCCATCGCCGCCCTCTATCCAGTTTCGCAGCCAGGGCACCGCTTCGGCCCAGAGGAACAAGCGCGGCACTGCCCGCAGCACAAAGGGGGTAATCAGCAGCGTCACAGCAGTAGTCCCCAGAATCAATAAATAGACCTGGCGGGAGACTAGCCCCAACGCCTGACCTTTGCTAGCTAGGACGAAGGAAAACTCCCCAATCTGGGCCAGCCCCAAGCCGGCAATCAGGGCAGTTTTGAGCGGATAGCGGAACAGGCGCACTAGGGGCAACACGATCAGGAATTTACCCACAAAGGTGAGCGCCACTAGACCCAGGATCAACTCCAAATTGTTCCAGATGAAGCCGGGGTCGATCAGCATTCCCACGGCAGCGAAGAACAGACTGGCAAAAATGTCTCGGATTGGTTCAACATAGGTGAGCGTCTGGTCAGCATATTCTGCTTCAGAAATCATCAACCCTGCGATGAAGGCCCCCATCTCAATAGAAAGACCGAGGTATTCCGTCAGCAGAGCAATGCCCAAGCAGAGAGCAACCACACCCAGCAAAAATAATTCGCGGCTCTCAGTACGGGCCAGCAGACGCAGGAGCGAAGGGACAATCCAGATACCAGCGGCGATCGCCCCACCCGCAATCATCATCGTTTTGAGCAATGCCAGCCCAACGGCAATGCCAATTTCTTCTGACGGACGATCAAGGGCTGGCAATACCGCCAGCATCAGCCCCAAGGCCAGGTCTTGCACCACCAAGATCCCCAGCATGACGCGCCCGTGGGGGGTCCCCGCCTCATTACGCTCCATCAGGCTCTTCAGCACAACCGCCGTGGAGGACAACGACAAGATTGATCCTAGGAAAATTCCCTGAGCGGGAGTGGTGACCCAGCCCATTGCTAGCGACACCAGGGCCGTGATGCCAATCGTTGAGAGCATCTGGAGTGTGCCTCCACCCAGGCTGATTTCCTTGACTTTTTTTAGTTCTGAAAAGGAAAACTCAACCCCTAGCGCAAACAGCAAAAATGCTGCACCAAACTGGGCGAGGGTCTCAACTTGAATGAGTTCTTTAACCAGGCCCAGACCAGCCGGCCCAACCACTGCACCCCCGACCAGATAGCCCAACAACACTGGCTGCCGCAACAGCGCCGCAATCAACCCCCCTCCTGCTGCTGCGGCCAGCACAACCACTAGGTCTACAATCAGCCGAAAGTCTTCTTGCACAGTGTTTTGCCACTCAAGTTGTTCAAACTAAACGAAGATTAAAGTGTTTTAATCTGTTTTAATCTTTAGAATACCGAGTTTCCTGATTCTGTGGGGGTGCGATCGCCAGAAGTTTCGCCATAATTTCAAGAGATAATCCCCGGGGGTTCTCCCCTGCTGTTCCCCACTGCTCTTCCGCTGATGCTATGAACTGGTTTTCCTCGCTGTGGACTGCTGCCCATCGTTACCTGACCCGCCCCTGGAGTCGAATTGCTGCTGGGTTAGGGGCGATCGCGCTAGCGCTCAGTCTGCTTGTACCTGCTCGTGCCAACACCATCCAGATCAGCCCCACTGCTCCTCAACTAGGAGAAACGGTCGCCGTCATCATCCCCACCACGAGCGACATTCCGCCCATCGTCACGATGGATGGCACCTCCTACTCCGCCTTCCCACTGGATGCTAGTCGCTACCGGGCGTTGATTCCCACCACGCCTCTGGATCAACCCGGACGCAAAACTATTCAAGTCACGAGTGAAGGCGAGACACGGCAATTCGCCATCACCCTACGAAATCGATCGTTTCCCACCCAACGCATCTGGGTGCGCGGCGGAGGGTCTGGCGGCTCCGAGGTAGAAATGCGACGGGTGCGAGAGTTCCGCCAACTAGTGACCCCCCAAAAGTTCTGGCAGGGAGCCTTCGCCCGGCCTGCCGACGGACGAGTAACTTCGGTCTATGGAGTGCGGCGCTACTACAATGGCGTGTTTGCTGATGATTACTATCACCGGGGAGTGGACTACGCTGGGCCAACGGGTTCGCGTGTCCTTAGCCCAGCGGCAGGACGGGTGGTATTGGTAGGGCGCGAGTCGCAGGGATTTCGGCTACACGGCAACACGATCGGCATCGATCATGGTCAGGGTGTGTTAAGTATCTTCATTCACCTCAACCGCATCGATGTCCAGGAAGGAGACCTAGTGCAACGCGGCCAGGTGATTGGGGGCATTGGTGCAACAGGTTCCGCCACTGGGCCAAACTTGCACTGGGGGTTATACGTCAACGGCAAGGCAGTTGACCCTGAGCAATGGCGAGCAGGTGACTTCGGCTAGGTGCGACTTACGATTTGCGATCTCTTCCAGGCAGTCGGGGAAATCTTAGCGTTCTATGCGCGCGTTTTGCCGCACGATTTGTGCATGGGGCCACAGTCCGCCAAGAACTAATAGCTGGAACCAGATTGCCTGGTGTGCATGATCCCTCCCAAAAAAAATCAAGATCAAAAGCGCACTTGGCGCACTTTTGATCTTGGTTTTGAGATGTATTTTTGCTTGCCTGAGCATTCATTGGTGTTCTTTCTCAATTGCTGGGAATACTAAAGCCATGAGGGATGTTTAGAAACTGCCCAATCCCACACATGGTGGAGCTTTAAGGCCCTATGAGTATTGAAAAAATTGTTGACCAGGCCCTCCAGGATGGCTACTTAACTCCGGCAATGGAGGCCGAAGTCGGACGCATCTGCGATACTGCTTCAGAACTGTCGATTGAAGAATACATGGCGCTCGACCGATTGATGGGCGCCCTGTTGACGGGCGAGGTTGTTGCAGTTCCCCGCAAGCAGTTCATCAATGTGATGGAAGAATTAGTCTTGACAGAGGCGATCGCCCGTGTGGCTGAAATCGAAGCCACCAGTGATGTCACCCTCGACTTGGGGGACATCGCAGCCTACGCGCTCAACCGTCTTCCTCCCCTATACGCCACTACCGAAGAGGGGGCAGACTACCAGCGCAACCGTGCCAAGGATGAACTCCAGGCGCTCATTTCCCAACAAGTGAGTGAGGCGATCGCCCGCAGCCTCGACCGTCCCGACTTCTTCCCTGAGCGTCAGGCCATCAGCAAACCAACCGGGGATGATGTGCTGGGTCAAGTCAGTTCTCTGCTGCAAACCTATGCTCACAAATTTGAAGTCCAGCATACTTAATGCTACTGAGTGCTACTGAGTAGCATCGTGGCCTACGGAGCATTGGGATATAGCGCCCCCCATACTCCAAACAGCAAATAGCAGGACATTATTGCCTGATCCAGAATCCGTCTATACAGGATTGGTTAGTTGTGGTGCAGAGCGTGCTATACCACAACTAACCGATTCCCTATTGGCATTGTAAAGTATGGTGCTACGCACTCAAGCTGTAAAACACTTTTTATGGGATTATGGGAACCCCCGCTGCGCCGGGGTTCCCATAAGAAGCGTTGTCCGAACCTATGCACGTAGCGCATAGTCACAAATCTAAAAATAGTCACAAACCTAAGAAGTATGAAACACTGGGGTACTCTTTGGGTAAACTCTGTGAACCAGTGAAGATACAGTGAATGTGGACTAGCAACTTTAGCACCCTAAGCTCTCCTACCCTTGGTGTGTAAATCGATGGGTGCAGAGGCTTCAACCATTGATTTTGTGCAGAAGCGCTGCGTCTCCTTCCTGCACAAGGTCAAAGGGAACGACGCCCTAGTTTTGACAGTTGTGACTTTGTAGAGAAAACATCTCCCACCCAGAACCAACAATCCAAGGTTCAAAAAGGCTGCTTCGCAAGAGAGTTCTGTCCATCCAGTCACAACACCAGCATTAGCTGAAAGGATTTTTTGACCGAAAAAATTGCAGGGATGATAAAAACTTTTTGAAGGCGATCGCCCATTTCACAGATTTCACAGAGATGATCATCGTCCTTGAGTCAGAATATTGAGTCTTAGTAGCTCCTGCTGCGCATTTTTCCGGAGTATCACGCGGCAGAGCTTTTATCTAGTAAATTTGCACTATTCTCAGCAGAAAAATATCTTTAACCTTGCGAAATTTACGCGGCATTTGGGGTATGCTATATCCGTCATTTCGGGGAAGCTATATCCAGAATCATTCATGCTCGATGAGCAAAATGGCCTTGGATTCAGCTTGAAATCCTTGCCCCTGAAGGTATTTCCCCCGAAAAACGGGTGCAGAATATATGGAATAACTACTCACTCATCGCCCTACTACTTTCGCCATGCTTCCTACTCTGTTGCGTCAAGATGCCCCCCATCCTAAGCATTTTCCTTAGATAAAGTTCGTGTCCGCTTGTTCAATTGCTCTTACACGATCCAGCCTGATTTTCTGTCAGTGATTTTCAGGTTCAAGCAGGGTCGCTGTGTTGAGATCGCAGGACTTAGGGATGCGCAACGTTAGCTTTTTTATGGGCGTTTATGGGCGATCGCACTTCCAAACAGCGCCCAACCACTTTAGGGTTATCCACTTCGACGCGGCACTCCACTCAACCCAATTTTCTTCATCAATCCACATCACCTTTAGTTCCTCATTGGGGGGTCAATTTAGTCTATGGCAACAATCATCGGTGGCAGAGGAAACAATACTCTCACTGGGACATCCGGCCCAGATGTCATTTTTGGTCGTGGCGGCAATGATCTGCTGATTGGCTTAGGCGGCGGTGATCTGCTCGATGGAGGTACTGGCATTGACACAATGCGAGGGGGGGGTGGCAACGACACCTATATCGTTGACAACGTTAGAGACATTGTCACCGAACTAGCGGGGCAGGGCATCGATACAGTGCAGTCCTTCGTTAGCTGGACTCTCGGAGCCAATCTGGAGAATCTCACGCTGTTTGGCATCGCTAATCTTTCTGGAACCGGCAATGCGCTGGCAAACACGATTATTGGCAACGATGGCAATAACGTGCTGGACGGTCGTGATGGCAACGACACCCTATCGGGTGGCAATGGCAATGACACCTTGATCGGTGGAGCCGGTAACGACCGGCTAGATGGCAATGCAGGCGCTGACGTCATGCGCGGTGGCCTAGGCGACGATACCCTGATCGTAGACAACGTGTCGGATGTAGCCATAGAACTGGCGGGCCAAGGCATCGACACCATTGGGACGAGCGTTAACTACACCCTCCCTGATCACTTTGAGAATCTCTTCCTGATTGGCACAGGGGGTATTGGTGCGACAGGGAACGCCCTCAGCAACACAATGACAGGGAATGCGGGCAACAACATCCTCAATGGTGCCGATGGTAATGATGTCCTCGATGGTGGGGCGGGCAATGATACCCTCGATGGTGGGAATGGAGACGACCAGTTGATTGGTGGCGCTGGGATCAATATTCTGATCGGCGGCGCGGGCAATGACACCTTCATCATTACCGGTGGCGACAATACCATTATCGAGGCAGCTGGGGGAGGAATCGATACCGCCATTAGTAGTGTTTCCTTCACCCTGGGAGCCAATGTCGAAATTCTGATTCTGACAGGAACCAGCAATATCAATGGCATTGGTAGCGCAGAAGCCAATACCCTGATTGGGAATGATGGGCGCAACACCCTAGTCGGCGGTGGCGGCAACGACTACCTAGACGGTGGATTAAATGCCGATGATATGGAGGGGGGGGCAGGCGATGACACTTTTGTGGTTGACAATGTGGGCGATCGCATCATTGAAAATGTTGGCGATGGGATCGACCTAGTTATTGCCCGCATCTCGAACTATACCCTGGAAGCTAATGTCGAGAACCTGTTCCTGGATGGCACGGGCAACCTCAACGCCTTCGGGAATAACCTGGCGAACACGATCACGGGCAACGCTGGGAACAACACCCTCCGAGGCGGAGCCGGCAACGACGTACTAGTAGGCGCTGCTGGCAATGACATCTTAGATGGTGAAGCCGGTGATGACACCCTGATTGGTGGCACGGGCAACGATATTTTCTTTGTAGACAGTTCCAACGACATTGTTGTTGAAGAACTCAACAGCGGCATTGATGTCGTTAGCAGCACTGTCACCTTTACCCTCAGCAACCACGTTGAAAACCTGATTCTGACCGGAACAGACAACATCAACGGAACAGGCAACGATCTGGCCAATTCAATCATTGGCAATGCGGGGGACAATATTCTCTCCGGCGGGGCCGGCAACGACGTGCTAACAGGCAACGCCGGCAACGACACCCTGGATGGCGGCAGCGGAGCCGATGTCATGAATGGCGGGGCTGGCAATGATACTTACATCGTCGATAATCTATCCGATGTGGTGATCGAGGCTCTGAATGATGGGATTGATCTGGTCATTGCCAGTAATAGCTTTAACCTGACCACTAATGGCAACAACGTCGAGAATTTGACTCTCACAGGAACTGCCAACATTAACGGAACTGGCAATGCTCTGGCAAATACCATTCGAGGCAACTCCGGCAACAACACTCTACGAGGAGAAGCTGGCGACGACTTCCTCGATGGAGGTGCTGGTGCAGACACGATGGATGGCGGCAGCGGCAACGATACCTATGTCTTCGATAATATTGGTGACACAGCAAGCGAGGCAGCCGGTGCAGGGATTGACACCGTGATCGTTGATGCAAGCGTCACCACGGGCACCTTTACCCTCGGCCTGAATATCGAAAACCTGATTTTACAGGGCACGGGCAACCTTAACGGTACGGGGAACGATTCAAACAATTCCATTACTGGTAATAGCGGCAACAACATCCTGCTCGGGGGTGGCGGCAACGATGTCCTGAGCGGCGGGGCAGGCTCTGATACGCTTGTTGGCGGAGCCGGGAACGACCAGTTGGATGGGGGTGAAGGCGCTGACAGCATGACCGGTGGCACAGGTGATGACACCTACATCGTCAGCGATAGCGGTGACACGGTCATCGAAAACGCGAACGAGGGAATCGACCTGGTGCTATCCAGTGTCACCTTCACCCTGGGAGCCAATGTGGAAAACCTGACTCTGGTCAGCGGTGCGGGGGATATCTCCGCCATTGGCAACAACCTGGCAAATACCCTGGTGGGCAATGAGGGGAATAACCTGCTCAATGGCGCTGAAGGCAATGACACAATGCGCGGTGGCCTGGGCAACGATACTTACCTAATCGATAGCATCGGCGACGTTATCGTCGAACTTGCTGATCAGGGCATTGATACCGTCATTTCCAGTCTTGCTAATTACACTCTGGGAGCCAATTTAGAAAACCTTACCCTGGCAACAGGGAGCGCCAACTTGAATGGGACGGGAAACAATGCAGACAACACCATTCTAGGCAATGCAGGTAACAATACCCTGGTGGGCGGGCTAGGGAATGACACGCTGGATGGGGGGGCAGGCAATGACCGTTTGGATGGTGGCCTAGGGATCGATACCCTGATCGGCGGCGATGGCAACGATACCTATGTCCTGAGTGAAGCCGCCGATGTCGTGATTGAAACGAGTACAACAGGCGGCATTGACACCATCGAAGCAGGTTTTAATGTAGACCTCACCCAACCAGCCTTCGCCCAAATTGAGAACCTCATTCTAACTGGAGTAGCCACGACTGGTATAGGCAATAGCCTAAACAATTCCATCACCGGCAACGCCAGTAACAATACCCTGAGCGGCGGGGCTGGTAATGATGTGTTAGATGGGGGCGCCGGAGATGACCGGTTAGACGGGGGCACTGGCAACGATACGATGATTGGTCGAGATGGTAACGACACCTACATCGTAGACAGTATCGGAGATGTGGTGATCGAAGTTGGCAGTGGCATCGACACTGTGGAGTCGAGTGTCAGCTTTGACCTGCAACCGCTCGCTCTGAATACGATCGAAAACCTGATCCTCACTGGCAGCGCTAATATCGATGGTCGGGGTAATGCCCAAAACAACACCATCATTGGCAACGATGGGGCTAACGAGTTGTTCGGCCTGGAGGGGAACGATCGCCTGGAAGGAAACGATGGCAACGATCGCCTCGATGGCGGCCTCGGTGCCGATATCTTGATCGGCGGCAATGGTGACGATACCTACGTCCTGGATAACCCTGGGGATGTGGTGATTGAAGATTCACCTACGGGGGGCAATGACACCGTTGAGGCGATCGCCGACATTGACCTGAGCAACTTCCTCAACATCGAGAATTTGCGACTGCTTGGAGATGCCGTCACTGGTATCGGCAACGACGAAGACAATACCATCATTGGCAACAACCGCGACAACGTCCTGAACGGCAAAGGTGGCAACGATTTCATCGACGGTGGACTAGGCAACGACACCATCGACGGCGGTGCGGGCAACGATACCATGCTGGGCGGCGACGGCAATGATACTTTCTTTGTCGATTCTGTCGATGATGTGGTGATCGAGGCCGGAGGGCCAGCAGGTGGAATTGACACCGTCATCTCCGACGTGGACTTTGACATGAGTATCACCAGCCGCTTAGGACTGGAGAACCTCACCCTGCGCGGCACGGCTATCACAGGCATTGGCAATGCCAACATCAACACCATCATTGGCAACGACAACGACAACATCCTCAGCGGCGGGCAAGGGAACGACCGCTTGGTGGGCAACGCTGGCAACGACCGTCTGGATGGTGGCGACGGCAATGACACCATGATCGGGGGGGCGGGCAACGATACCTACATCGTCAGCAGTGCGGCTGACATCGTAACGGAAGAGGTAAACGAGGGCATTGACCTGGTTGAAACAACTGTTTCGTTAACGTTGGCGGCAAACGTTGAAAACCTCACCCTCCTGGCGGGAGCCATCAACGGCACTGGCAATGCCCTGGCCAATACCATTCGCGGTAATGCCGCAGGCAATACCCTCAGCGGTTTGGCCGGCAATGACGTACTCGAAGGCGGGGCTGGGAACGATCGCCTGGATGGCGGTGCGGATGCCGACATCATGATCGGGGGTGACGGCGACGACACCTACGTCGTTACTGAGTCTGCCGATCAAATCATTGAACTCAGTGGGGCTGGCACAGGAATTGATTGGGTCGAATCTGCTGTCAACTTTAACCTGGCTACCAACGGCGCCAATGTCGAAAATCTCGTCCTGACGGGGACTGCGATCGAAGGCATCGGGAATGACCTCAATAATCTTCTGCGCGGCAATGCCAGTGCCAACATACTGATCGGGGGAGCTGGCAATGACACGCTAGAAGGCAATGACGGCAACGACTTCCTAGACGGGGGAACAGGCAATGACACGATGGTGGGTGGCACCGGTAACGACACCTACGTGGTTGATAGCGTTGACGATGTCGTTAATGAGACGCTGTCAACTGGTGGCATAGACCTGGTGATCTCATCCGTTGACTACGATCTGAGTGCACCAGGCCGACAGTTTATTGAAGACCTCACTCTAGTAGGCAACGCTATCAACGGTTTTGGCAACGCTAATGCCAACGTCATCCAGGGGAACGATCGCAACAATACGCTGGAGGGACGTGCCGGGGCCGACCGTCTGATCGGCGGCGATGGCAACGACTTCCTCGATGGCGGCAGCGAGGCCGACATTATGATCGGCGGCGATGGGAATGACACCTACGTCGTTGACAACGTGCTGGACTCTGTGCAAGAAAGCGGTTCTGGTATTGACCTGGTGCTTTCTTTCATTAATTACAACCTGAACACCGCGCCGAATGTCGAAAACCTAACCTTACTGGGGACTGCTCAGCAGGGGACAGGGAACGCCCTCAATAACACCATCCTTGGCAACGCCGCCAATAACATCCTGGAAGGGCAGGGGGGTGATGATAACCTCAGTGGTGGCGACGGTAACGATCGCCTCGATGGGGGCACTGGCAACGATGTGATGAATGGCGGAGCCGGTAATGATACCTATGTGGTTGATAGTGCCGGAGACGTCGTGAGCGAAACGCTGGGGCCAGGCGGCGGGATTGACTTGGTTGAGTCCACCGCCCCCGACATTACTCTGGGTGACAATATCGAAAACCTTACTCTGTTAGGCACAGGCAACATCAACGGAGCAGGTAATACCGCGAACAACACCATCATCGGGAATGCAGGGATTAACCGGCTGGAGGGACGTGCTGGCGATGACTGGCTAGATGGTCAGGCCGGTGCAGATATCATGCTGGGTGGCTTCGGTAACGACACCTACTTTGTTGATAACGTCGGGGATGTGGTCACCGACAACCCCGGAGAAGGCGACGATGCGCTATTTACCAGTGTTTCTTACACACTCGCTGCTGGCAGCGAAATTGAGCTGCTCACCATCCTGGCGGGCGCTGGCAACCTCAGCCTAACGGGGAACGGCTTCGCCAATACGCTGGTGGGTAATGAAGGCGACAACCTGTTGGATGGTGCAGGCGGAGCAGACCGCATGGTAGGCGGCGCTGGCAACGACACCTATGTTGTGGACAACATCGGTGATGTGGTGCAGGAGTTGGGCGGGGGAATTGATACGATTCGCTCCACCATTGATTTCGACCTGCAAACGGCGAATGGCACTAACATCGAAAATCTCGAATTACTCAATGTAGCAACGGCGATCGCTGGTCGAGGCAACACACTCCGCAACACAATCATCGGTAACAGTTTTGACAACTTCCTGGATGGGCGCGCAGGCGACGATACCCTGGTCGGCGGTGCTGGCAACGACACCTACGTTCTCGATAACTTGGGTGAAATCATTATCGAGCTAGCAGGGGAAGGCATAGATACCGTGATTGCCAGCGTCAACTATACGCTGGGTGCTAACCTAGAAAACCTGATCCTAGACGCTGCGGCAGGGAATATCACTGGCAACGGCAATACCCTCAACAACTCCATTCAGGGGAACAGCGGCGCCAATGTTCTGTCGGGAGGTGAGGGGAATGACTACCTCGATGGTGGCGCTGGGGATGACATCCTCAACGGGGGAGCAGGAAACGACACCTACGTGGTGACCGATGCTGGTGATCTGGTCAGTGAAGAACCAGACCAAGGCATTGACCTCGTCATTTCAACCCTGTCCTATACCCTCACAGACAATGTTGAAAACCTTAGGCTGACTGGCCTGATTGGCAATGAGCCACTGAATGGAACAGGCAATCGTCTGGATAACTCAATCCAAGGCAACGCCGGCAACAATCGTCTAGATGGTCGAGAGGGTGCCGATATTCTAGTGGGAGGTCTGGGCAACGACACCTACGTAGTCGATAACCCCGGTGACCAGATTATTGAAGCCCTCAGTGCTGGTATTGATACGGTGGAATCTAGCATCAGCTTTGTGCTGGCAAGCAATCTGGAAAACCTCATCCTGACTGGGATTACAGGCAACGAAAATCTGGAGGGAATCGGCAACGCCGCCGACAACACCATCATTGGCAACAGCGGCGACAACATTCTGCGCGGTCTGCAAGGACTAGATACGCTGGTGGGGGGTGGCGGCAACGACTTCCTAGATGGCGGTACAGGGGCCGACACTATGACAGGTGGTGATGGCAACGATACCTACGTTGTGGATGACTCCGGAGATGTCGTCAATGAAGGGGATGGAGCCAACAGTGGGATTGACCTGATCGAGTCGAGCCAGGACTTTAGTCTGCTGCTCAGAGGTCTCAATGTTGAAAACCTCACCCTGACAGGTGCTGCCATTGTTGGAATCGGTAATGCTTTGAATAACACCATTCGGGGTAATGCCAACAATAACCTGTTGAACGGAGGAGCAGGGATTGATGAACTAATCGGCGGTGATGGGGATGACACCTACGAAGTCGATAACTCCGACGATCGCGTTATCGAAAACTTTAATGCAGGCATAGATACGGTGCGTTCAACTGTCACCTATCGTCTCAGCGATAACCTGGAAAACCTCACGCTCATCGGCAGTGCCAACATCAACGCCTTTGGCAATAGCCTCAACAACACCCTGCGCGGTGGCGATGGCAACAACGTGTTGGATGGAGGTGCTGGCGAAGACCGCATGATTGGGGGGCGGGGCGACGACACCTACTATGTTGACAACGTGCGTGACTCTATCGAGGAATTGGCAGATGGTGGGATCGACACCGTTGTTGCGTCTTTGAGCTACTCGCTGGCAGAGCCAGATAGGGAAAATCTGGAAAACCTCATCCTCTCTGGCTCTGCTGCCATCAACGGCACTGGTAACGATGCCAACAACTCCCTCACGGGTAACACTGGGGCAAACCGTCTAGATGGGGGACTAGGAGATGATGTCATCAGCGGTGGCGACGGTGATGATGAATTGATTGGTGGCCTTGGCAATGACATCCTATCGGGTGATGCAGGGAATGACACCCTGATTGGCGGTGCTGGCAATGATACGCTGCGGGGCGGGCTGGGGAGCGATCGCTTCCTCTACGACACCGGCAGAAATTTTGTTAGCGCCGACATTGGTGAAGATCGCATTGAAGACTTTACTGCCGGAACAGATGTAATCGTGCTTGACCGTACTACCTTCCAGGCACTCACCCTCAACCCAACGCTGTTATCATCCGAGTTTAGCGAGGTGACCAGTGATGATGCAGTTGCGGGCAGTACTGGCAAAATCGTCTATAACACGCAGACCGGTGGTATTTTCTACAACCCCGATGGCAGTGGAGCAGGCGCTGGCGTGCTCTTCGCAACGCTGATTGGCCGCCCCAGTCTACAAGCCACTGACTTCGTCATTCAAGAGTAGTCGCCTGCAGTTGACGTTCATGCCTGATTGAGCGGGTGGGGTAAAATGCATCTCACCCGCTCAATCATCTTTATAGTGCTACACACATAGGTCAGGACAAAGCATTTTTGGGAAACCCCGCGGCGCGGGGTTTCCCACAAAACGCGTTTGACACCATGAGCGCATAGCGCCATAACGTGAATTCGGGATCAACTGAAACCGCTGATTTGCCCTGCGCGATGCACGGTGCCCCAAAACCCTCCTAGCCAGAACTGACGGTTTTTAAAGCTGGCTGCGGGCTTTGATTTGCAAATAGCGATCGACCAAAGACTCGCTGATATAGGGCGCTGGGGCATCCAGGACCAAGACGCCCTTTTGCTTGAGCTTTGCTAGGGCAACCTGTCGTTGGGCTAGCAGATCGAGCGCCACAGCCCGGCAATAGGCAGTAGCGACCTCCTCTGTGGGAGTATTGGCCTGACGATCAACCTCTGGATCGCGCAAGGTGACACAGAAGGGAAGGTAGCGGGGTGAGAGCCGTCCCATCGCTGCCAGCAATTCTCCAGAGGCAGTTTCATCGACCAAGTCTGTGAGCAGCACCACCAAAGCACGACGTGCTTGGTGTGCGGTAGCAGTGGTGACTGCTGCCAAGTAGTCCGGCTCCAGCAGGTCTGGCTGAATTGGCGTCAGGCGTTCCAGCAGTTTTGCCAGGTGGGGCTGGCCGCGTTCGGGCGGAATCCAGGTGTGCATCTGGCGGTCAAACACGCCTACACCAACGCGATCGCCCCGTCGAATACCCGCCAGTGCCAGTGCCAGCGTTGCATTCAGCCCCCAGTCGAACCGTGCCAACCCACCCACCTGGGCCGTCATCAATCGCCCCCGGTCCAGCAGGATGATCAGGGTCTGTTCCTGTTCTGGTTCCAACACTCGCACCAGCAGACGATCGCGCCGTGCCGTTGCCTTCCAGTCGATCAACCGCAGGTCATCGCCAGTGTTGTACTCACGCAGCTCGGCAAACTCGGTGCCCGTTCCCATCCGACGCGCCCGCCGAATATTACCACTGCTCTCCAGGGTCAGTCGAATTGAGAGTTGGCGCAGCCCAATCAGGTCGGGGTAAACCTCGGCAGTGGCCTGCTGGGGAATCTTCCAGTCATGCCAGGACAACCCCCAAGCCCCCAGTTGGCGCACCTGAATATCGCCCCAGGCATACTCCCCCCGTTGCTTGGGAAAAACCGTGTAGATCAGGTCTGTCTGGGCGTGGGCAGGCAGCACCAGCAGACAGATGGCTGGCGTCACCACAAACGTGGCTGGGTAGGTGTCACGGATACGCAGCTTGGCAGGGCGATCGCCACTTTTCACAGTTAGAGCGATGGGGTTGTCTCGCCCAATTGAAAGCGTTTGCAGCGGTTGGCGGCTCACCTGTACGCGATACGGCCTCACCTGTGCCCCATCCAGCCAGGCCAGCAGCAGCAGCACAAGGTCATAGACCAGCGTCAGGGCGATCGCTCGATGCAGTGCCTCCTCAGTGCCGCCAAGCCAGGCCAACACGAAGCCAATGGCAGTGCCCAGCAGCAACAGCAGGTAAAGGCGGGGAGTGGGAAGCATACTCAGGCGTGAAAGAGCGTTATCTTGGGACAGCAACCTGTCCAAACACTGATCGGATGATGGCTTCCACTTGCAGTCCATCCAGTTGGGCTTCGGGGCGGAGGATGAGGCGGTGGCGCAGCAGGGGGAGGGCGATCGCTTTAATATCGTCAGGGGTGGTGTAGTCGCATCCATTAATCCAAGCATGGGCTTTGCTGGCTTGGAGCCATGCGACCGCGCAACGGGGAGAGGCTCCTAGGGCAAGATCGGGGTGTTGTCGCGTTTTTTGCACCAGCGCCAGCAGGTAGTCGATCAGCGCATCAGTCACTGTAACTGTGCGAACCTGCTGTCGTGCCTGTAACACGTCGGGCACCGTCAGCAGGGGGGTTAGCGCGGTCAGGTCTTGCCGTTTGGTTTGCAGTCCGTGCTGCGCGTTGACCAGCATTTGTCGCTCGGCCTTGGCTGCTGGATAGTCCACCACCACCTTGAACAGGAAGCGATCGAGTTGGGCCTCCGGTAGGGGATAGGTGCCCTCAAATTCTAGGGGGTTCTGGGTGGCCACAACCCAGAACAGGTCTGGCAGGGGCAGGCTTTCGCCGTCTAGCGTCACCTGCTGTTCCTCCATGGCTTCCAGCAAAGCAGCTTGAGTTTTTGGAGGAGTGCGGTTGATTTCATCCGCCAGCAGGATCTCGGTAAAAATGGGACCACGCTTGAGCGAGAAGCTGCGGCTACCCATGTCGTAAATATTGACCCCCAGAATGTCAGAGGGCAAAATGTCGGGGGTCAACTGGATGCGACGAAAGTCGGCCTGCACCAGTTGGGCCAGCACTTTGACGAGCAGGGTTTTTCCCGTTCCCGGCACCCCTTCGAGGATGACATGCCCACCACAGAGCAAGGCCACCAGCAGTTGTTGGACGGGAATGGTTTGACCAACCACCACCTGACCGATGGCCTGGATAAGGCGAGAAAATTGGGCGGTAGTTTCGGGCGTTGACATCAGGGCAGGTGGCGGCGGAGGGTTTGTAGTTGTCTTAACCAGATTAGCAAGTCTCGTTCGCTGATCCGGCGATCGCGGTCTTTTGTCCGCAGAACGGCAGCCATTTCTTCAGCCGGGCGGCCCGTTTGCTGGGTCCATGCCTGGATCAGAGCCTCTGCTTCGACAGGGGTGTCTCCCAGGCCAAGAGAGCGCTGGGCATAGCGTTGTTCTGCCTGTCCAATCGTCTTTACCACAAATTCGCTGTATTCCGCCTTGTGCAGCACACTACCCAGCGCATGAATGTAGGCGCTGCTGCTGTCCTGTGGGGGAACTGCCGGGGGCAAGGGTGGCCCAAATCGACGGTTTTTCTCCCAGATCAGGACAAGCAGGATGGCGATCGCCTGGACTGCCAGCAGCGCTAGGGGTGTCTTGGCCAAGTAAGCGATCCAGTGGTCTGAGTTTTCCCGTTGCACCACCTGGGGGTCTTTGTACCCATGCAGGTATTCATCTACCCAGAGCGGCAGACCTGGCTCCGTCACCAGATTGGTTAAAAACTTAAAGTTTTCTGGCTCCCGCTGGTAGGCATTGGCGGCCAGAAAAGGCGTGACCGCGTAGATGATCTTGCCAGCACCGATGGTTTCCTCCCAGACCACCGCACCGTAGGAATCACCTAGGCGTTGCCGTGAACGGCTTTCCTGGAGTTGGGCACGACTTCTGCGCCGCGACGTTTCGATCGTTACCCCTGCAAGTCTGGAACGAAAGGGAGCCTGAGTCACGGGTTCTTTCACCCCCAAAATCACTTCAACGTTGCCGCGACGAATCCAGCGTTCATCGGTGGCAATCCGCAAGTGAGTGAGATTCGGGTTGATGCGGAGGAGCGTGATGCGACTGGGGACGGGGGGTTGGGGCGGTGGGTCGGTTGATCTTGAGTCGGTTGATCCTGGGTCGGTGAGATCGGAGTAGGGACGCTGCCAGCGTTGGATCGGGATCTGCTGCTGTTGAAGAGAGGCATACCAGGCTCCGTAACCGTCGGGAGCGCGGCTATAGGTGGAGCCGCTCTGGAGGGTGTTTTGTGGGGCGGCGAACAGGCTGAGGAGGGCGAGGGCAAGCAGGGCAATCGCACCAAACCAGAGACGACGGGGTTTCATGGGGACTCAATCTCCTGGTAGGCTCGCTGGCAGCGATCGCAGTCTTCCAGAGAAATTACTGCATCACTAAAGCAGAGTCGTTCATGGGTGTGGATCAGGGTGCGGTAGGCAGCCGCTTGGGGCAGTTGCTGCACCAAGGCCAGGTACTCGCCATCGGTGCGACTCCGCTGCTGAGGAATCAGGCCCGCGTCGTTGAGGTGTTGCAGCGCCCCCATATAGAGGGCGCGACAGGCGTCGCGGTAGTTACCCTGCTGGCGAGCAAGGCGCGATCGCTCTACCCATGCTGCAACCGTCAGCGGTTGTTCTGGGGCCTGAACACCCAGCGCAGGGGGTGTTTCGCGGTTCCACTGGAGCTGCGTTAGATAGAGACGCATCAGCTTGTACAGTTGCCACAACCCCCAACCAGCCAAAGCACCCAGCAACAGCCAAAATAGCCCCTGCGAGACCCAGCTTGGTAGCTGCCAGTCTTCCGACTGGCCTCTGGGCAGGTTGATGCCTTGAAAGGTGCGTTCAAACCACTCACCAAACTGCCGCTGCCACTGCTGAAGCTGCCAATTAAAACTTGTTTCCTCAAATTTGCCACTACTCATTTGCCACTACTTATCCTGCAAGCTGATTCCTTTACTGGGTTGGGGGTTGTACTGATTTTTGCAGGAGGCTGAGGGAGACCTCTGCGATCAGAGCCAGAAGCGCCACAGGAATGGCTCCTGCCAGGAGGATGGCATTATCGTAGAGCGCAAAGCCGAGGACGATGAAACTGCCCAATCCACCTGCTCCAACGAAGGCGGCTAGAGTTGCACTGGCGATGACTTCTACTGTCGCAGTCTTAATTCCGGCAATCACAACTGGCAAAGCCAAAGGAATTTCCACCAGCCGTAGGACTTGCTGGCTGCTCATACCCATGCCGTAGGCGGCTTCGCGGATCATCGGATCGATGCTGCGAAAGGCAACATCAGTGCTGATCAGGATGGGCGGCATGACCAGCAGAGTGAGGGCGATCGCTGCGGCCTGAAAACTCAACCCAAAGTAGGGGATTGCCAGAAATAGGATCGCCAGACTAGGAATCACCCGCAGAGCATTGAAGACATTGATCAGGGCAGTGGCGGCAAGGCGCGATCGCGCACTCCACAACCCCAGAGGCAACCCCAGGCACAACCCAATCATCAATGGCACCATCACCAACACGAAATGCTGCTGAAGTGCGGCGATTAGACGCCCTGGGTCGCTGGCGATATATTGATAGGATCGTAGAAAAAGATCCATAGTACTGCTAGTTTTTCTGACGGTTGATTCTTAGCGCTCTTCAATCTTTTCCCCTTGCTAGGATGCTCCCTCTTAGCAGGATACTAGCCAGGATACGGGTTTCAGTGCCGCTCTGCACTGCTGAAATCCGCTGCATGAGCAAGGTGCAAGATCCAGTATCTAAACGTCTTGATTGTGTGTGAGATACGCAGTCCCACACACACACTTTCATTGAAGAGAGCCTGCTTCTTCTTATAGCGTTTCTCAGTCTCCTAAGACATAGAATCAGAGCAGGGCAAGGGCGCTGCCCTGCTGGAGAGTATAACCTCCTAAACGCTTTATTTTCCTATCACAAAATCAAAGAAACCCATCGTCTTAGACACCACCGCAGTACTGAGTAAGCAACTCCTCATCTCTGGATGATCAGCTGTGCTACTTGAGGCGTATTGGCGTATTACTGAATGCGAATGCGCGACCCGCCTCAAACGGCAATTTTTCGTGGATGTGTGCCTCCCAATTGTCCACACAACACTGCTCATCAAACTCATGTTTTTGTTAAGAAAAACATCAAAGCGATACACTCCATTTGTCTCCGGGCAACTTTAATCTAGACCACTGTGAGCTTAGCAAAATCACGCTTACAGCCTTGGTTACATTTCACTGTCTGGAATGCTTATGCACTTCAAGCTTAGTCCCCCTTACCTTAGGATGCTGACACAATTAAAATTGTTAACTTTCTTGTGAGTGGGTAGCAGAGCTACCAACTCACAAGAAAGTTAATCAAGTGATTTTGATCAGGATCCTGACGTTACTTTCTGGTCATCAATTCATTCGTATCAACTTTTAAGTTTTTCAGCTATTTAGCTTTAGGAATGATTGCCGCAATCGCCCCATCGTTGGCTAATCATTACTAGCATTGCAATCACTGTTTCTGAATGATTGATATCACATGTGTCCTTTTCTGTGTGTTGAACTTATTGATTGGCGGAATTCTCAAATTTCTAATTTTCTCCAGATTGGGTTGACCTCACAAACCCAACAGGATTTTTGATATTGGGACTGACGTTATTCAAACCAGCCCTACACCCCCTACACCAGCCCTACAGCCTATACAAAAGATTTTCAGGCCTCTGGTGTGGCAGTTATCGACTTGTTGTTTATTCTTTTCCCTTCACTTCCACTGCTATGGCAATTCTCAACCAGACTCTCGATCGCTTCATGATAGAAGCCGATGGTGCTTACCTGAATAACCGTGGCCTGAGTGCTTTAGAGCAATACCTACAAACCTTTCAAACGCGACTAGAAACTTACACTCTATTACGTGACCACGGTCGTGTACTAATTCAGCAGGCGCTCCGAAAACTAGCCCAAGTCCAGCCCGAACTGATTCAAAAGCATGGCTCTCGTTGTGTATACGACATGACCGAGGTTGTCCGTTACATCGCAACGTCCATTCTGCGTGATGATGAGGTTTTTTTCAAAGAACAAATGATGGCTTGGCTCGACACCGTCCTGCTAGCCCACAAACAAAACGAGCATTGCGCGATCGCTTACCGTTACCTCCAGGAGGCGGTCCAAGCAGAATTTCCTGACACTGCCAGTAGCCTCATTCGGCCCTACTTGGCCAGCATTATTCAATCACTCCAGTCCCACGCCTAAGAATGACTCGCCCCACTTCCAACAGCCCCACTCACAACACTCAGATGCACTCCTCCTTAGCCAATCTCCACCACGATGAAACCTTTACAGTTCTCCACACCAATTCACAACCACCCTTCTGCACCGGCAGAAAAGCAAGCCGTTCTGCGGCAAATTTACCAGCAAGTTCTAGAGCGACAACCCTATGCCCATGAACAAAGGGTGTTAGCCCCGTTCGAGCAGAAATTTTTGATCGACAAAATTGGAGTGCGCCGGTTCGTTAAGGAACTGGCACACTCTTCCGTTTATCTGGATGCATTTTATTATCGCTCCAGCAACATGAAATTTATTGAGCGGAGTTGCAGGCATTTTCTAGGGCGATCGCTGATCGACCATAAGGAGATGCAGCAGTACTGCACCCTGCTCATGCAGGAGGGGGTGAGTGCCTTCCTGACAGCACTGTTAGACTCGGAAGAATACCGCAAAGCCTTCGGATGCTTTACTGTCCCCCATCAGCAAACGCCTACCAACTATGCCTCACCGAATGTGTATCTGGAATCCAAGTGGCTGTGCCAGGAACACTTGGGGCAACGGGGACACGCACTGCCGACGTTATACTGGCACCAGTTGGGGTTGACGTGCGATCGCGGCATTTGTCGGCATCCCGAAGCAGCAGAGACTCCAGCAACTCCCCTCACTCCCCAAGGCGAATTGCTACTCGAAGACCTGATGGCACTCCTGCAAACGCTCGATGCACGGGACGCAAGAGCCGTTGTTGCTGGGCTGTCACCCGAACAGAAACAAGCCCTACGACAGGCGATTCATCGATAGTTCAAAGTCAATTTCCTCAACTTATACGGAATCCGCCTATAAAGTAGCAGTTAGTTTTTGGTAGAACGCCCGCTGCGCGGGCGTTCTACCAAAAACTAACCGACCCTATAAGCAACGGATTCCGTATTACGTGAATTCCGAATTAGCTGAAACCCTGGATTTTCTGTGTGCATCGGGCATGGAAAATCCAGGGTTTTGGGTCACCGCGCCCGGCGCAGTGACCCAAAACCCACCTCACTAGAACTGACGTTAAGCTTCAGTGTGACGATTCTCTGGTAAGGCAGGCACCGCCACAGGGTGAGCTTCGGGTGTGTGGGTTGCTGGACAGTGACTCTCGATGGCAGTTGCAGCCGGACGATAGATTGCGAGGTCGAACCAGAAGGTTGTTCCCACGCCAACTTCACTGACCAAGTGCATTCGGCTCTGGTGCTTTTCAATAATGTTGCGGACGATCGAGAGTCCTAAACCTGTGCCTTCCAGGGTGTGAACCCGGTTCTCGACGCGGAAAAAGCGATCGAAGATAGCTTCCTGATCTTCCTGGTCAATGCCAATGCCAGTGTCCGAAACTTCGACCCGGACATAGTGGGGAGTCTGGTTCGGGTCATCAGGGTAGAGGGTGTAGGCGCGAATGGCAATTTTGCCACCAGGCTGAGTGAACTTCAAAGCATTGCCCAGCAGATTGTTAAACACCTGCAACAGCAAGTCATAGTTACCCAGGACAGGAGGTAGCTCTGGTTCGACCTCCTGAATGAGTTCAATCTCTTTGTCGCGGGCATTCAATTGATGGGTACGGAGTGTCTGCTCAATTGGTTGAGAGAGGTCAACCGCATCAAAGTGGTAGCGCTTGCCCGACTCCAAGCGAGAGAGATCCAACACATCGTTGACCAAGCGCGTCAGTCGATCGGTCTCTCGATTGGCTGTCTCCAAAAATTCGCGCCGCTCACTTTCCGTCAGGTCTTCACCATACTCGTGTAAGGTTTCAATGAAGGACTTGATATTGAACAGCGGGGTCCGCAATTCATGAGAAACATTGCTGATAAATTGGCTCTTGGCCTCGTTTAATTCTGCCTCACGGGTCACATCCTGAATCGTGATGGCAATTCCCTTCAAACTTTCGCGGTATTGGTCAAGGACAGTAGTGATCACAATCCGCAAGGTGCGGGGACTCGGTTCGGCGATCGCAATCGTAAATTCCATCCCCTCATCACGCAGCACCTCTGGCAGTACGTCTTCTTTCGCGATCTCCTGCAGGGGTTGCGCCAATTGTGCCTGCACTGGGGCAGGCAGATGCTGCAAGACGCTCTGCCCAATGATGTCCTGTAAATTGTCCCAGCCAAAAATATGTTGTGCCGTCGGGTTGACCAAGATCACATTTAACTGGGTGTCGAGCAGGACGGCGCCATCGGCAATAGTAGAGACCAAAGTTTCAAGTTTAGCTTTTTCCGCAGTCAGTTCTTCAATGTTTTGTTCCTCGTAGCGCTCCAGTCGCTCCGCCATCTCGTTGAAGCTGAGAATGAGTTCGCCCAGTTCCCCACCCAAGGGCAAGTCAATCCGTTGTTTAAAGTTTCCAGCGGCGATGTTCTTCACCCCCACCAGCAATTCCTTGATGGGCTTCGTAATTGTGAGCGCATTGAAGACCGCTCCTAGAATCACCATCACCCAGATGGAGACGAAAACCGCGATCGTAACATCTCGTGTTAGATGCGAAGAGGTAACAACCGTGGGGTTGGGGTTCGTCCCGATTGCCAGAACCCCTAGGTATTTGCCATTGTAGTTAAGCGGCACGAACACATCAGTCACTTCGCCATCCGGAGTCAGATGTTGTCGCACCATTGGCTCCTCAAGGTTGGTAATGTAGCTCTCTGGGAGCTGCATTCGCCGACGAATTGTGAGGGAGTTTTGCACCTCGGACTGGGAAAAGGGGATGCCAAAGAAGATTTCGCCGTCGGCATCGGCATACAGCATATAGCGGATGCTAGAGGTGCTGCTGTAGAAGCGATGAGAGAAGTGCGCCAGCTCGGTGAGATTGTTCTCTCCTACCAGGGGCGCAACATTGGCTGCCAGCAATAGTCCCAGGTCGCGCCCGAAGCGAGTATCGTTGAGGCGAGCGTCGTTTTGGATAGAGTTGACCGCCCAGAAGGTAAGGCCACTCATCAGCAGAGATACCACCAGCGTTGCCGCAGCCATCAACTTGGTCTGAAGCGTAAACTCAGACCACCAGCGGCGAATAATTTCCCGGAGTTGCTTGAAGAAGGTGAACAAGGCGTTTCAGGAGGACTAGAAGACTGCAAGCGAAAAAGCTTTGATACAGAAACTCTTCAAAGCGTCTTAATGAACTGAGGCCGTAACCATATAAGGCGTAACCATATAAGCTGTTACCCTACAGGCAGTAATCATACAGGCAGTCACCACACCTGATCTTTGGTCACACTTTTATACGTTTTTATTGTTACACAAGCCCTGATTTGACTCCACTCAGCCCCCTAAAAACCAGCAATTCTCATTTTGGACGTTTGGTGTGGTCTTAGCCTGCCGCAGACGGGCTAAAGCCATACTAAGCGTGGGATGTTTGCACCCTGCGGGTGCAAACATCCCACG
>DVEB01000244.1 GCA_015295905.1 Synechococcales cyanobacterium M55_K2018_004
CCCCTGCTCCCAACTTGGGAGCAGGGGCTGGGGGATGAGGGCCTGCAAAGGTGACATGCTCTCGGAAAAGTGGGGTAAGAAAAGTGAGAAAATTCTGGTGGTTCTCCTGGCAAGCAAAGCGATCGCACGATGTTCAAGTCATTCTCTTGGAAAAAAAACCGTCTAGTTTCCACACTGGTGGCCTTCAGTCTGGCCTTGCTGATTGCAGGGATGAGTCCGGCGATCGCCTCCTCCCTCACCCTCGGACAACTAATGCCGATTCCCAATGCCGGTAATGGTTCTGCGCTGCCTGCGGGAGTAGAGCGCCGGGGCAACTTAGAAGCAGTGCCGATCCGTCTGGACGGGCAGGAACTTTTTAGGATTGCCTCTCCCGCCGTATTTAACCGCAATGATCCAGGTAACCAGATCCCGGTCGAGATTCGAGCCAAACAGATTGAAGACAACCTGCAGCGGTTAGTTCAAGGGAATCCCTCTGCCGGGGAACCAGCGCTTGATCCGGAGAGCCTGCAAGTCTTGATCGACGACGTGAATGGGCAGCCTGTTTTGTTTGTGAGGGACGCAAAACTGGCAGAAGCAAGAGTCATTTTAACAGTGACGGACAGTGATGCCCAATATAACGGCACCTCTAAGCAACGGTTAGCTCTGCAATGGCAGCAAACGTTGCAACAGGAACTCCAACGTGCCATTCGTGGACGGCAGCCAGAAGTCTTGCAGCAACAGATCTATCTGGTGGGAAAGGTGTTGGTTGCAGCGGTGCTACTGACAGTGCTGCTGGGAACTGCTTGGTCGTTTCTAGAGCGGCAGCGCAAGCGGTTAAAACAACAGGTCATGGCTGAAGCGGCTGCAATTCGGAACCAGGAAATGACAACCGTTGCAGCTACAGATGATGAGATTGGTTTCCTAGCAGGGGTGCGGCGACGACACCTTGGCCTCGCTCAACGACAACAGTTGGTGGCGCTGGCCCAGTGGCTCTTGTTCTGGTTAATTGTCCTGCTGTGGGTAGGGGCGATCGCCTTCAGTCTCTCCGCATTTCCGCAGACCCGCTTTTTTGCCAGGAGGGTGGCTGCGATTCCGTTTGTGATCCTCCTGGCTTGGTTCTTCACGGGATTGACGAACCGTTTAATCGATCTAATGATTGATCGATTTATGCAAAGCCAAGAAAAGGAAAAGGTGTTGACAGAGGCCAGTCTTCAGCGTGTTTCCACCATTGCTAAGGTCGTCAAAAGTCTCAAAACGGCGTTAATTTATGCCCTAGTCTTTCTCTGGGTGTTGCAATGGCTCAATCTAGTTCCCGCCTCAATTCTGACGTTAGGTGCAGTTGTTGCTCTGGTTGTTTCCTTTGGTGTTCAAAGTTTGGTCAAAGATTTTGTCAATGGTTTTTTGATTCTTTTGGAAGATCAATTTCGCATTGGAGATAATATCAAAGTCAATGAGTTTTCTGGTATGGTCGAGAACTTAAATCTGAGAATTACTCAACTGAGGAGTGATGATGGGAATTTGATTACACTACCTAATAGCTTGATCACCCATGTTGAAAACCGCTCACGCGGCTGGGCAAGGGCTGATTTTCGCATTGAGGTTGCCTACGATACCGACGTAGACCGGGCACTGGCGATTGTCAAAGAAACAATTGAAACAATGGCGCAAGACCCACAATGGAAAGACCAAATTTTTAATACGCATGAGTTGTTTGGAGTAGACCAACTTTCCCACACCGGTATCGGGATTCGGGTTTGGATCAGAACGGCGCCTTTGCAGCAATGGAACGTGGCTCGTGAACTCCGTCGCCGCATCCAGATTGCATTTCAAAAAAACAAGATCCAGATTGGTATGCCCCAACAACTCATCCATGATCACGGTGTGCTCAAGAAAGAGGGAGTTGAGCCTACGCCCAACTCTGACGAGCAATGATCTCTAAGAAGTGATACGAAATCCGTCTATAAAGTAGCTGTTTGTTGTGGTGTGAAACGGGCGCTGCGCGCCCGTTTCACACCATAACAAACCGACTCAATAACCGACGGATTCCGTATGACAAAGAGACTGGTAATACAAGGCTCTCTGTGATTGTGACAGCGATTCTCAGGATGAAAATTAGAAGTGTGATGTTCGTACCCTACGGGTACGAACATCATATTTTTAGTGTGGTTTTAGCTCGTCACGGGCGGGCTAAAACCACACTAAAAGTCCCAAATGAGAATTGCTGACCATATCAGATTCCGATATTTCAGCAGTAAGATGCGTCTAGGAAAAATGATGATAGTCAAAATTGGTCACACCGAAATTACATAACACCAATGCTAAAAACTAGGGCGATAGTTGGGGGAACAAGGAGGCCTTGCCTCCGACTTCCTTCCATCAGATCTGTCGTGAGAGTTTGAAAGGTTGGTACAACATATCAAAAATTTTTCTGTCGAACATTGATTTTACAGAATAATAAGGAGATCACTCATGTTTGACCGAGCGAAGGAACGGCGCGAGCAACGCCGCGAAGAACGGCAGGTGTTTGGAAGGCGGAGCACGGCAACGCGATATCGGATGCGGCAAAGGCTGATCTCTTTCGGAGATGACTTCTGGATTGAGAATGACCAAGGGGAGCGAGTCTTTAAAGTCGATGGCAAGATGCTGCGTGTGCGGGATACCCTCTTCTTTGAAGACGCGCAGGGAAATGTGGTGTGCAAACTACAGCAAAAATTGCTGACGATTCGAGACACCATGACTATCGAGGGAGCGAATGGTGAGAGTTTAGCCACAATTAGAAAAGCTCTCATTACGCCAATTCGCGATCGCTACACGGTAAAGATTGGCAATGACCCAGATCTGGAAGTGAAGGGCAACATCATCAATTACGAGTTTAAGATTGGGGATGGCGATCGCAAGGTGGCTGAGGTGTCCAAGAAGTAGTTCCGACTGGCAGACACCTACGGTGTACAAATTGAACCCTCACAAAATGACCCCCTGATCTTGGCTGTAACTGTGGCAATCGATATGATGTCTCACGGTTGACGTTTGCAGCGTTGCTTTGCCCAACGTGAATTTGGGATATGCTGAAACCCTCGATTTTCCGTGTGCAGCACGCCTGGAAAATCGAGGATTATGGGGCGCCGCGCATCGACGCTGCTATCCTGGCTTGCAGCCAGTGTGGGACTAGGGCGCGCAGTTACAAAGGCGATCAGAGAGAAACGTCTCAACCGTCGTGACGACCGCTTGGACGCGATCGCGCACGTTATTCACATCATTGACGAAGACGAGCAGAGAGCGACCGTTGACAAATAGTTCTGACGTGGGATACTTCTCTAGAAACTCGATCAGCGAGATGCGATTATCTACAGTAGAGACCAACAACGTGCCCCGCAGTGCTTGCACATTGCTTTGGCGAGAACGAGTGTGGAAGGAATTACCAATCTCACGGAGTAATAATTCTCCGGGGCGTGAGTTGCCTGCACGATCGACAATTCGTTGATTTAAGGAAACGTCTTCGGTCAGCACCCGACGAAAGACGTCTGCATCGACATTGGCCAGCCTCAACCAGGCTCGAATTGTCGGGCTAACTTCTCCCGTATCGGCCAGGGTTCGCATTTCTGCGATCGAGATCGAACTTCTAAACGGATCGTAGGTCAACACCAGGCGTTCTGCTGCGGATGCGGGCACTGCCATGAATGGTGTGACAGCCCCGACAGTGATTGCTAGTGCACTAGCGAACTCAACTAGGGACTGCTGAAAACGGCCTTGAATAGATGGCACTGCGAGACGAGGGGGCAAGAGCTTCATCATAGATTGCGCTAGAGGAGATTGAAGTGGACAAATTGCTGCAAGCGGATCTAAGTAGCTTACTCACAGCGGCAAACGACCCCCTGAAGCGTTTCCCTAGCACTCTGGAGAACTGGCATGAGCCGATTAACCACCGCAACCACGCTGTCATAAGTGCGAACTAGCCCAGTGATATCCATGGTAATCACCTCTGTTGGATAGTTTTCGATGACTTCAATCAGGGAGATGCTGCGGTCATCCTGAATTGAAGCCCTCAGGGCTGTCCGTAGGTTGGGCACTGGATCCGCACTCTGCACTAGGGATGTAATTTGACTGACCATGAATTGTCCTAGGGCTGTCTCGAGGAAATCAATTCCCAGGTTTTCAGGGATAACGACCTCCTTGGTGAACGCCCGCTGCAGAATGCCAGGATCTTGGCGACTACTGCCCAAAAAGTCGCGGATGGGTTGCCGCAGTCCCCCTGTGCGGACAAACTCTTTCACCTCAGCTAGGGACCACGTGACTTCTGCCGGGGCAGTTGAACTAGCAGCATTGTTAATCAGTCGGATGGTTTCAACGGCTTGAGCATTGCCACCAGCAACAAGCAGACTGGCACCAGCGCCAAGTAACAATGACTGACCCAATCGATGACTGACCTTTAGGACCGGCAATCGTCGTAGAAGACTCAGGCGATTTATCATTGTTGTAGTGATGCTCGATCAGAGCGTAACGGTTAAGGAATGTTCGATAGAAGACAGCGCATTCGATTCTTGACGACTGACCTTCTCGCCACCGATGCCAAACATGCCACCTTCTTCCTTGGCGACTTTGGCAACCTGAACGGCAATGCCCATAATCCACTGCTTAAATTCTTCGGCCTGGGTGACAGGAACTTTCGCCTTCAAGATGGCTTTCACCTGGTCTAGATGGGCGATCGCTTGCTTGACTGCCTCCGATGCACTGCTAAACGTTTGCACCGTTCCCAAAAACTCAAACTGCTGTTTGAGAATCAGTTGCTCACCCTGGAGGGATTCTTGTTGGGCCAACTCTTTCAACGCAGCAACGATGGATTTGACCAGATCGCTAGAAATATCTTCGCGAGCAATTTCGGCTGCCATAATTTGAAAAGCAGCCTGCACTTCCTTCAAGAAGGAAACGAGATCGGTCTTATCCGCAAGAATCACCGCTGTGATGGCCTGCTGGGGAGCTTTCAGCAGAGCTGCCCACTCGCTATCGGTAAAGTATTGCTGATTCATCTTAACAACAACCCCATTAAAGGAACACCAAACCAAGTAATATCAAATCTTTCAGAACCTTAGAGACTTGTGATTAAATCATGTACCCATCCTAGAATGCGTAGGCGGTAGCTGTAACGCATGAATTACAGAGGTTTTATTTTTACGCAAGTCTCTTAACTAATATACGTTTACAGTGTATAGCAAAATTATATGAAAACAATAAGAATAGGAGAGCATAACGACTCAGGCAATTCTCTAGGGGTTGAGCCGTCCTTATCCCTCATCCCCTTTCCCAACCGTGGCTTCGAGAGTATGTCATCGTTGTAGGCCCTCAACCCCCAGCCCCTGCTCCCAACTTGAGAGCAGGGGAGCCGATGATCTCAAAGTCCCTCTCCCAAGTGTGGGAGAGGAATTTAGGGTAAGCTGAGATTTTGCACCATTCTCAGTAAGGGTTGCCAAAGGAGCCAAAATCTGAAAGAAAGGGTGTAGTAAAAACAATTCAGAAGACGGTCATGGAAACCATTCTTCAACACGCCCAAGGGCTAGTGTATAGCCGCCTCTGCTTGATGCCTAGTGCCAAAAGCCAGTCTCAAGGCTCTATTGGGACTGTTTTTAGACGCTCAAGGTCATGCATTACAGTATGGGTTTGAAATTGTCCTCGAATCCTTGCCTGACCCGGCTTATTGGGCAAGGTGCAAGATCTGAGCAATCCTTTTTTGGAATGAGTGCGTAGGTAGAAGCAGGTCGGGTGAGCGTACTGTTGACGGCACGGTAAACGGCCTATGTACCCATCGGCTGACACGGCTGGCGATTTTGCCAGATCCCGCCAAATGGAATATGCTGCATCTGATTGAGAAATGTAAACATTGAAACTGCAACTGAATTCAAGGATGTCTCTTGCTGGAATGTGCATTAAACACAGATGCAACTTAGGACAGATGCGAATTAAGTGGGAATGACTGAAGCCGGTATGACTTAAACCAGGTGCGACTTAAACAGATAGACGCAATTTCAGGAAAGAAGTGCTCATGGAGCTGAGGATCTCTGAGGCGATGGCAAGTCGGTTGCTGGGTCTGTTTTTGGGCATGGTGACGGTGGGTGGAACGCTGGCGCTGTTTGGGAGTGTTCCTTTGATTGCGCGAGTGGGTGCGGAGATTCAGGAAGCAGAACAAACCCAGGAAAGCACGGCTTTGACAATGCCTTTCTCTATGCCTTTAGCAGCTACGCTGGCTCGTTTCCACCCTCCCAAATCTGGGCGCTGCAAGACGGGCAGTTTGTAGACGTGACCCGGCAATATCCAGCATAACTGAGGGCGATCGCCAACCAAATGCGCGAAGCCGTGCTGACTGTTCAAGCAGACACCAATGAAGTCAACGGCATTCTGGCGGGCTATGTGGCGCAGATGATCCTGCTAGGCGAATATGAGCAGGGCTGGGCGTTCATGCTTGCCAACTATGACCGCACCTCAGATTGGGGTCTAGAAATCTACAAAGACGGGCAGGTTGTCTATCGGTATCCCGACTTTCCTACCGCCCTCGAAGCATTTTTGACTGAGCAGGGCTACCTTCCGGCTGGAGGTGCCGCCGCCCGATAGTCCGGCACTGCCCTGGCTCAGAACCCCAGAACAGAACCCCAGAACAGAACCCTAGAAGCGAA
>DVEB01000020.1 GCA_015295905.1 Synechococcales cyanobacterium M55_K2018_004
AAACGGGCGCGCAGCGCACGCTTTACACCACGACAAACTGCGACTTTACAGACGGACTCTGTAATGAGTTGGGCAGAGCTTAGAGATTTTCAATAAATAATCTACCCGTAATCTACCCGCATGTCTGCGCCGTAGGACGCATGAGGCGCTAGCCGTAACGCAGCGTGGGAATGCTGCCGTACCACATCGTAGGGATGTGATTTTGACGCAAGTTGCTTAGAGGTCTTCAGCTTTGGTGTCGCCATATTTGAGGAGGAGAGCAATGGAAAGGCTGACACCGAGGATCAGGATCATACTCAGGGCTGAGCCAAATCCCCAGTTGCGGGTTGCTCCTAGAAATTGGTTATAGATCAGACGGGCCATGGTCATACTTGAAGCACCGCCCAACAGGTCAGGCACAACAAAGTCTCCTAGGCTAGTAATGAAGACAAGTAACCCCCCGGCCGCGATCCCGGGTAGAGTTTGGGGCACAGTAATCTTCCAGAAGGTCTGCTGGGGCTTTGCCCCCAAGTCGGCAGCGGCTTCTAGCAGTCGCTTATCTAATCGCTCCAGCGAGGCATACAGGATCAACACCATATAGGGTAAGAAATTGTAGGCCATGCCAATAATCACTGCACCTTGAGTGTTGAGGATTTCTGTCGGGGGGAGGCCAAACCAACTCAGAAATGAGTTGAGCACCCCTGTGGGTCGCAGAATGGTGATCCAGGCGTAGGAGCGTAACAGTGAGGAAGTCCACAGGGGCAGCACGAAGCTCACCAGTAAAAGGTTCTGGTATTTCTTGGGAGCCATAACAGCAATCCAGTAGGCCACCGGAAAGCCGAGTAGCATACAGATCACCGTACTACTCAGAGCAAAAAAGACCGATCGCCCGATCACCCAGAGGTAAATCGGTTGCAGAATTTTCAGGTAGTTGCCCAAGCCGTAGGGTGGGGCTTCAGTCCCCGGACGGAAGTCGGGGAGCAGGCTCAACTCCAGAATCATCAGGGTCGGCACCACCAGCAAAAGCAGCAGCCACAGACCAGCTGGTCCCAGGAGCGTGATTGGCCCCAACAGGCGAACAAACCACCGTCTTAGCTTTGCGACCAGCGAGTCTTGAGTTGGCTTGGTATTGGGAGTCGGCGTCAACGAAGCAGAGGTCGCCATAGGCTGGAAAGGGAAACGCGAAGAAAAGGGAAACGCGAAAGAAAATAACTAGGTTACAGCGAGAGCGGAAGCACAACCTCCAAACCCTTGGCTAACCCTTGACTAAAAATATAAGATTCCCCGCTGCCAGTTGAGTCGTCACAGAGGCCTCTTTTTAGCAGAAGCAAGGCTACACCGCACTTCTGCTAAACCATATCGGGTTCTGTCACATCCTTCGAGCCTTAGCCACTGGTGAGTTGGGTCCAGAAGCGGTCGTAGATGTCAATCGCACTGCCTACATTTGCCAGGACTTCGCACTTTTCCAACACTTCATCAGGTGGGAAGAGGGCGGGGTTGTTCTTGAGTTCGGTGGGCAGCAGGGCTTTGGTCTTTTGGTTGGGGGTTGCTAGTTTCAATTTGCCAAAGGTTCTAGAGGCCGTTGCGGGGGCCAGCATATAGTCCATCCACTGATAGGCCGCATCCACATTGGGAGCAGTTTTGGGAATGACCATGGTGTCTGTCCAGACTGTTGCACCACTTTTGGGGATGACGTACTTCAGATCAGGATTGGCAGTCTCGACATCAATCCCATCGACAGAGTAGGCATGGGATGCCAGCAGATCCCCTACCACCATCTGGTCTCGCCAGCCATCGGTGGAAAAGCTGCTGATGGCGGGCTTCAGTTCTGCTAATTTTTTGTAGGCTGCTTCGATTTCCTGAGGATTCTTTGTGCTGTTGGAGTAGCCCAGGCTCTTGAGCGCCATCCCCATGACTTCTCGCACGTCGTTCAGCAGAGTCAGGCGACCTGAAAGTTTATTTTTGTTTTCCCAGAGAAACTCCCAATCGGTCAATTCACCCAATGCCTCGCGGTTGTAGACGATGCCTGTGGTGCCCCAAACAAAGGGATAGCTGTGCTTGTTGCCGGGGTCGTAAGGGGGGCTTTGCCACTGCGGATAGAGGTCACTCAGGCTGGGCAGACGAGAGTAGTCAAGCTCCGAGAGCATTCCTAGCTCAATCATCTGCTCCACCATGTAGTCGGAGGGGTAGATAACGCTGTACTGAGAACCGCCACCCGCCTGCATTTTTGCCAGCATGGTCTCGTTTGAGTCGTAGACATCCGCAATGACCCGGATCCCAGTCTTGCTCTCAAATTCTTTCAAAATATCCTGGTTATCGACGTAGGTACTCCAGGCATAGATGTGCAGTGTGCCTCTACCAGCCGGGGTGCTCTGAGTGGTAGGTGAGGTAGGGGAAGAGGCTGTGTTTCCCATGTTGCGGGCGCAGTTACTCAGCAATGTGCCTGCCAAGGTTGCGCCAGAGAGTTGGAGGAACCGCCGCCGACCGTTGGACAGCCGGGATGGGTGGGCGGAACGTTGAGCCGAGCGCAACCAAGACTGAGAGTTGCGGGAGCGGGTACGGGACATCATCTTCTCCTAAAAATGCGTCTCACAGTGCGCCTTACGAACGGGTGAGCCTCTCAAGGGAGGCGATCGCCCTCAAACGAGTTGGGCCAATCGCCTCGCCTGAAAGACTCAAAATGGCGAGACGACAGGGATGCCCAGTAGACCAGATTGGAATACGTGCTACTAGAAGGAACGATTGAACGCAATCAAGGTACAGAATCGTGGAGTTGTAGGGGCAGCGCCCCTATGCTTGAGTTGGGATAGGGCATACTCTGTGCCACTCCCGTTAAACCTCAAGTGCGGCAACATCATGATGCTGCAAGGGCAAGGCAATCTGCGGCTGCCCAATGCACATAGATAGGGGTATCGTTTTCTGGCAAGTGCTCCAATCGATTGGATTGAAGCACGGTTAGACAATCTCCCGAACTTAGTTCCACCATGTAGTGGACATGAGTTCCCAGATACATAGTGTGCTTGAGTTGCCCCTCAAAACAGTTCGTCAGGCTACCAGGATTGTCCAAACTGAGGTGAATTTTTTCAGGCCGCACGCTCAAAACTACTTGCTTGGTCTGAGTGTTGTTCCAGGGTTCAGGGGTTTTCACGACCACCTTCAGGCCATTGGGGGTTGTCACCTTCAGCATCGTGCTATCGGCCCATTCAATCTGTCCTCGTAACAGATTGGTGTCCCCAATGAAGTCTGCAACAAAGGGAGACTGGGGAAATTCGTAGATCTGCTTGGGGGTGCCCACCTGTTCGACTCGTCCATCATTCATCACCGCAATTCGGTCTGAAAGGCTAAGGGCTTCCTCCTGGTCATGCGTCACCATAATGAATGTGACTCCCAACTCACGGTGCAAGTTCGAGAGTTCCACCTGCATTTCTTTGCGGAGCTTCAGATCGAGCGCCCCCAGTGGTTCGTCGAGTAAGACTACGGTGGGGCGATTGACTAGAGCGCGGGCCAAGGCCACCCGTTGCTGCTGGCCACCAGAGAGTTGGGCCGGAAAGCGACGAGCGAACGACTCCATCTTGACGAGATTGAGGGCTTCACCCACCCGCTGTTGGAGTTCGGTTTTTGCACAGTTCTTAATACGCAGACCAAAGGCAATGTTGTCCCACACAGTCATGTGGTTGAACAGAGCATAGCTTTGAAACACGGTGTTGACCGGGCGACGATAGGGCGGAACCCCTGCCATTGCTTGCCCCCGGATCAGGACTTCTCCGGCAGTGGGTTCTTCAAACCCCGCAATCAGTCGCAGAGTGGTTGTTTTACCGCACCCCGACGGCCCCAAGATGCTGAAAAACTCTCCCTGTCGAATACTCAGGTCAATTCCCCGGACGGCAGTCTCTCCGTTATATACCTTAAATACCTTACGCAGTTCGACATCGTTCTTGATTTCAGTTTCAACGGCTGAACGGTCGTCTGTGATGGTCTGAGCCATGTGGCAATTCCCCGTAGTACCCGGTAAGCGTTTGAACTAAGCTTAATTTGAATCTAAGCGATCGCAGACACCAATCGCGCACCTGATGACAAGATGCGAGATGGCTGTCACGATTCGGCAAAATGAGCCGATGGATTCCGAATTGTCCTCGAAATTTTTCAATAGAATAGCTCAACTAACAGGAGTTCTCCACCCCAGAAATACAGGTGTAGCGGTTCTTAGGATAGGCACCGCAAGTCAAGGGGGGCACTGAAGAACAACCATAGCTACGCGAATGGCATTGGGAATCAGCTGAACCCCTTGATTGTCCAAGCACGTCGCGCCGGAAACATCAAGGATTTGGGGACATTGCGCGGTGTCTCCAAACCCTCTCCACCCGAACAGACGCCACCCGACCTACACCAGGAAAAGGGTGTCTGAGGTGGAAAGCTCTATCATGTAGACCTAATGTTTTACGTTTGGGTGGCATCTGGATGACTATCGTGTTGACTGCAGCAGTTTCCCAAAAACCGCGCTGGCTAGAGGGAAATCCTTGCCACCAACCAAAGATCCACATTATCAGCACCTTTGTCAGCGCCGTTGGCGGCAGTGAGTGGCGGGCCATTGCACTCTACGAGGAGTTGCGACACTACTGTGAAGTCCAGCTTTGGAGTACGGCAATTCCTGCTCCAGAACTGCTGAAACAGTATCCGATTCGACGCATTCGCCAGCATTGGGGCCGCTTCCCCAAAACAGGAACACTTATCTTCATGGGGATCTTTTCCTTCCCCAAGCGTTGGGTGCAGTTAACCTTGCCAAGTCGGATCATTGTGGTCTACAACACTTACACACCGGAGTTTTTTGCCCCGACGCTGCGCCGCTTGTCGCTCAGAGGGTTGCGTACCGTTGAGGTTGTTTATGCGTCGGAGATGATAAAGCAGAGTGTGAATTATCCCGGCATTGTTGAACCATCTCTCATTGATATTAACCATTTCGTACCTGCGCCGCGCTCTGCTCAATGGGAGGCAGGCGATCGCTTCAAAATTGGTCGCCTCAGCCGTGATGAGCCGGAAAAACATCACCCTCAAGACCCCGAACTGTATGGCCAACTGGTAGAACATGGGTGTGAGATTCAGGTGATGGGGGGCACCTGTCTGGCACACGCTTGTGGTGACAGCCCCCACATTCATTTGCTGCCTTGTTCGCATGAACAGTCTCTCGCGTTTTTGCAAAACCTGGACTGCTTCTTCTATCGGACTTCAGAACAATTGCTCGAAGCGTTTGGGCGAGTTGTTTTAGAAGCGATGGCCTGTGGTTTGCCGGTGGTTTGCCATGCACGTGGAGGGTATACGGAAGTGATTGAGCCGGGACGCAATGGATTTTTGTTTGAGACTAATCAAGAAGCCCTGGAGATTCTGCTGCGGCTCAAGCGAGATAGACAACTCCGGCAGCAAATTGGGCAAGCGGCCCGTGCGACAGTTGAAGCCATTTATCACCCCGAACGACGCCAGCAGATCATTAATTTTTACCTGGGGTTGTCTGGTCAAACAAGTAATTGATTAGAGAATCTGCAAATCTTCCTAAGGGGGCTTGAGGCGATCATTGTGACTGACTGTGCAAAAACTGCTGAGCCTTCGGAGCAACAGCCGGCCTTGAGAACTGCTGCGTCAAGGCTGTGCCCAGTGTCGGTGGCGGCTGCAAACTGGCAAGGAAGGTTGGCGCTGACGTTTTGCGATCGCCAGGGAGAAACCTACCTCTCCCGGTGTTTTGTCCAGGCTCCACTCAAAGTGCAGCGGCCTTTCTACCCAGAAGGGCGAGGGGTCTGTCATGGGGTCATGCTGCATACCGCAGGTGGCATTGTAGGGGGCGATCGCCTCTCCACAATGCTCCAACTTGAAGCCAATGCCCACGCTCTGTTGACCACTGCCACTGCGGGTAAGGTATACCGCAGCAATGGGCAAGAGGCTCAGCAGGAAGTTCAAATCTCCCTGGCCTCTGGTGCTTGTCTGGAGTGGTTGCCCCAGGAAACGATTGTGTTTAACGGTGCAGAATTTCGGCAGCAGTTGCGGGTTGACCTGGAAGCAGGGGCTTTGTGGATGGGCTGGGAGATCGCCCGGCTAGGGCGCAGTGCTAGAGGAGAGCGGTTTGTCTGTGGCAATTGGCGATCGCACACACAAGTGTGGCAAGCGGGTAAGTTGATTTGGGTTGATCCTCAGTGGGTCGCCGGTGGCTCAGAGATGATAGAGAGTTTACATGGTCTAGCGGGGTATCCTGTGATCGCGAGTTTTGCACTGCTGGGGCATCCAGTCTCTAGTGAACTGGTGGAACGGGTGCGATCGCTCTGGGAGGCTCTGCCAGAGCAGGAGGTGCGATCGCAGCACGGTGTGCCTGGGAATGCCCTCACTCATGTTGGCGTCACCCGGCTGATGTCAGGCTTGCTCTGCCGCTATCGCGGCACCTCCACCCAGGAAGCCCGCCGCTGGTTTACCGCCGTTTGGCATCTGCTGCGCTGGGAATTGTTGAACCGCCCCCCTTGTCTTCCTCGCGTCTGGTAAGGATCCTGACAAAAATAACTGGACCACCTTTTTTGGGTGTGGGCGGCAGAGTCGTCCACACCCAAAAAAGGTAATAATTCACGTGAATTCGGGATAAGCTGAAACCCTTGCTGTTCCGTGCGCGTCGCGCACGGA
>DVEB01000153.1 GCA_015295905.1 Synechococcales cyanobacterium M55_K2018_004
AACCCTTGCTATTCCGTGCGCGTCGCGCACGGAATAGCAAGGGTTTCAGCTTATCTGGAATTCACGTTAGCAGTAGGATGTTTGCACCCTGTGGGTACGAGCATCCTACTGCTAATTTTTATACTGAGAATTGCTGACGCACTCCAGTAGCGTGCTTCAGGTTTAGGCACCGCTCCAGCTTGACGGTTAGATCCCTAAAGACTCAAAAAGCAAAGTCCCGCAGGTTCCACTTAACCTACGGGACTTTGCTTAACCAGTGAGCTCTATACCCCCAGGGGAATTCGAATCCCCGTCGCCTCCGTGAAAGGGAGGTGTCCTAGGCCTCTAGACGATGGGGGCGCGTTGCTCACCTTAATTAATCTAAGGAATTCTGAAGCTAATGTCAACACCCTCAATTCATTTTCTTGCAAGTTTGAGACGTTGATGGAGTGGAGGGCTAGGCCAAGTCGTTGGAGTTGCGGAGTCGAATGAGTTGGCGGCGCATCTGAGGAGATGCTTCCACTTCAGGAATTTCCTCAGCAGTAACATAGACCTGGAGCGGTTCCAGGTACTCATCTGCGCCACAGGCAAAGGCATCTAATAGTAGTTCAAGCAGTTGTTCGCGATCGCCCAGAGCTTTTTTCTCTTCCAGTAGACGGAACTTCAGGCGGATCTCACAATCGTAAACGCCGACCTCAGCGGGTGCAGACTGATAGGAAACAGGATTTGATTTCATGAGCAACAACAGCCCCTTTTGCCGTGAAAGTCAATGAGCACGATCAAGCAGGAAATCGTTTCAATCGCAGATCAAAGACAGACCATTTGCTAGTGGTTGTCTTTAGTTCAGTGTGTTGTGGGCGAGAGAAGATCAAAATTAGAGAAAACGCAGGACTTTTGTCTATCTACTCCTTAACGTAGCATTCCCCAAAATGGTTATGAATCCGCTAACTAGCGGAAGTAAAATAGCCACGGAATACAGGAGTAAACACTTTAATTTGAGTTAATGATTTTGAGTGAAAAGAGTTGTCTTTTTATCAAGTAAACATTCCATGAATACCTTGAAGATACTGATAAGACCATGTTTTCGGCGTGCTTAATATTAAGTTGATTTTAGGTTTTAAGCTCACTTTATTTCCTCTTAAGGCCACGTTTATAATTTATTTGCGTAGTTTTACGAGGATCAATTAGAAATCAATACTCTGTATTTCTTCAAGCAAAGAGACTGAGCATATCATGGTTGCAAAAGTAACCTGATTAAAGTCTTTTCTTCGGTTTTTTCGGGGCATTACTGGCGCTTCATGATTTTGTGTCGGTATATGCAGGGTGTCCACACAAAATTGTGAGGTTCAGCGATGCCCTCCAGGGGGGCGGCCAAAGTCATGCAGCGTGGTTTTCCCAGACTTTGGCTGTCACGACCTCGGAGACCAAGCAGTGTTTGAATTGCTTAAACGCTCTGCGTTCATGGGGCGCAGTACGCGAGTCATGTACTTCCTGCCCGAAATTCAGAAGCGCCAAGCTATGGGAGTAGTGAAGCGTAGCTACTCAACTTCTGTTGGCTCATACTGAGTACAGCCGCTACAGGGGCCGAGCGGATTAACTGCACAACGAACATAGCTCGAGCGGGCATTATATCGACAAGTCAAGTCTCCAATGATAAACCCAAGACCTTCGACATACTGCTGTTCGGGGTCAAGCCGCAGGGGAGGCAGCGTCCGACTGGCAACCGATTCCACTGCAAGGCGAAACCGCTCCTGGGCGCGGGCATCGGCCTGCCGCAAAAGCCACAGGGAGAATAGGGAGGGGGTAAGACCAAGGAGCAGGATAAACAGAGCCTCTAGCACAGGTTTATGGTTGAAGAAACGTCACCCAGGGGATGCCAGCAATTCTCAGGAGGAAAACTATGGAAATCTGAAATGAGAGGTTCCCATTCTGCGGTCAGGAAACTCCCATTTCAGGCGTAATTTTAGCCGGCTAGGGATGGACTAAAGTGACACCTGAACTCCATCAGTAAGATTGCTGCATGAATGCCCTCATTATTTCTCAAAAAAACCTGAGTCGGCAAGCACTATCGCTGATAGACGTTTGAATCTCAAGTCTGGACTAGTATCGTGCTACTTGATGAGAGACCGTCACGTAGCACAAAATCCCGCTGGTTATGGGGTTGAGTGGTGTGGTCACAGACCACACCATTGCAAGCAGCTATATGCCAGAAGTCTAATACACAAGACGTCTAGTTTTTTGCGGTTCAAATTTCAGCATGTCCCTACCGGATTTCAAACTTGAAGGGTAAGCGGCTGTAAGTGTCCACTGGATCATCTAAGGCCAACAGGGGTTGGAGATTTGCTTGGAGTTGCTGGAGTTGTAGCGTGAGGACGTCGGAGTGCTGCTGGGTGTGCAGCGACAGACGGCTGAACAGGGACTCAAAGAGTTGCTCTTCAAAGGAGCGAGTCTTGGGATATTCTTCAAGCTGCCAATCATCGCCCAGTTTGGCGGCTTTAGCTGCAGCCTGGATCGCCGCTTCAATGCCTCCTAACCGATCCACCAGTCCCAAGCTCTTGGCATCAACTCCGGACCAGACGCGTCCCTGGGCGATCGCCTCCACTTGCTGAACTTTGAGGGGGCGGTGTTTAGCGACGGTATTCAGGAAGTTCTGGTAGATACGGTCAACAATTCGTTGCTGGATTGCCAGTTCTGCCGCAGTGCGGGGGCGGGTAATCGTGTTCATATCGGCGAACCGACCCGTTTTTACCACTTCCCAGGTAATGCCATTCTGATTGGCAATTTTTTGGAAGTTGGGTAGAACCCCGTAGACTCCGATAGAACCCGTAATCGTGTTAGGAGAGGCAAAGATTTCCGTTGCCGAGGCAGCAATCTGGTAGCCGCCAGAGGCGGCAATGCTGCCCAGCGACACAATGACGGGCTTGACTTGACGAGTCAGCAGCACCTCTCGGGCGATGACATCGGAGGCGATGGCGCTGCCACCAGGACTGTTGATCCGTAGCACAATTGCTTTGACATTTTCGTCAGTCCGCAATTCACGCAGCAATCGAGCAAAGCGGTTGCCGCCGATCAGTCCTGGTCCTCCGCGTCCGTTCACAATATCGCCCTCGGCATAGACCAGTGCAATGTGGTTGTCGCTCGTGGTTTCATCGCCTGCACGAGCAACCTCTGCGTATTCTGCCAGACTGATTTGGCGGAAGGTTTCCTGGTCGTCCTTTTCCTCCGTCAGCTTTTGGAGTTCTTTAAGCACTTCATCAGGATAAGCGACGCGATCGATCAAGCCATTTGCTTTGGCTTGATCTGCCATTAGCAGCCCTTGATTATCGGCGATCGCCTGCAATTTCTGAGGAGTCAGCTTACGGCTTTGAGCTGTCGTTGTGAGCACTTCATTCCACAGATCCGCTAGCAAGTTTTGGGTTTGCTGCCGGTCTTCCGGGCTGCTGCTGGTGCGTGTAAAGGGTTCAACCGCCGATTTATACCGGCCTGCCCGGACAACCTGGATACCCACTCCATACTTCTCTAGGGCACCTGCAAAGAACATCATCTCTGAGCGCAAGCCGTTCATCTCCAGTAGACCAGCCGGGTTGAGCAGGATGGTGTTCGCAACAGAAGCCAGATAGTAGTCACGCTCTGACCACTCCATGTCGTAGGCGAGGATAGGCTTGCCCAACTTGCGGAACTCCTGCAACGCCTCCCGCAGTTCGCGCAGGCTGGCAAACCCTGCCCCTGACTCTGCATTGACGCTGCCGTGTATGTACAGTCCAACAATGCGATCATCGTGGGCAGCTGCGCGGATGGCCTCGATAGCGTGGCGGAGGGGCAAAACATCTTCCGGCAATTGCCCAGACAGAACCTCGGCAATCACCAAGCTGGGATCTAGGTCTGCGGTCGTGTCGCTGATCGCTTGCGAAAGGTCAAACTCTAGCACCGTCTTATCTTCGACGATGGGTTTCGACTCCAGGCTGGCGGTGGTGGCGATCGCCCCTAACAGGAACAGCAGTCCCCCCAGTCCTAGAAAGGAAAACAGGATGAGGCCAGTGATGGTTGCTAGGACAGTTTTCAGGAAGTCACGCATGCGAGGGAGGGAGAAAGTTTAGTTCCAGTGTAGTCAGTGGGGTTGGGAATAGGCCAGCTTTGAGGGGGGGGATTTAACCTCGGTTCGGGTTGAGAGCATGTTGGCATACCGTGCACCGCGCGGTGCTCCAAAACCCTTACCATGCCCGTCGCGCCCAGAAAATACAGACAATTAAAACTAGGGGTTCAGCGGATCTCGAATTTACCTGATTTAGAGTACCCAGGCAGGGCTGGGGCGGTATCGGGGGAATGGGGATTAGCCCGGCTGTGGCTGTCAAGTAGCCACGAGGGGGGGTAGACTTTGTGCCTACAAGTGGGCAACGTCCCCCCAACCCTCATGTGTTGTCCTAGTTTTTGGAATTGGTATTAAACCTGTCGTAACACGCCGTCGTTCCTTAATGCTGATAACGTTGTGCTGCCTGTGCAGAAGAGGACGGTTTTAAGTTCGGTGACAAGGGCGATCGCCAGTTCGTCTAAGGCGGCTTCTGATTGGGAAGCGGCCTGCAGGAAAGGCAAGGCAAGACCCGCCACGTCAGCACCGAGGGCGATCGCCTTGGCGGCGTCTAGGCCGTTGCGCAGCCCCCCGGACGCAATCAGGGGAATGTGTGGGGCGATCGCTCGAATCGAGGTGAGGCACTCTGCCGTAGGGATGCCCCAGTTGGCGAAGGTTTGGCCAAGACGACGCTGGAGCGGGTCCTTGGCGCGTTCACTTTCCACTTTTGCCCAGGAGGTGCCGCCTGCACCTGCCACGTCAATGGCGCTGACCCCTGCCTCAATCAAGCGTTTGGCCATGACAGCGGAGATGCCGTTGCCAACTTCTTTAGCGATCACGGGGACAGGGAGCGTTTTGCAAAGGGCTTCGATTTTGGCTAGCAGACCACTAAAGTTGCGATCGCCCCTTGTCTGCACGGCCTCCTGCAGCGGATTGAGGTGGAGAATGAGGGCATCAGCGGCCAGCCAGTCCACCACTCGACGACACTCCTCCAGGCCATAGTCGTAATTGAGTTGTACGGCGCCCAAGTTGGCAAACAGCAGGATGTCTGGCGCAACCGAGCGGACGGCAAAGGTAGAAACAACGTCTGGTTTCTCGATCGCCACCCGCTGAGAACCGACCCCCATGGCAAACTGGTAGCGCTGGGCCAGCTCTGCGAGGCGAAAGTTAATTTGTTGAGCCAGATCGGTGCCCCCCGTCATGGAAGAGATGAGTAACGGCGCGCCTAGTGATTTACCCAGAAATTGGGTGGTCAGGTCAAGGCTATCCCAGTCCATTTCTGGCAGGCAGCAGTGGGTAAAACGGTACTGTTCAAAGCCGCTGGTGGTTTGCCGAAACTGCACATCTGCTTCAAGGCAGACGCGGATGTGTTCGGCTTTGCGGTTTTGCGTGACGATGGCTTCGGCGGCAGTGGCTTTGGCGATCGCTGGGATCAGGGGAGAACTGGATGGATTCACAGATGGTTATGAAATGAGCTTCAAAGGACGTACCTGCCTAGTTTCCCACGGTTATGGCCGCCAGACAAAAATGGGAGGACTGCCATAAATTCGCAGTCCCCCCCCTACAATTGGGAAGTGATCTTTCGCATAAGTGGACTGAGGCTGTGGCGTTTAAAGTTGGGCTGTTGGGTTTGGGGACTGTGGGGTCGGGGACGGCGCAAATTTTGCGAGACCCGGAATTGCGGAGTCCTCTCTTGAAAGAGATTGAAATTGCACAGGTGGGGGTGCGATCGCTCGCCAAGCCCCGTGCTGTAGAGTTTTCCCCAGCCATCATGACCACAGACCTAGAGGCCATCGTCACCAATCCTGAAATTGATATTGTGGTGGAGGTGATTGGGGGGCTGGAACCAGCCCGATCGCTGATTTTGAAGGCGATCGCCCACGGCAAGCATGTGGTCACTGCCAACAAAGCAGTGATTGCCCGCTACAGCGAAGAAATTTTTGATGCGGCCAATGAAGCCGGGGTCTACGTCATGATTGAGGCAGCGGTGGCCGGGGGGATCCCGGTGATCCAGCCGTTGAAGCAGACCCTCAGCGTCAACCGCATCCACCGCATTATGGGGATCGTTAATGGCACGACGAACTATATCCTGACACGCATGGCCCAGGAAGGGGCCGATTTTGCTGATGTGTTGGCCGAGGCCCAGCAGCTTGGCTATGCGGAAGCTGACCCAACTGCGGATGTGGATGGTCTGGACGCAGCGGATAAGATTGCCATCCTGGCTTCCTTGGCCTTTGGCGGACGCATCAAGCTGCCAGAAGTCTACTGTGAGGGCATTCGTCAAGTCAGTGCTGCCGACATTGCCTACGCTGAGCGCCTAGGCTTTGTGATTAAACTAGTTGCTACTGCAATGCGCGAGGGGCCTAAGTTTGAGGGAGATACTACCGACCATTTGCAGGTACGCGTCCACCCTACCCTATTGCCGAAAAGTCATCCGCTCGCGAGCATCAACGATGTGTTTAACGCGGTGTTGGTCGAAGGGGATCCCGTCGGTGAGGTGATGTTTTTTGGCCGGGGAGCAGGAATGGGGCCAACTGCTAGCTCCGTTGTGTCAGATATTCAAAATATTGTGGCGTTGCTGAAGTCCTACAATGGTCAGCATACAGCAGCAAACCCCACGCCGCTGCATCCGTTACTAGCCTGTGTGCATGAGCACTACTGCACCATCAGCCCGATGGAAGAAGTCAACACTCGCTTCTATGCGCGAGTGTTGACGCGCGATATGCCGGGGGTCATTGGTAAGGTGGGAACCTGTTTCGGCAATCACGACGTGAGCCTCGAATCAGTGGTGCAGATTGGTTTCCAGGGGGAATTTGCTGAAATTGTGGTGGTCACTCACAATGTGCGAGAGGGCAACTTCCGCAGTGCGTTAGATGAGTTGCGGTCGTTTGATGCCGTGGCAGAAATTGCCAGTGTGTTGCGAGTGCTGTAGTGCTGCACTGTGAAGTAGAGGGCATCTGGAGATGAATAGTGACTGAGGGGCACACTTTATGCACCCCTTGGTCATCATTCATCCTCTCTTGGGGAGAAGCAAGAGGCCGGTGGTTCAAAACCACGGGGGAGGGGCGATCACCCCTCCCTGAGACGAGCGTTACAAAGTACATGGTTTTGTAAACATCTTTGCGGTGGTTTGTGACTCAGCATAGGATTCATAACAGAACGAAATCTAGAATGAATTGATCCCTGCGAATTTTGGCAAGGATCAAGTGAACTTTGGGTTAGAGTTGCTTGAACTAGTTGCAGCCTTGAGTACATCAAATACCCAGACCTTCACGGAATGCACTCATTTTTGTCTAGGGGAAATGATGGTTTTTTCGGCAATTGTCACCTGAAAAATACTTGTTATTACTCCCAATTCAATGACTTGAACAGGATAGGCTGATTCTTTCCTTTGAAAGTTTAAAGCTCTATCAAACTTGTTTAAAGAAGAGAAAGGTTTTTGTGAAAGAGGGTTTCAAAATGAGAGCGATCGCCCCTCCTTCTCCGCGATTGTCATTACGAAAACATGCTCAAAAGCCTGTGAAAACCAGGCTCCAGAAGATCTAATAAGATGCGATGTATTTTTTTAGAAGCAGTAAATAAGCGATCGTAGGACGAGTTTCAAACGAGTTGACTTCTTAAGGATTACTTAATAGGCTGCCTGGAAATTGCTTGAATAAGTTTGAAGACAATGCTTTCGCAGATTCTTATCAGCATTGAATAACGATCGTTTGTGATGAGGTTTACCTTTGTGATTGATACTTTGTTACAGGGATGACGTTTCTTTTCAAAAGGCTTTCATAGAATAACGATGGAAATAAAAGAGGACTTTGAAATAGGACTTCCAGCTTACAACCGCTCAGTTTACGCCGATATACTTGATGGAAGTTCTGCAAAGATTCTCTTGATTTCTAACAGAAACCCGAAACGAGTTCTTTGAGAGGCTATTCAGCGTGAATCGTGATTCATCAGAAAACCTAGTCTATTGATCACGGTTCTGAGCACGGTTCACTCTACCCCAGCTCAACGGAATGAGTCGTTACAAGAAACCAATCACCCCACGATTCGCAACACTGTTGGGGAGTTGACCAAAAGGGCGATCGCCCCAACAGTTTGAATTTGAATTTGTGACTGCGATCGCACAGAGCTACGAGATTGTTACCAGCGGTGGATTGGTTGTTCAGACGGTTTTCGGGCAGATCAAACGCCATTTACGCAGTCGTAGATTTTTATCACTGCAACGAGATTTGCCGGATAGCCGGAGGTTTCTGCATGGGTCATTTTCTGACCTGACACATACGCGCTAGTAGACCTGGAGGTCTAGTCATGAGGAAGATTGCGGTTTACGGGAAAGGTGGAATTGGTAAGTCTACCACCACTCAAAACACCGTGGCAGGCTTGGTTGAACTCGGTCGGAAGGTCATGATCGTGGGTTGCGACCCCAAAGCAGACTCAACGCGTCTGTTACTGGGTGGCCTGCACCAAAAGAGTGTATTGGACACTCTCCGGGAAGAAGGTGAAGACGTTGACCTAGAAGACATTCGCAAGAGCGGTTTTGGTGACACGTTCTGTGTAGAATCCGGTGGCCCTGAGCCGGGCGTAGGCTGTGCCGGACGAGGGATTATTACTTCAATTGGCCTGTTGGAACAACTCGGTGCTTACGATGAATCGGTTGGTCTTGACTACGCTTTTTATGATGTACTCGGTGACGTGGTTTGTGGTGGCTTTGCAATGCCTATCCGAGATGGCAAGGCCCAGGAAATTTACATTGTGACATCTGGTGAGATGATGGCGATGTATGCCGCCAACAACATTTGTCGAGGCATTAAAAAATATGCCGTGACGGGTGGTGTGCGCCTGGGTGGCTTAATCTGCAACAGTCGCAAGGTTGAACGAGAAGCTGAACTGATCGAAGCTCTGGCAGAAGCGCTCGGCACCCATATGATCTATTTCCTGCCGCGCGACAACATGGTGCAACGGGCCGAACTGAACCGTAAGACGGTGATTGAATACGCCCCCGAAAGTGAACAGGCTCAACACTATCGCAATTTGGCAAAGGCGATCGACGAAAACACTCGTCAGGTGATCCCCACACCATTGACCAATGACCAGCTTGAAAAACTGCTCGTGAAGTGGGGCTTATACGACTAAGGAATCGTCTGGGAATGGTTTGGAGGGCGCTCTTCCCTCTAACCCTGCTCAGGCCAACGCAGGACACCCGGTGTGGCAACGAGCGAATGAGAAAGACTTAAGATTGCGTGTGCGATCGCCTCTTGAGCACCGGGTGTCTTTCCCTTCAACAACGAGTTCACTCAACAATAAGTTCACTCAAAAGTCTACACAATTATTGTGACTCCAATCGCAAACCAGTTATCGCCTTCATGAATTGATTGTTCTGAATGATCACCATTACTGGTGTGGATTGGATACCCTAAAAGGAGACTGATCATGTCGGATGAAAGACTCACCGCATCAGAAGCTTTGAAGTTAGACAAAGCACCGCTGAACAACCAGGAAACGGCTGTCGAAGAAATGGTTTCCGTTTATCCTGGCAAGGTTTCAAAGAAACGCAGCAAGCATATCATCATTCGCAACGACCAACCCAACCAGCCCATCGAAGCAAACGTCAGAACCGTTCCAGGCATTATCACCCAACGCCACTGTGCCTACGCAGGCTGTAAAGGGGTGGTGGTGGGGCCATTCGGGGATGTGCTCCACATTACCCACGGTCCGGTTGGTTGTTCCTATTACACCTGGATGACCCGACGTAACCTATTTATGCCGCGTGAAGATGGCAAAAATTTCATGCACTACTGTGCAACCACCGACATGCAAGAGTCTGACATTGTGTTTGGCGGCGTCAATAAATTGCGGCAAGCAATCCAGGAAGGTTACGATACGTTCAAACCCAATGCCATCACCGTCTGTGCTACCTGTCCAGTCGGGCTGATTGGGGATGACATTCAGGCTGTTGCCAAAGAAATGACCGAGAAATTGGGAATTTCTGTAGTTGCCTTTAACTGCGAAGGCTACAAAGGCGTTTCCCAATCTGCCGGACACCACATCGCCAACAATGGATTTTTCAAGCACTGGGTTGGCACTGCTGACGAAGAAACACCGATTGAAGGATTCACCGTCAACCTATTGGGCGAATACAACATCGGTGGCGACTCCTGGGAAATTGAACGAGTCTTGAAGAAGTGCGGTATTAAAGTCGTGGCAACCTTTAGCGGTGATGGTTATTACGACGATACCACCCGTGCCCACTTGGCAAAACTCAACCTTGTCATGTGCCACCGCTCCATCAACTACATGGCAGAAATGATGGAGAAAAAATACGGGATTCCCTGGATTAAGGTGCAATTCATCGGTGTGCAAGCCTTCACTAAAACTCTTCGTAAGATTGCCCAGTTCTTTGACGACCCAGACCTCACGGCTCGCATTGAAGCGGTGATCGAAGAAGAAGTGGCTCCCGTTGAAGCAGAACTGGCTCCGATTCGGGAACGGCTAAAAGGTAAAACGGCCATCTTGTTTGTAGGGGGGTCGCGTGCCCACCACTATCAAGACGTATTCGCAGACCTAGGCATCAAGACAATTGCCGCCGGCTACGAATTTGCTCACCGAGACGACTACGAAGGGCGACAGGTGCTTCCCACTCTCAAGATTGATGCAGACTCTCGCAATATTGAAGAACTGCACGTCGAACGTGACCCTGACCACTACAACCCACCCAAACCGGAGGAAGTGCTGGAGTGGATGAAGGCGGAAGGATTGATCGGGAAGTACGATGGCATGATTCCAGACATGGGTGAAGGAACACTGGTGATTGACGATGTTTCGCACCATGAACTGGAGATTTTGATCAAACGCTTCCAGCCCGACATCATCGGTTCTGGCATCAAAGACAAGTATGTGATTGAGAAATGGGGGGTGCCCTGCAAACAACTGCACAACTATGACTACGGTGGTCCATTCGCCGGATTCAAAGGCGCAGTCAACTTTGCCAAGGACATTGATATGCGAATCAACGGCCCGGCCTGGAAACATATTGCAACGCCGTGGAAAAAGGCCAAGTAAACGCGCATGTCGATGAGAAATGCAACCTCTCATCGACATCAACTCCCCATTGACACCACAAAGGAGAAGGCAAATGTTAGAAGCCACCCCGAAAGAAATTGTTAAACGTGAAGCACTGAGAATTAACCCAGCGAAGACCTGCCAGCCGATTGGGGCGATGTATGCCGCGTTGGGAATTCACAACTGCTTGCCCCATTCCCACGGTTCGCAAGGGTGTTGTTCATTCCACCGATCGCACTTAACCCGTCACTACCGTGAACCCATCATGGCCGCCACTAGTTCCTTTACGGAAGGTGCATCGGTGTTTGGTGGTGGTCCCAACCTACGACAATCAATCAACACCATCTTCACGGTCTACAATCCCGATGTGATTGCGGTCAGCACCACTTGCCTATCAGAAACGATTGGGGATGATATCCCCACCTACATCCAACAGGCTAAGGAAGAAGATGGTTACGTGCCTGAAGGCAAGTATGTGATCCACTGCAACACGCCTAGTTATGTGGGTTCGCACATTACTGGATGGTCGAACATGGTGACGGGTATGGTGAAATACCTGTCCGAGAAAGAGGAACCAAAGCAACAATTGAACGTGATTCCTGGTTATGTGGAACCATCGGATACGCGGGAGATCAAACGGTTACTCAAACAACTAGCTGTTGATGCGATCGTCTTTCCAGACACGTCAGATGTAGTCGATACACCCCAGACGGGAACCTATCGCATGTTCCCCAAAGGTGGCACAACCGTTGAACAATTGAAGAGGACTGGAGACAGTGTTGCGACGATTGCCTGTGGTCTATTCACGAGTGAGCAGCCGGCTCAAGCCCTGGAAGCTAAGTGTCAGGTTCCCTATCAGGTCGTCGATCTTCCCATTGGTCTACAGGCCACAGACCGCTTTGTGCAGACGGTGATGGAGTGGACCGGCGCCGTTCCTCCAGAGGAGGTCGAAGATGAACGCGGTCGCCTAGTCGATATCATGACGGATATGCAGCAATACCTCTACGGCAGGCGCGTCGCGGTGTATGGCGACCCAGACCAGTTGGTTGCACTGACGGAATTTCTGGTTACCTGTGGCATGAAACCGGTGTACGTGATTACGGGGAGTCCGGTAGGCAAACGCTTTGAAGAACGAGTCCACGAGATTGTGAAGGACTGGGTTCCTGATGCGGTGGTTGCTCAAGATGCAGACCTGTTCTACCTACACCAGCTGATCAAGAATGATCCCGTGGATCTGTTGATCGGTAACGAGTACGGCAAATACATCGGACGTGCCGAGGATATTCCACTGGTTCGCTTTGGTTTCCCAATTCTTGACCGGATTGGTCACAGCTACTTCCCAACGGTTGGCTACCAGGGTGGCATTTATTTACTCTGCAACATCCTGAATACCATCCTGGAACGGCTGGATCGGGATGCAACGGATGAAACGATTGAGTTGGTTCGGTAAGGGGTGGGCGATCGCCATCACACCAGTTTGGATTTTCGATCTTGGATTTTGGATTGAAGGTTCAGGGGTGGGTGGCGATCGCTAACTAAAAAGGATTCTGGAGGGACATTATGCGTAAGCCAAATCACCATATCTTCGTATGCGCCAGCTTCCGGCTCACCGGGGAAGCCAAGGGGGCTTGCCAGAAGAAGCATTCCACTGATCTGATGCAGTATTTGACAAGTGAACTGAGCGATCGCGGTATGGACGACGTGACAGTTTCGACGACGGGATGTTTAAGTCTCTGTGATAATGGGCCAGTCATGCTCGTTTATCCAGACAACTACTGGTATGGTAATGTCAATGAGGAGGGAATTGATCGAATTCTAGACGCCTTAGAAGAAAACCAAGCATCTGAGGAAGACTTACTCACCTTTGCAGGATAGGCCGCCTCGGGGAGTAGAGGCCTGGTTTTGAAACAGACAAGCCAACGTAGAATGCAACCTTTGGCATTGAGAGGAAACTTTCAATGCCTTTCTAATGTTTGGTTGATCGCTCCCATGCTCTTCCCTAGAACGATTGGCTGGGTCGCAGGCGCAGCCCGCAACCTAACCAAACGTCAGTTCTTGTTAAGCGGGTTTTGGGTCATCGGGCCGGGCGCGGTGACCCAAAACCCTTGCTGTTCCGGGCGCGTCGCGCCCGGAACAGCAAGGGTTTCAGCTTATCCCGAATTCACGTTAAGAATCCTAAGAAACGCGATGTGTGAATTCAGCCATGCCATTCAATCCATGCACTTGCTTGGGGCTGTGGCTTCGCCTCGCGGCCCCGAATTTAGGACGGAAAGAACCGGAGCAGTGGATCGGTAATTGTCAGGCTGACCCGTGTGCCGGGGGCAACTGCCTTGCTTGCGGTCGTCCTCACATACAGTCGTTTGCCGCTATCGGTGACCACAGTGTAGCGATACTCTCGGCCCAGAAATTGGCGATCGCTCACCGTTGCCTGCCCGTGTTCATCTGGCTGGACTTGCAACACTTCCTGACGGATCATGAGTTCACCCTTGAGGCCAGGCATTTCAGCATGGTTGCAGGCCGTCTGACAACTGCATTGCACCTGGCTTTTCTCAAGATGACACAGTTCCGTGCTCCAGCCTGAAGCCTCCTGAGTTGCAGGCAGAAAATTGGCCTGGGTGACAAACTCTGCCACAAAGCGTGAACTAGGCTGACGGTAAATATCCTCAGGCGTGCCCCACTGTTCAAGGCGACCCTGCCGCATCACAGCGACTCGATCGGCGATCGCCATAGCCTCTTCCTGATCGTGGGTAACAAACACGGCTGAGGTCTGAGTTGCCTTGAGAATTTCGCGGATTTCTTGACGCAAGTAAAGTCGCACCTGCACATCCAGATTACTCAGCGGCTCATCCAGCAGCACTAGGGTAGGACGGGGAGCGAGTGCCCGGGCCAAGGCAACCCGCTGTTGTTGACCACCGGAGAGCTGGTGCGGGTAGCACGACTCCTTGCCTTGCAGGTTGACCAGGGCGATCGCCTCTGCCACTCGTTCTTGGGCTGCCTTACCCAAGAGGGTTGTCTGTTTCAGACCAAAGGCAATATTTTCAGCAACGGTGAGGTGGGGAAACAGCGCAAAATCCTGAAACACCATACCAATGGAACGACGTTCCGGTGCAATGCACCTTCCCGGTTGAGCCGCCACCTGACCCGCCAGCAAAATGCTTCCCTGCGTGGGTGCTTCAAACCCAGCAATTAGCCGCAGTAGGGTGGTTTTGCCGCAACCCGATGGCCCCAACAGGGCGAGAATTTCACCCGGGCTAAGGGTGAGCGTTACGCCAGCGACCGCAGGCAGGTCATTGGCAGAAAACTGTTTGGTGACCCGATCGAGATGCAAGATAGGAGCGGACATGATAACGCCTAGGAAACGTGAGCAAGGGAAACGTGACTAAAACGGGACTGAATTAAAAGCTGGACTCTATAAAAAGACCGTGACTACTCAGGCCATGAACGGCCCTCATCGCCTATCCCCTTTTCCCAAATTTGGGAGAAGGGAAACTGGAACGGATTGAAGTCCCTCTCCCTCTTTGGGAGAGGGATTTAGGGTGAGGGAGGGCTAAGTCGTCACAAAAGACCTTTTGTATTTTTGCAAATTGTTCTCAACAAAGCAAACCTAGATTTGAGGAAAGTCCTACTGCAAAGATTCAGCGGCGATCGCTCTTAATACTCCTGTGCTCCGCTGGCATGGGCGCAGTTTCCATCAAACAAGGATGCTAAAATTTTGCATTAGTCTATTCCGTGCGCCTCATGCAAACGACTCCCCAAGACACTCCTCCCCACCCCCCGCAGGTGCCAGCAGGGTCGCCCCGAATTCCTGGTCTCGATGTCTGGACGCTCGGAGTGGGGGCGATCGCACTGCTGATCGCGTCGCCTGTGGTAGTCGTGCTCAGCAGTGTTTTTGTCAGTTCCGGCGATGTCTGGAGTCACTTGGCCAGTACCGTGTTAGGGACGTATATCCGCAATTCACTGCTGTTGATGGTGGGGGTTGGCCTCAGCGTGGTGGGGGTTGGGGTGGCGACAGCATGGCTCGTGACGATGTGTCGCTTTCCTGCCAGTCGCTGGCTAGAGTGGGCGCTGCTGCTGCCGCTGGCGGCCCCGGCCTACATCCTCGCCTATGTCTACACCGAGTTGTTGGACTACTACGGCCCGGTGCAGGCTGCCCTGCGGGCAGTGTTTGGTTGGCAGCGGGCACAGGACTATTGGTTTCCCAATGTGCGATCGCTCCCCGGTGCGATTGTGTTATTCACCTTCACGCTCTATCCCTACGTCTACCTGCTGGTGCGGGTGGCGTTTCTGGAACAATCAGTCTGCACACTGGAGGCCAGCCGAGTGCTGGGCTGTTCGCCTTGGCAAAGTTTCTGGCGGGTGGCGGTGCCGTTGGCGCGTCCGGCGATCGCCGCTGGCACTGCCCTTGCTCTGATGGAGACCCTGAGCGACTATGGCACAGTGGCTTACTTTGGGGTGGATACGTTTACAACCGGCATCTATCGCACCTGGTTTGGCATGGGCGATCGCCCCGCCGCGTCGCAGTTGGCTGCTGTGCTGATGCTGTTTGTGGCGGCGTTGGTGTTCCTAGAACAATGGTTTCGACGACAGGCTCGGTTTTACCAGGCGCGCGGCACACACCAGCAAATGCCTCGCTATCAATTGCGCGGCTGGCGGGGAGTGATCGCCCTGCTGGTTTGTCTCCTGCCGCTGATCCTGGGGTTTCTGCTGCCGGCTGCCTTCCTGCTCCAGATGGCGCTGCAAAATCTCGCCCAGTTCAGTGAAGCCCGGTTCTGGAGCTTTGCAAGCAATAGCCTGCTGCTGGCAGGAATCACAGCGTTTATCGGGGTCGCGATCGCTCTACTCATCGCCTATGGTGTGCGCTTACGTCCTAGTGGGCCGATGCTGCTCTCCACCCGCTTGGCAGCGATGGGCTATGCCATTCCGGGATCAGTGATTGCGGTGGGGGTGCTAGTGCCATTGGGGGCGTTCGATAATGCGCTAGATGCTTGGATGCAGCGCCAGTTTGGCATCTCGACGGGACTATTGCTGAGTGGAACAATCGCCGCCTTAGTGTTTGCCTACCTGGTGCGCTTCTTGGCCGTCGCCTTAAACACCGTAGAGGCCAGCTTGGGGCGGATCAAGCCAAGTCTGGATGATGCGGCGCGGTCGCTGGGCCAAAACCCCTTCGGCACCCTGCGCCATGTCCATGCGCCCTTAATGGCAAGCGGGTTGTTAACTGCTGGCCTGCTGGTGTTTGTGGATGTCATGAAGGAACTGCCAGCAACACTGATCGTGCGTCCGTTTAACTTTGATACGCTAGCAGTGCGTGTCTACCAACTCGCCTCCGATGAACGATTGGTGGAAGCAGCAGCCCCTGCCTTGGCGATTGTCCTTGTTGGCATCCTGCCTGTGATCTTGCTCAGTCGGCAAATTGCGCGATCGCGCCTCTGATCAAAGCTAAATGGCGTTTTCTGGTTAGACCCATTCCTTCGGTAATCATCCTCCATTGACATGCATTGATATGACCACCTTAAGCAAACCCATGGCTGTCCTAATGGTCTGCACGCTAGTGGCAACCCTTGCCAGTTGTGCTGCCCCTGACCCCCAACAAAAACTCCTAGAAACAAAAGACTGTGTGGAGTGCGACCTGAAAGGCAAGGACTTGAGCCAGAAAGACCTGAGTCAGGCTGTGCTGAACCGGGTTGACCTGAGCGGAGCCAACCTGAGTGGGGCTAACCTCAGCGAAGCCCTACTGGACACAGCGAACCTCAGTACTGCAAATCTCAGCGGTGCGAATTTAACGAAGGCAGCGTTAACCTCAGCCAACCTCAGCGGTGCCAATTTGAGTGGGGCCAATCTGGAAGGTGCGTTTTTGAGAAATGCCGACCTCACTGGCGCAGACTTAACGGGGGCAAATTTGACCAATAGTGACCTTAAGGACGCCAAAGTCGATGGTGCAAAACTAGAGGGTGCCACGTTGAAAGGAACGCTGATGCCCGACGGATCGGTGAAAAACTAGGAGGAGCTTTTGGCAAAATCCTTGCCCAAGCAGGAATGGATTCTTCGAAAAGCGGGCGGCGGGAATCGAACCCGCATCAATAGCTTGGAAGGCTATAGTTTTACCACTAAACTACGCCCGCAATGGAACAGAACACCTGTTGCAGGAAGGAATGTTGCAGGAAGGAAGACATCCCTTTCGGCTTATCTAGGTTAACACAGGTTTAGTTGTCTGTGAAACAGTTGAGCCAGATTTTTTCGGACAGTAGTCCGGTCACGTTTGTCCCGAATCGCCCTCCTCCCCCGGTCTCCTTCGCCCTGTTTGGGTGTAAGAGAGCTGGGTCAAGGTTTTTCTAAGACCGACTCCATTGGTTATTGAGCTGGTTTGTGGTGGTGTAAAACTGCGCAGCGCACGTTTTACACCACCACAAACTGCTGCTAGACAGACAGATTCCGCCTCATGCTTCAATGCACCGCTGCGAATGCAACCGCCACTAGCCCTAGAAACCTCCCTCTGGCAGGCCAAAATCGCCAATCCCAAGCCAAAATCGAGAATCGAGAGGACAGGCTGTCTGTGGGCGTTTAGGCGGTGCAAGCAGTTTCATGCAACGGGTTGCGTTTCAGCGTGTTTGCCGGCAGGCTTATCGACGTGAAGCGTGCCTCCCACTGACCAGTTTTCGCGCTCAAACTCATCAATGTGAATCGTGACCCATTCAGGTTTTGTCCCCAAAACCTCCACTAGGGTTGCTGTGAGCGCTTGAGCCAATTCACGTTTTTTGTCAACTGAGTGGCCTTTAGCAATTTGAAGGGTCAGGAATGGCATAAGACCTCCTTTTTGTCGGTATCACATAACACCTTGCAGGTTTAATGGGCGGGGACGAGTTCAGGTGCAGGGAGGGTGGTTGCGGGAGCAGGATCATCCTGGAAGAGGGCGGTGCTGAGGTAGCGTTCGCCAAAGCTGGGTTGGATCATGACAATCAGCTTGCCAGCATTGTCAGGACGTTTTGCGACTTGAATCGCTGCGCAAAGATTGGCACCGGAGGAAATACCCGACAGCAACCCTTCTTCTCTGGCTAAACGGCGACCATAGGCGATCGCCTCCTCGTTGCTTACCTGCACAATCTCATCCAGCAAATCGGTCCGCAGCACATCGGGCACAAACCCTGCACCAATGCCCTGGATCTTATGAGGGCCGGGTTGTCCGCCAGAGAGGACGGGGCTGTGGACGGGTTCAACGGCGATCGCCCTAAATTCGGGTTTGCGCGCCTTGATCACCTCCGCAATGCCAGTAATCGTGCCGCCTGTACCAACGCCTGCCACCACGATGTCGACTTGGCCGTCGGTGTCTTTCCAGATTTCCTCTGCTGTTGTTTGCCGGTGAATTTCAGGGTTGGCCGGGTTCTTGAATTGCTGCGGCATAAAGGCATTCGGAATCGAGGCAGCCAGTTCCTCGGCGTGGGCGATCGCCCCTTTCATCCCTAAATTGCCAGGTGTGAGCACCAGTTCTGCACCGTAGGCTTTGAGCATGGCCCGACGTTCCAGACTCATGGTCTCAGGCATCGTCAAGATGATGCGATAGCCCTTTGCCGCCGCAACCATCGCCAGAGCAATCCCCGTGTTGCCCGATGTTGGCTCAACGATGACCGTCTTACCTGGTTCAAGCAACCCTGCCGCTTCGGCAGCGCGGATCATGTTCATGCCAATTCGATCTTTGACCGATGCAGCGGGGTTCATGCCCTCAAGTTTCACCACGATCTGGGCGACACAGCCTTCAGCCTGGGGAATACGATTGAGGCGAACCAGGGGAGTGCGTCCAATGAGTTCGGTAACGTCGTTGGCAATTTGCATGGGCTTAACTCCGAAGCGCAGAAAAATCGTGGGTGTTGCAATTCAAAATCGGTATCTTTCTAGTGTGAATGAAAATGCAACCTCACTGGGAAAACACCATACTTTTTTAATCTCAGCGGTGTGAACAGTAGCCAATCCAACGGTTTCGCTTTCTCACGCTAAATGTTTGCTGCTTTCATCAAACATCCCTGCGATCGCTGTCATTTAAACTGTGATTTTAGATCTGTGATTTTAGATTGCAAAGGGCTTCCCTCGTTGCTACCTAAAACTATTCGTTGAAGTCTTCAGCCAAGCGTGGAGGTTTTATTCATCCCATGCTTGGCAAGAGCCTTGATGAGAACAGTGCAAGGCTTCGATCAAGTTGGCGATTGCTTCGGGTTCCATGCCACTCAGCCGCTTTTTCCCAGGGAGCATCACCATGTTGGGAGCCAAAGAGCATTTCCCCAGACAACCCGTTTCTTCAAAGACGACCATCTGGTGCAGGTTGCGATCGCGCAACACCTGTTCCAACTGCTTGTGACGTTTCTTCCCTCCCTGCTTCTGACAGCCCGACTTATAGCAAACTTTGACCGTGACCGTTTTGCCTGGGCGGACGACCTCTGACTCACGCCTGGCGTGTTCTAGGCAAGACACCCGTCTGACTTGAGCGGCTTTGAGCATGGCCGAGCCAGCCCGACTCACGCACTGACTCCCCTGAACCAAGATGCGATCGCCCCGATGCAAGGTTGTGCCCACTGAGGCCCGAGCTGCTTTGGTGAGCTTGATGCAAAACTGGCGATCGTCGCAGGCCATCCAAAGGAATTTCAGCTTGTGGCCTTCCATCTCAAACCCGAGAAATTGCCCTTCAAGCTGAAACGGTTCAGTGGAGTCAGGTTTCGATTTGCTCATGATTGTGTCGAGGACTGCTAAACACTCAGATACTACGCGAGTCTTTTGGCTTCGATGGTGAATGGCAGGCGAGTCCCTTCTTGCCAGGCGGGCACTTCTAACTCCCAACCGTTGGCTAGAGTATAGATAAACCCGTTCTCACCATTATCCACTTGCTTAACCACTTCTTCTTCTAGATCTTTCTTGGCCACGTAGACCACAAGATGACCCAATTTATTTTCACGCAGCATAACTTTCATAGCTGTTCCTCAATAACTTCCTGAATGACTCATGCCCAATTTCAAAAACTAGGGTGACAGATGGGGGGCAAGGGGCAACGCCCCCACACAAAGGGGGCACCCTTGTCCCCCGGCTTCACGTACTCTACAGTTGCCACCTCAAGCGTATGAGAGAGGCCGATCAGACTCAAACACTCGTTGTTTCTGCTGGAATGCCCTCAATCACTTCAGCCGACTCTAGTTCCTTGCTCCGACATCCCACAACATAGCCCGTCTTCAGGAAATGGACAGCAAAAATGTAGTATTGCTGAAGAAACGTACCAATGCTGATGACGTAACCCGTGTCGCCTTTCTTGGCTAGGATTTCACCAATCTCTTTCCCTGGAAAGGTGCCATCATTGCGAATGAGTTTTTTGACACGCACCTTTTCCCCAATGTCGAAGATGGGTGGTGCATCAATTTCAATTTCATCGGATCGCATGGGGACTCCTCCGCTCAGCAACTAGGTTTAAAAGTTCATCGGTCGTCAGGCTGCGCTTCAGTTGCACAGATAGGTGTCGCACTTGGTCTAGCAGGGATTGGGCCTCGGTGGGTTCGAGGGAAATGCCGTTTTGCTGCAACACATTGAGGACGAGATGGCGTCCTGAATGTTTGCCAATCACCAGGCGATGCTCCTGTCCCACCTCTTCTGGGGCGAAGGGTTCGTAGCTGACTGGATTTTTGAGGATGCCGTCTGCATGGATACCCGCTTCGTGGGCAAAGGCATTGGCTCCAACGATCGCCTTCCAGGGAGGGAGAGAACTGCCTGAAGCCTGTGACACGAGCCGCGAGACTTCGGGCAAACGCCGAGTATCAATTCCCAATTTGATCCCGTAGAGTTGTTTCAGGGCAACAACAACCTCTTCTAGGGCCGCATTACCTGCCCTCTCACCCAAACCATTCACGGTAGTATTCACCGATTTTGCCCCCGCTTTAATTCCTGCCAGGGCATTGGCCGTTGCCAAGCCTAGATCGTTATGCGTGTGCATCTCGATGGGAATGGACAGCATCTCCACTAGACGATTGACCTTCTGGTAGGTGCTGAAGGGATCAAGAATGCCAACTGTGTCACAAAATCGGAAGCGAGAGGCGCCACATTCCTGGGCAAAGTGGGCGGCATCTAGCAAGAAGCCTTCATCGGCTCTAGAGGAATCTTCGCCGCCGACCGAGACGTAGAGGCCGTGGTCGAGGGCATAGGCGATCGCATCCCTAAGGCGCTCCAGCATCCTGCGCCAGTGCCCCTGAAACTTGACTGCAATTTGCACATCTGAGACGGGAATAGAAAGATGCACCCGCTTCAGGCCACAGGCCACCGAGGCTGCAATATCAGAAATCACAGCCCGGTTCCAACCAAGCAACTGAGCGTTGAGGCCTAGATCGACAATCGTACGAATCGCCTGTTGTTCCTCTTCTCCCATTGCGGGGATGCCGATTTCTAGCTCGTGGACGCCAATCATATCCAAGAGCTGGGCGATCGCCACCTTTTCCTCTAGCGTGAAGGCCACACCCGCAGCCTGTTCGCCATCTCGCAGCGTCGTATCGTTGATCTGGATATTGTTCATCACCCGCTCTCTGATCTCGATAAACCCCATAAATAGCGCGATTTTCTTGAGGAAAGAGACGTTGCCAGAAATGTCTTAAGAGCACTCGCAACGTCTCGAAAAGGAACGTAATCTGTCTCAATCAGTTTGCACAGGAATTCATGATTTGATCCCCCTAGCCCCCCCTTGAATCAGGGGGGAACTAGCAGATTGGGAAGTCCCCCTGATCAAGGGGGATTTTGGGGGATTGCCTAGCGAATTAGGTCGTAGGAAATATCCGTCTTCGCAGGAATGATCGTGTTGCGATCGAGTTCATCCAGAACGGTGTTCACCACCCAATTCAGGATGTTAATCGTGCCTTGGTAGCCGTAGGTGGCGTAACGGTGCAGGTGATGACGATCGAAGATGGGATAGCCAATCCGCACCATTGGGGTGTGGGTGTCGCGCCACAGGTACTTACCGTAGGAGTTCCCGATAAAGAAGTCTACGGGTTCTGTGAAGAGCAGGGAGCGCATATGCCACAAATCCTTGCCACCGTAGATGGTTGCGCCTGCGCCGAAGGGGCTAGAATCGAGCAGCGCCCGCAGTTCTGCCTCAAACTCCTCATTGCTGTTGGTGACCACAATGTGAATTGGTTCAGCACCGACCTCTAGCAGGAATTGGGTCAGACCAATCACGAGATCGGGGTCACCATAGTACGCAACGCGCTTGCCATGCAACCAAGCTTGGGAGTCAGTTAGAGCGTCTACAGCGCGTCCCCGCTCAGCTTCCAGTTCAGCAGGAATGGGCTTACCCGTCAGAGCCGAGAGCTTCATCAGGAACTCGTCTGTGCCACGAATGCCCACGGGACGAGTCACAAAGGTCTTTTGTCCCCATGTCTGTTCGATGTATTCCCGTGTCTTGACCGTAGAGTAAGCTTGGAAAGCGATCGTTGCCTCGGCATTAATCGAGTCTGCTGCATCTTCCAGCGTTGTGCCACCAACGTACATCTTGAACTCACCGTCGTTGGGAGAATCGAGATAATCAGAGTTGTCGGCCAACAGCGTGTAGTCTACCCCCATCAACCCAGCAATGCGCTTAATTTCGCGCAGATTGCCGACGTAGGTCTCAAAACCAGGGATGAAGTTGATCTTGCCGTTTGTGGTTTCTTTTTTCTTGCCTTCCGTCAGGTTACTCAAGATGCCCTTCAACATGTTGTCGTAGCCCGTGATGTGGGAGCCGACAAAGCTAGGAGTATGTGCGTAGGGAACAGGAAAGTCTTTAGGAACAGAGCCTTCCTCTTTGGAAGCCTTAATAAACGCTCCCAAGTCATCCCCAATCACCTCTGCCATGCAGGTGGTGCAAAGGGCGATCATCTTAGGCTTATAGAGGTTGTAGGCGGTTGCCAAGCCCTCTTTCATGTTGTTAAGTCCGCCGAAGACTGCCGCATCTTCCGTCATACTGGAGGAAACCGCAGAGAAGGGTTCCTTGAAGTGGCGGGTAAAGTGGGAGCGGAAGTAAGCCACACAGCCCTGGGACCCATGCACAAACGGCAGCGTTCCTTCAAAACCAACCGCTGCTAGAATTGCACCCAGGGGTTGGCACGCTTTTGCCGGGTTAACAGTGAGGGCTTCCCGTGCAAAGTTCTTTTCCCGATATTCCCAGGTCTTTGTCCATTCAGCAACGCGGGCCACTTCATCGGGGTCATGCCCGCCTTCAAACTGTTTCTTGTTGGCAAACAGTTCTTGATACTCGTCCTGGTGGAACAACTCGGCGTGGTCTTTGATCTTATTGACGTCGTTCTGAGCCATAATTTTTCTCGCTTTGAGGGAATTGGGTAGGAGGAGAGAATTGCAAAACGTGATGCAACGCATCCTAAAAAACCTAGGATTTTCAGAACGTGATGCAACGCATCACGTTCTGACAGTCACCTATTTCTTCCAGGGCGCACCAATCAAGCTCCAAGTTGGGCTGTTGAGAGCCATGTCCATATCGCGGGCGAAGATAGCGAAACCATCGTAGCCGTGGTACGGGCCGGAGTAATCCCAGGAGTGCATCTGGCGGAAAGGCAGCGCCATCTTCTGGAAGACATACTTCTCTTTGATGCCAGAAGCAATTAGGTCAGGCTTCAGGGCTTTGACGAATTCCTCAAATTCGTAGGCAGAAACATCGTCGTAGATCAACGTGCCATTCTCGATGTAGTGAGTTGTGCGCTTGTAGTCGTCGTTGTGAGCGAATTCATACCCAGTTCCAACGAGGCGCATTCCTAGGTCGTGGAATGCAGGCACAACGTGACGCGGACGCAGACCACCCACCATCAGGGCGACCGTCTTACCTTCCAGACGTGGACGGTATTTTTCCAGTACGGCCTGGGTCTGGGCTTCGTATTTGGCGATCACTTCTTCCGCTTTTTGCTGAATGGTTTCGTCAAACCTCGAAGCAATTTCCCGCAGAGATTCCGCAATCTTGGTGGGGCCGAAGAAGTTGTATTCCAACCAGGGAATGCCGTAAGCTTCTTCCATGTGGCGGCTGATGTAGTTCATCGAGCGGTAGCAGTGCACCAAGTTCAGCTTCACCGTTGGGGTCAGCATCATTTCATTCAGGGTGCCATCTCCAGACCACTGGGCTACCACGCGCAGGCCAATTTCTTCTAGCAGAATGCGACTTGACCAGGCATCGCCACCGATGTTGTAGTCTCCAATGATGGCGACATCATAGGGGGTTGACTCAGCTTTGAGGGTGCCATCTTTCAACGCTTTGTCAGCTTTGGGGAAGACCCAGTCCCGCACAGTGTCGTTGGCGATGTGGTGTCCGAGGGATTGCGACACACCCCGGAACCCTTCGCAGCGAACAGGAACAACGGTCTTGCCAATTTCCCGAGAGGATTTTTTGGCGACGGCTTCGATGTCATCCCCAATCAGACCAATCGGACATTCAGATTGAATGGAAATACCCCGATTGAGGGGGAAGAGTTCTTCCAATTCGGTGATGAGTTTGGCTAGTTTTTTGTCACCCCCGAACACAATATCTCTTTCCTGGAAGTCGGAGGTGAACTGCATCGTACCAAAGCTATCAACACCAGTCGTACCAATGTAATAGTTCCGACGACCAGACCAGGAGTAGTAACCACAACCCACGGGACCATGACTGATGTGGATCATGTCTTTGATCGGTCCCCAAACCACACCTTTTGATCCGGCGTAGGCACAGCCACGGGTGGTCATGGAACCGGGAACGGACTTGATGTTGGACTTAACGCCGCAATCTGGTTTGCCTTCTTCGTAAACGTTGAGGTGCTTCTCCCGCTTTTTCTTAGATTTCTCAGGATAGGCTTCGAGGACTTCTTTGATCAGTTCTTTAGTTGCGGCAACGGGTTGCTGAGGAGCGGCAGTTACTTCGCTTAATGTCGCAGATTCAGGAGGGGTCATAGGCTGTCTCTACAGATTTCAGAATGGAGTAGGCGGAGAAGAGAAGGAGAGTTGATTTTGGGCTTTAGAGTTTGGATTTTGGATTTTTGATGCCATCGCCAATCCAAAATCCAGCATTCAACCGGGTTAGACCGCAGCGACGGCTTTTGCTTGGTCTTCTGCGATCGCCTTTTGGTACTCTTCTTCGCCGCCGAGGATACCGAATTCGACCAGCAGATCTTCCAGTTCGTCCATGCTGATGGGCGTAGGAATCGTTAGGTTCTTGTTGTCGATGATCTTCTGAGCGAGGATGCGGTACTCGTTGGCTTGGTTGCTGTCGGGTGCATATTCGTTCACCGTCATGCGGCGCAGTTCTGCATGTTGAACGATGTTGTCGCGGGGTACGAAGTGGAGCATCTGGGTGTTCAACCGCTTCGCCAGGGTCTCGATCAGTTCAATTTCCCGGTCAACTTTACGGCTGTTGCAAATCAAACCACCTAGGCGCACGCCGCCGGAGTGAGCATACTTCAGAATGCCTCGCGCGATGTTGTTAGCGGCATACATGGCCATCATTTCACCCGAGGTGACGATGTAGATTTCTTGGGCCTTGCCTTCCCGAATGGGCATCGCAAAACCACCGCACACAACGTCGCCCAACACGTCGTAGGAGACGAAATCGAGGTCTTCGTAGGCACCGTTTTCTTCTAGGAAGTTAATGGCGGTGATGATGCCTCGACCTGCGCAACCCACACCGGGTTCAGGACCACCTGACTCAACGCAACGCACACCCCGGAAGCCAGTCAACATGACTTCATCGAGTTCCAGGTCTTCCACCGCGCCGCGCTCGGCTGCCAAGTGCAGAATGGTGGTTTGTGCTTTGCTGTGTAACATCAAACGGGTAGAGTCTGCTTTCGGGTCGCAACCCACGATCATAATGCGTTGACCCATTTCTGCCATTGCGGCGATTGTATTTTGCGAAGTGGTGGACTTACCAATCCCACCTTTACCGTAGAATGCAATCTGTCTAATGGATTCGTCAGTCATTTGGATCTCCTTGAATGGCTTGGAAACTTGAGGATTTGGTTTTGGTCTAAATGGCGTTTACGGAGGGGGGAAGGGCGCAAACGCCATTTAAGTCGAACACGGGCTAGGGACATGGAGGCGATCGCACAGTGCCATCGCGCAGCGGTGTAACCAGTCAATCAGGGCACCGGAGGCGATCGCTCCATCGGCACATGGGGGAGGATATGTTGATTCATAAGTAGAGGAGAGAAGAAAAGAGGATTTTAGATTTTGGATTTTGGCTTGAAGACTCAATGGTTTGAGTCATAGTCAAAGCAACAGAATCAGGAATACTGAAGGTGGTGAATCAATCCAAAACCCAAACTCCAAAGTCACTAGATTGCTTCAACCACTAAACTGGGTAGGACTCGTTCCTGTAAGCGAGCTTCGATCGCAATCTTCAGGGTGGCGGTGCTGCTGGAGCAGGAACCACATGCACCTTTGAGCGAGACTAGGACGCGATCGCCCTCGACATCAAACAGTTCCACATCGCCACCATCGGCAAGCAGCACAGGACGCACTTCTTCAGCTAGAACTTGTTGGATCAGGGCAATTTTTTGGACGGTGGTGAGGGGGCGAGTCGCCTTTTCTTGGGAAACGGCAATTTCTGCGGCAAGTTTGACGGGCATAGCAGCAACTTCGGCCTGCACTTCTGCAATTAAATCTTCAATGTCTGTCAGACAGGTGCCACACCCCCCTCCTGCTTTTACGTAATTGGTGACCTGTTCCGCAGTGGTCAGATTGTTTTCGATAATGACGCGACGAATTTTTGCATCACTGATGCCAAAACAACTACAGATGAGTTTGCCGTCGTCATCGTCGTGTTGCTCAACTTCAATGCCGCGGTATTTATAGATAGCAGCTTCTAGAGCTTCCTGCCCCATCACCGAACAGTGCATTTTTGCTTCAGGCAATCCACCGAGATAGTCAGCAATATCTTTGTTGCTCACGTTCAGTGCTTCATCTAAGGTCATGCCTTTGATCATTTCGGTTAACGCTGAAGAAGAGGCAATCGCACTGGTACAGCCAAAGGTTTGGAAGCGAGCATCTAAAATTCGATCTTCGGCAATATCAATTTTGAGATGTAATCTCAATGCATCACCGCAGGCAATACTGCCCACTTCACCAAAAACCGTTGCAATTCCTTCTTCGTTCGACGCTTCAATCACCCCTTGATTTTTGGGGTTATAGAAGAGCTCCATTACTTTTTCGGTATAGTCCCACATGGTTGTTGTTTCAGAATGAAGGGTGGATTCTTTGTGATGTGCAATGTGTGCTTTGTACACATTGCACATCGCTAAAATTGCAAATCACTAAACAAGTACTTCTTCTCGACCTTGTAACCAATCAGCTTCGTCACTGTTAAAGGGTGAGATAGCTCGCAGGTTTTCGACAATTCCAGGTAACACGTCTAGAACACGATCGATTTCTGCATCGGTGGTAAAGCGCGACAGGCTGAACCGAATGGAACCATGCAGGATGGTGTAGGGCAGTCCCATGGCACGTAGAACGTGGGATGGTTCAAGGGAACCAGAGGTGCAGGCAGAACCGGAGGAAGCGCAGATGCCGTGTTTGTTGAGCATCAGCAAAATTGCTTCACCTTCGATGTATTTGAAGCCAATATTTGTGGTATTTGGCAGGCGATTTTTGGGATGACCGTTGACTTCGGTGTTGGGGATGGTAGTAAGAATTGTTTGTTCGAGGCGATCGCGCAATCGTTGTTCCCGTCCTGTATATTTCAGTTCAAAGCTGGCAATTTCAGCCGCTTTACCAAGTCCGATAATGCCGGGAACATTCTCGGTTCCGGCTCTGCGCCCGCGTTCCTGGTGGCCGCCTAGCAGCAATGGCCGGAAGCGGAAACCTTTACGGATGTAGAGCGCACCGACTCCCTTGGGCGCATGGAGTTTGTGACCAGAGATGGTCATCATGTCCACGGTGCTGGTCTTCATATTCAGGGGTAATTTCCCTGCTACCTGCACCGCATCAACGTGGACAGTGGCTCCGTAGCCCTTGGCGATCGCTCCAATCGTTTCAATTGGGAAAACAACCCCTGTTTCGTTGTTGGCATACATGATTGTGACGAGGGCGGTGTCTCCCGTCAGGGCCGCTTCCAGTTCCATCAGGTCAAGCATTCCCTGACGGTCAACCGACAAATAGGTGACTCGATACCCCTGCTTTTCCAACTGTTTGCATACATTCAAAACACAGGGATGTTCGACCTGTGTGGTGATAATGTGACGGCGATCGGGCTGGGCAGCGAGGGCAGCACGAATTGCCGTGTTATTCCCCTCTGTCCCACAACTAGTAAACACAATTTCGGACGCTTCCTCTGCACCAAATAGGGTGGCAACCTGCTCACGAGCTTCCTTCAGGGCTTTGCCGACCTGCCCACCAAACGAGTGCATCGAAGAGGGATTGCCGTACAACTCGGTCAAATAAGGCAGCATGGCCTCCAAAACGGCAGGATCAACCTTTGTGGTGGCATTGTTATCGAGATAAATCACCGTCATAGCGCTGTCTCTTGAGAGGACGTAAATAGGAAGGAAGATTGAGAGGGCGATCGCACTCAGCCTAACGACTCAAAAATTGGTGAGTGGTATGAACTCCAGTGCTACTACCGTGCTGTTTCAGTTGTCACTTGCCGCGAGTGGATTTGGCTTGCAATTCGCTGGGAATATCTGTCAAACCATTGCTCCCAATAGACTGCTTGTTCTGCGGTGCGAAGCCTCGAAACTAAGCGGTTATATTTCACAAACCAGCGACTCCAAAACTCCTGGATATCAGGAATGCAGCCATCGTTGGTGGGGCAAACTGCCATGCATTGAGGCACACTATACATTCCAGCACAGTTATTACAAAGGCTCTGATCAATCCAGAAAGTATTGCCAGTTTTTTGAACAGCACCTGTAGGGCAGTGGGTCTGACAACGACTACATCCAATACATTGACTCGTGATGGTGTAAGACATAGCTTCACTCCGAAAAAGGATCAAGATTGAACAACGATCCTAGAGAAGAAAGATAGGTCATAAAATTTAAGAAAAGAAGGAGGCAAATTTTATGACCTATCTGTCAGCAATCCAATGTTTCAGAATGTACGTTTCAGAATGTGCTCGTCATAGAACTCACGAGCCACTTTTTCAATCACATCGTAAGCTTCAACCACTTGCAGACCTGCTTCCCGCAGTTCAGCCTTCGGACACTCACCCACTTTGGAAACAAGGATGGCCTTGCAGTCTGCGATCGCCTTGATTACATACTCCAACGTTGCATCTTCACCATATCCACCTTGGCAATACTGGTCTACCTTGCGGTGTCCGACAAATTTTGCTTCGTTGGCATCTACTTCAAAGATCTGGAATTCCTTCGCGTGACCAAAGTGTTGGTTCACGAGTCCACCCCCCTTGGTTGCAACTGCCACCAGGATTTTGGGACTATCCTTAACGCGCTCTGTCGGCTTCACTTTTGCCTTCGCAGCCTTAATTTCCTCCTTAAATTTCTCAATCCCTGCATGAACTTCCTGGCGCAGTTCCAGGTCATACTGCGATTCCATGGCCATGAACTTGTCTTTGGTGAATTCCTGCGAACGGTCTTCACCCAACAGACCCACCGCATCTGCTCGACACTGCCGACAGTGGCGCATCATCTTCATGTTGCTGTCAGCACACTTATCTTGGAGCGCCTTCAGTTCCTTCGGAGTGGGACCACGCTGTCCAGTCAGACCAAAGTGTGTACCATGTTCCGGTGCCGAGATCAACGGCATGATGTTGTGCAGAAATGCACCCTTCTCACGAATGACATGATCTACTTCGACCAAGTGTTCATCATTGATGCCAGGAATCATCACCGAGTTTACTTTGCATAGGATGTCTGCTTCCTTCAAGGCTTGCAGACCTTCCATTTGCCGTTCATGCAAAATCTTAGTGGCTTCCAGTCCCTTATACCGCTTCCGTCGGTAGTGCACCCAAGGATAAATTTTTGTCCCGATTTCTGGATCAACCATGTTGATCGTAATCGTTACGTGATCCACATTCAGTTGCTTGATCCGTTCCACGTAGTCGGGCAACATCAATCCATTGGTGGAAAGGCACAGTTTGATGTCGGGTGCTTTCTCGGCAATCAACTCAAAGGTGCGGAAGGTTTTCTCTGGGTTTGCCAATGGATCTCCGGGCCCTGCAATCCCCAAAACGGTCATCTGAGGGATCTTGCCAGCAATTACCAGTACCTTGTGGGCAGCCTCTTCCGGCGTCAACAACTCACTCACTACACCAGGCCGACTTTCGTTGGCACAGTCATATTTACGGTTGCAGTAATTACATTGAATATTACAGGCAGGAGCCACTGCAACGTGCATCCGGGCGTAGTGATGATGAGCTTCTTCGCTGTAGCAAGGGTGCTTTTCAATCCGTTGACGAAGCCGCTCGTCCATCTGCGGAACCGCATTGGGGTTGGTGCTACAACCACAACTGCTGTCCGATTTTTTGGCGATCGCATCACTCTTGGTTGACTCGGTCACGATGGGTAGCTCAGTCACAGGCGGTGCCTGGAGAGCAGTAATGGGTGGTGGTGTCATCGAATGAATTTCCGGAGCGACAGGGTGTTGTTGCGCCTGGGAGAGGGCGATCGCACAGACAGAGCGATCTTCTCCACCCACTCCACCTCATCTCTTGAGGAACCCCAGTCAGGGAATGAATGGGTTGGGTTCCAGTGAATTTAGAGCATGTAGTGTTTGGCGTTATGAACGTTATACCAATCGCAGTTCAAGGGAAAATTTTGAGGGCGTGAATAGGATTTATTTGATTGATTAGTGCTGTACTCAAACAACAAAACCCACGATATTCGTGGGTTTAAACTTTATTTCGGGTGCAGGAGCAAGTATTTTCTTAAGTAGGTGCAAGTATTTGTGAGAGCAAGGATCGTGTATTCCTGTACTCACCTAGATCTCTCTCAAATCAAGGGTTTCAAATCATTTAGTATTATTAGTGACAAACTTAAACTGTACTCAAATGAGGTATTGATGATGCACTTTGCAGCGGTTTTTTGAGTGTAATTTTTGAAAAAAGGGGAGCACTGATTTATCAAACTCCCCAGAAAATTTTCCGGAATTCATTCTGTATCTAAAATAGCATTTCTTCTCCGAGAAAGTTGATCTTCGACACCATTTAATTTAACTTTACAAGCCTCAGGGGATTGCCGGTATCTGTGCGTACAGAATATGAGGCGATCGCTCCTCTAGTTTCCACCCAAAAAATAGTTTCCACCCAAAAAAGCCAACTTCTTCCTTCACTCCAAATCCCTTAATGATTCATCCCTCGCACCCGCCCCACCTACCCCGTCTAGGCATTGCTGATTTAACCAGGCTGATGTAACCAGTGATTGTTTGAGTGAGGGGCGCACTCCGTGCGCCCCTCACTCAAACAATCATATTTGGATTAAGCAACGCCCCCCACCTACCAACAAAAATTGCCCAACTCTCCCCCTCCAGTGCCGCATTCTTTGGTAAAACTGATGGACGGTGACTTGTATCAGATCAATTCAGATCTATCTTTGTTGATTGGCGTTGATTGGCGATCGCTCTCCCATGCTTCGTATGACATTACATTGGTCGGGTCAACACTGGAGGCAGCACTCCAACCGATATGCTGTCTGGAAAACCCTCAAATACGTCATCCTATTTGGGTTGACCGCACTGCTGGCCCTCGTCTTTTCTGGATGCCTGAACTTGGCGGCAATGGAGCTTCCGCCGGTTGCGCCAACCCAGCGCTCCTTCCAGGAAATTCGAGGTGTCTGGTTTACCACCAATGACATTGATGTCATGCGCGATCACAACCGCTTGCAGGAAGCGATCGATCAGCTCGCCCAACTTAACTTCAACACGATTTATGTCGTCGTGTGGAATTCTGGGTATGTGTTATACCCCAGTCCGGTTGCCCAGCAGGCCCGCATTCAGCCCTTTGTGCGGCGAGGTTTGCAGGGACAGGATATGTTGGCAGACTTGATCACCTTGGCCCATCGCCGCGGTCTGCTGGTCATTCCCTGGTTTGAATTTGGCTTCATGGCTCCCCCCATCTCAGAGTTGACCGAGAACTATCCCCAGTGGCTCACCCAGCGACAGGATGGCAGCCAAACCTCAATGAGTGCTGCCGGAGAGGTTGCGTGGCTCAACCCCTTTCATCCCCAGGTGCAACAATTTTTCAGCGATCTAGTGCTAGAAGTCCTGCGTCGATACAACGTCGATGGGGTTCAGTTTGATGACCACATGGCCCTGCCTGTCGAGTTTGGCTACGATCGCTTCACAACCGATCTGTATCGACAGGAGACCCAACAAGACCCACCCACGAATCCGCGAGACCCCGCCTGGGTGAGTTGGCGAGCCAACAAAATCACTGAATTCATGGCAAACCTTTATCAAGCGGTAAAAGCCCAAAAATCCTCAGCAATGTTTTCAGTCTCCCCCAATCCCTACAACGTTGCCTACAACTCCTTCCTGCAAGACTGGCTGACTTGGGTGCGGCAGGGCATTGTGGATGAACTCATTGTGCAAGTCTATCGCTCTGACCTCCACAGCTTTGTTGAGCAAATCAATCGTCCAGAGATTCAAGAGACGCAACAAAAAATACCAACTGGTGTCGGAATTTTGACTGGCTTACGCAACCGTCCCGTGCCTATGCGATTGATTCAACACAAAGTTAGGGAAGCCCGTTATTTCGGGTTGGGGGTTTCGTTTTTCTTCTACGAGAGCCTTTGGGATGAAGCCGCAGAACCCGCCATAGAAAGACAGTCCAGCTTTCGGTCGCTGTTTCCCTACCCTGCCGTGCGCGGAAGATCAAGAGTATTGGGGCATCACGCAGTGCCCCAACAGCCGCTTAACCCGAACTGACGTTAGTAGTAGACATTTCCGTTCGGATGCTTGAAAAATCGGTATGACGGCTTCATCCCAAACAGCGTGGGTGGCCCTCCATAGGCGTCAATGCAAATTGCAAGATCACCGTTGGGCAACGTATCGTAACGATCAACCTGAAAGCGCACAGGGTAGCCGTTCACATGGCGCTCGATCAATGGCTGTGCCTCTGCATCGCGATCAAGGTCTTGGTAGGGCGATCGCTCAAGTTCGCGACCAATCTGCTCAATCTCAGCCTGGAGCAGGCTCCAGTGGCGCTGGTAATGCGTCAACCAGTCAAAAACCATGGTTCAATCAGCAATGCCCAATCGGCAACACTGCACTAGTCTTTCAGGTTTGGCTCTGCTTTGCGGCGAGCATTTGTCAACACAAGTTCAAACTCCCAATTGGGCAATTGCTTCACCGACTCACTGATCCGTCGTAGGTCGTCGGGGCCGTTGAGCGTTAGGCTTTCACGCGATCGCACCTCGGCTGCAACCGTGCGATCACCCTTCCTGGCGACTAAATCAAGGGAACAGTCGGCCAAGGAGGGGGGCAAGTCTTGCGGCGAGGGGTTCAAGATCACGTCGTAGCCTCGCTGACGATATTCGTTCGCAAGCCTGAGCAATCTTCGGTGCTCTAGTGAACTGCGTTGTTCTGAGTGACTCATACCGATGACTCTCGCGCTCCACCTCAGTTTAGGTCTAACGGATCAGGGGCGATCTCAATCCTAACATGGAGAAATTCTTCCCCCTTACAAAACCCCTCCGCCAGCGCTGGCGACATCCCCTTGACACGAAAAGACCCATTCAAATTACGGCGACGACTGACAAAATCCGTAATTTGATAATCATCGACATAGAGGACTCCATTAAACGCATCCCGAATTGGCTTCACAATGTTGTCACTATCGGGCACGCCTGATTCATCGAGGGCATCGTAGTAATGCGTAATCACCACCTTAAGGGACTCACCCAAAGGAGGACGGTTTGCCCAAAAGCTTTGAGCAACCTTGCGCACCTTTTCCTTCCAAGCTTGCAGACGCTTTTTGTCCTTCGTTTGGTGGGAAACAGGTTTACCAATGATGACAAATTCAATCGGTAGCACCGGAAGAGTCTCGTAGAAAGGTTGTCAGTTAGTGGTGAACTAGCGGTGCAAAGCAATGAATATGCCCTTCAAGAGTGTCTTCTTCAAGCCCCAAGAGAGCAACCCCAAGGCCAAGACTGGCAATTGTCCTACTTCCATAGTAAGTGTGTTCTAGCTCCTTTGCCAAAGACGGACAAATCCCCTGCAAAAGTTGCCGACCTACTCCCAAAATGACCGTTTCGGCTCAAAATTTCCTCACCATCACGTCACTCGCTATAGTGATGAATGCTGGTTTATCGATTTTGGGTTCCAGGTTTTAGGGTTGGGCTTCGTGCGGGTGTTCACGCCTCCTCCCCTACTTCCTCCTCCCTCTTCCATTCCTATGCTCAACATCCCTCAAATTCTTGCGACTGAACTTTCCCTTAAACCCTTCCAGGTCACCAACACCCTCGAACTCCTCGCAGAGGGGGCGACAATCCCCTTCATTGCGCGTTATCGGAAGGAGCGAACGGGAGAATTGAACGAAATTCAACTGCGGGAACTGGCGGATCGGTTTGCCTACCTGACGGAGCTAGAGGAGCGCAAAGCCACGATTTTGAGGGCGATCGCCGATCAAGGTAAGCTGACCGATGCCTTGCAGCAGCAGATCGAAAACTGCCGGCTCAAACCAGAGCTTGAAGACCTCTACCTGCCCTACAAACCCAAGCGTCGTACCAGGGCCACGATCGCCCGTGAACGTGGGCTAGAACCCCTAGCCGCTTGGATTGCAGCGCTCAATGTTCCTGAGGCGGCAGCAGTAGACTTGGAGGCAGAAGCGGCCAAATATATCGACAGCGAAAAGGGGGTGAAGACGGCGGCAGAAGCGCTGCAGGGCGCGTCGGATATCTTGGCAGAAACCATAGCAGACCGGGCCGAACTACGGGCCTATCTGCGGCAATTTTTGAGCGAAACTGGTGTGTTTGTGTCCGCCGTCAAATCAGAGTTTCCCGAAGGCACCACCAAGTTTGAGATGTACCGCAACTACCAGGCAAGCGTGAGGGCGATCGCCCCTCACAACCTGCTGGCCCTACTGCGGGGGGAAACCGAGGGAGTGCTGACCCTCGACCTCCGGTTTGATGAAGACCAAGTGCAGGCTTATCTAGCATCGGCGGTGCTGAGAGCAAAGGCAAAACCCGTGCGTGCGTTTTACCAGGCCATGCTCAAGGATGCCTTTAACCGCCTGATGAAGCCATCGCTCACCAGTGAAGTCATCGCCGAGAAAAAAGCTTGGGCCGATCTGGAATCGATCAAGACCTTTGAAGCGAATTTGCGTGAATTACTCCTCGCTGCCCCGGCAGGCATGAGGCCCACGCTGGCGATTGATCCAGGCTTTCGGACGGGGTGCAAAGTTGCAGTGATCGACCAGACCGGAAAATTTTTGGAATATCAGGCAATCTTTCCCCACAGTGGGGAGGCCCAACGTGAAAAAGCAACTCAGATAGTGTGCCGCCTTATCCAGCACTATCAGATTGAACTGATTGCTATTGGCAATGGCACGGCTAGCCGTGAAACGGCTGCCTTTGTTGCAGCCGTGGTGAAGGATCTAGAGCGGCAACCGATCCAGGTGATTGTGAATGAATCCGGTGCCTCTATTTATTCGGCCAGCGAGGTGGCGATCGCCGAGTTCCCTGACCTCGATGTCACCGTGCGGGGGGCCATCAGCATCGGACGAAGATTGCAAGACCCGCTAGCAGAGCTGGTTAAAATTGACCCAAAATCCATTGGGGTCGGGCAGTATCAACACGATGTGGATCAAAAGCTGTTAAAACGGAAACTAGACGAAACGGTTGAAAGCTGCGTCAACTATGTGGGAGTTGATCTGAATACTGCCTCCAAAGAACTCTTGAGTTACGTTTCAGGGATTAATTCAACAGTTGCTAGTAACATCGTGGCCTATCGCAATGCAAACGGCCCCTTCAAGCGTCGCCAGGATCTGCTAAAAGTGCCTAAGCTTGGCCCCAAAGCTTTCGAGCAGGCGGCAGGCTTTTTGCGAATTCGCAACGGAGAAAACCCCCTTGATAACACGGCGGTGCACCCAGAGAGCTATGGTGTGGTGGAGGCGATCGCCCAAGACCTCAACGTCAGCCTCCATCAGATCACAACCGTCACCGAGAGAATTAAAACCGTCGATCTGAAACGCTACGTCACCGCAACCGTGGGTGAACCCACCCTACGCGACATCCTCAAAGAACTGGAAAAGCCAGGACGCGACCCCCGCGCCCAGTTTGTCTACGCCACCTTCAAAGAAGGCGTCCACGACATCCGTGATCTGAAAGTCGGCATGGAACTGGAAGGGGTTGTTACCAACGTCGCCAACTTCGGAGCCTTTGTAGACATCGGCGTACACCAAGATGGATTAGTCCATGTCTCGCAGATGGCCGACCGCTTTATCCGCGACCCCAAGGAAGTGGTGAAGGTCGGTCAGGTGGTAAAGGTGCGTGTGGTGGAGGTCAATGAAACGTTGAAACGGATTGGGCTATCGATGCGATCGCCCGACACCCCTCAAGCAGACCGACGAACCCACAAAACAGTCGATCCGGCAAGCGGCGTTGCCCAGCGAGACGGCAACGCTTCCCGCCGCCGCGAAAAAGCCCCTTCCCTTGAAGATTTGCAGGCTAAATTCAACCGCAAGCGCTAAACGACCCGGATCACACTGACTTTGCAAGCTCAAATATTTGATATTTTTTGGATAACGTCAGTTTTGGTTAAGAGGGGTTTGGGTCACCGCGCCCAGTGCGGTGACCCAAACCCCTTGCTTTTCCATGCGCGATGCGCACGGAAAAGCAAGGGGTTCAGCTTATCCCGAATTCACGCTTTGATATTTTCTGACCTGGTCTGATACAGAATCCGTCTGTAAAGTAGCAGTTTGTCGTGGTGTAAACCGACTCAATAACCGACGGAGTCGGT
>DVEB01000222.1 GCA_015295905.1 Synechococcales cyanobacterium M55_K2018_004
GTGCGCGACGCGCACGGAACAGCAAGGGGTTCAGCTTATCCAGGATTCACGTTAAATATAGGAATCTCAAATGAGGTCAACTCGCAGAGTTTGCATCAATGAACGCTATGCCTCCTGCGATCAGAGTTGCATTGCCGGATGTGTCTAATCAGGGTGTGGTGGCATAAACCTGTTGATAGTACGCCTGATACTCACTCGACAACAGCGGTTGCCACCAGTGGCGATGCGTCAGGTACCATTCCACGGTTTTGCGCAGGCCAGTCTCTAGGGTTTCACTGGGAGTCCAGCCCAACTCCGTGCGGATCTTAGTTGCGTTGATGGCATAACGGCGGTCGTGTCCTGGGCGGTCTTTGACAAAGGTGATCAGCTGGCGACTGGGGCGCACGGGTAAATCGGGGGCAAGTTCGTCCATCAGATCACACAACTGATGTACTAGGTCAATATTTTTGACTTCATTGTTGCCACCAATGTTATAGGTCTCGCCGGGTGGGGCTTTGTGCAGCACAACTTCCAGGGCACTACAGTGATCCCGTACAAACAACCAGTCGCGCACGTTCTGACCATCCCCATACACGGGTAAGGGTTTTCCCAGCAGGATGTTAATACACATCAGTGGGATCAGCTTTTCGGGAAAGTGGAAGGGGCCATAGTTATTGGAACAGTTCGTGATCACCGTGGGCATGTGGTAGGTGTGGAAGTAGGCCCGTGCCAAATGATCGCTGCCTGCTTTGGAAGCGGAGTAGGGGCTGTTGGGTGCGTAGGGAGTGGTCTCTGTAAAGGCGGGATCGTCCGGTCCCAGGCTGCCATACACCTCATCGGTTGAGACGTGTAGGAAGCGATCGCTCATTGGTTTGCCGCGCTTTTCCCACTGTTGCCGAAACGCCTCCAGGAGCGTAAACGTGCCGACGACATTGGTTTGTACAAATGCCGCAGGGCCAAGAATGGAGCGATCGACGTGCGACTCTGCGGCAAAATGAGCCACCGTATCGATCATTTCTTCCTCTAGCAAGCTATCCACTAGGGGGCGATCGCAAATATTGCCGTGGACAAACCGAAAGTTTGGGTGGTGCTCAACGGCTGCTAGGCTGCTGCGGTTCCCGGCGTAGGTGAGGGCATCCAGCACAACCACGCGATCGCCAGGGTAACGTTCAATCCAGTGGTGAACGAAGTTTGAGGCAATAAAGCCAGCACCGCCGGTGACCAGCAAACGGCGGGGACCTCTGGAAGGGATGGTGGGTTGAGAAGAAGTCATGGTTTGGGTTAGGAGGTTAGGGGTTAAAACGGTTGCAGGCATCACGGCGGCAGTTAAGGGACTGCAACTCTCGGCTCGGCAGCAAGACTCGCTGAGCAACAGATGCTCGGGGGGCCACCTCAAGGGAGGGTGATGGACTTGCTACAACGTTAGCTGGGTTTCGGGACGAGTTGCCAGAGGGAAGGGTCTTGTCCTTCCATGACCAAAACTTTGGGTTGAACGTGGGGATGATTTTCAAACTGTTGTTGAAATTCATGCGTCCAGTCATCGTGTCCGCGTGGATGATAAAAGAAAAGAGTTTGGTTGGTTATTTTTTCAGCCGGGCGATCGCTGACCAGGAAATCAGCCAGAGTTGAGAGTTGGGGATCGGGCAATCCACAGGTATAGCAGCGGGGTTGTAGCAGAACAGGGATGGTAGGGTCGAGCGCATGGCTTAGGCTCAACAGGTCTCCCAGTTCTGCATCGCTGATTACCAGGGGGTTTTGTGCTGCTTGAATTGTTTGGGCGATCGCTGGCATTTCACGGTTGTGGGACTTGACCCACCACGTAGGAGCCTGCACAATCAAGCTGCTGGAAATGATCCCACAAAGCAGCACAAACCCCAGTATTAAATTGCCCTGGTTTTGGACTGGGAGAAACGGCAGGAACCATTGTTTTCCAGCGATTGAAGGGGGTGTATGGGTTAGCTTCCAGGTGAGCAGATAGGCGATCGCCCCTTGCAGGCTGAGCAGATAGGGCAAGATATAACGAGGAATAGTCCGCATTCCGCCTAAGAGTAGGTCAGGGAGCATCAAACCGATGGCTGTCACCGCCATGGGGGCAACCACAAACAGCCAGACCTGACGTGGGGTGTGACGACCCAGATGGAAAATAGCATAGACCAGTAGCAGCAATACTAGGCATTGCACCGCAGCATCGACAAAGCGAATTTCGGTATCAAAAATCAGACGGCTGTGTGCCTTGAACCAGTTGCGCAGCAGCCCTGTCAGTGGTTGCGCCGCAGTGGTCCAACCTGTAACAGTGTGAATTTGTTGCAGTTGCCGCCACACCACGGCAAACCAGGGCAGGGCGACCCCAATGCTACTGAGTAAAGCCATGCCAAAGGACAGATAAACCCGCCGGGGATGCAACCGTCCCCCAGCAAAGACGTAGATTGCGTGGGCGATCGCCAGCAATCCTGTAAATAGGAACGTATAAAACCCGACGGCCATTGCAATCCCATAGGCGACCCAACTGGCGATTGTTCGTTGGCGCAGGGCATACAGCAGGGTTGCATTGCCGAGCAAGATTAATCCAGTCCACAGCCCATACTGGCGTGCTTCTTGGGCGTAGAGCAGATGCAGGGGAGACACCGCAATCACTGCCACCCCGACCCAACTCACCAAGTTGGTCTGGAACACGCCTGTTTCTACAAATAATTCGCGGCAGAACCAAAACATGGCGGGCAAGGCCAGCAGACTGGCGATCGCTGCAAACCCTCGAATCACCTCAATGTTGGTGCCAAAAACCTGCGCCCAGAACCTTGCCAGAGTGTAGAACAAGGGGGGATGTTGTGGGTCTTCCGCCGCCAGACTTTGAAGGGTATGCCGAAACGTAGAGCCAGGTTTGATGGTCTGGAACTGTTGAATGGCGGCAACGGTTGTTTCTCCAGCTTGGCGCAGAGTTTCAACGGCTGTGGCTTCGGTGAATCCGGCAATGCGTAGCGAGGTAAAGCCTTCGTCATACCAATAGACCTTCGTACCTAAGTTGGTAAACCGAAAACAAATACCCATCACCAACACGATGATGAAGAGAAATCGCATACCAGAGAATTTTGTCAACGGTTTCATCACCAACATTCACCCCTACGGTTGCTAGAAAACGCGATCGCCCAGACAACTCGCTGTTCAGCAGCAATAGACTAGATGGGTTTTCATCAGGTCTCGATAGCGTTGATCGATGGCGTTGCACTGTTGTGTCAGAGCCTCAGGAATTGGCAAGTCTAGCCGTGAAAGCATCGTTTTAATGCGCCAACGCCAATCGTGGCGCATCAAATTTTCAAGGTAATTCCGCCGATGGATTTGGCGCAGTCGTTGAGTATCGTTGAGCAACGCTTCAATCACATCGACACACGCTTGGGGATCATCAGGGAGTTCAAGGGTGGCATCCTCCCAGTCCAATAATTCATCGGCAATGGGGGTAGTCGGACGTTTTCCCATAATGGCACAACCCGCCGCTCCACACTGAAACCAACGGAGGGTGACAAAGGAGTGAGGGAACTCTCGCATACCGGGGTACAGCGTATCGTAGGCCAAGGCAAGGCGCGATCGCCGCAGCAATTGGTAGAGTTGACGAGTACTCTCTAGGTCCGCTCGCTGGGCGTAGGGAGCAACCGGGAAATGCTCAGTCTGGCGTGGCACCAACCGCAAATAAAGGCGTGAAGACTGGGGATGGTGGTAGGTGGCACTCAATACCTGGTGGTGAAGTTTGGGAATGCGCCCATAGCTGATTAGGTCAATGCAGCGATGCGGATTCCCAGAACCATGCTGCCAGGCATCAGCCCCAAACGATAGCAGTGAAACGGGAATGTTGAGATATCGCTGCAGCGGTTCCACCATTTCTGGCATCGGTACGAACAGATGGTCGAACTGTCGCACGGCTGCCGGATAATCCTTGAATAACCAGGAGTCAAACACATAGGCAGCCACCACATCAAACTGCTGACGCCAGTTCGGCAAACTCGACAACACTTGCAGACGAGTGGGGTGGAGTGCAATTAACAGTAAAACATTCGTTTCGTTGGGCAGATGGAGTCGTTGCAAGGGTTGATAAAAGCCACCACTCCATTGCAGATATCGATCGGCGAGTTTGGCGGCAATACCTCCTCGTCCTCGACTCCACTGCCTGAGCGATCGCGCTTTCGGCACAAGAATTTTGGCCGCACAGCTCTCTGCAATAATTTCTTCTAATTCGTAGAGCGGATCATCCGAGACCGAAGAAATGATCCCCCTTGCAGACAGTAAATAAACCCCCATCCCAGGAAATCCTTCTTGCTTAAGCGTTCACGTCGCACCTTGCGCCCTGGACTCAGCGGGATAGCCTAACTTGGCGCTCCCTGAGCAGCAGCAAACCTGGAGTTCAAATGGTGTCCTCCAAATTGTGTTGCGAGTCCTGTTCTGTTTTGCAACCCTGGATTCAGTGGCTATACTGCTTCAGCCTACAATTTTGCAGTTAGTAGTTCCCCCCTTAAGGGGGCTGACAAAAGTCAGGACTACGAACCATGTCTAGACACGCTATAACCGTAGATTGCCCTGAAAATTACTGAATTGCCCTCGGAGTGAGCTTTTTTTCAATCAATCGATGATATTCCCGGACAATTTGCTCTGCCTTGTTGCCCCACTCAAACTCCTGTGCCCTCAAGCGGGCCTGTATTGATAACCGCTTGCGTAGGTCTTGGTCTAGCACGAGGTCAGTGATGTGCTGTTGCAGCCTGTTGACCACGTACTGACGGGATATGGGTTCAATACTGAACCCATTTTCAGGAGTGACGTATTCCCCAATGCCGCCATTGTTGACCACAATGCAGGGCAGGCCACAGGCCATTGCTTCCAACACCACTGCACCGCCAAACTCCCGCACCGACGGGAAGCAAAAAATATCTGCTCGACGGTAGTAGTTCAGCGTTTCCTGCTGCGCCACCCAGCCCACAAACGTGACGCGATCGCCCAGTTGTAATTGCTGCTGCTGCTGCTGCAAATTCTGCCGCTCCACACCGTCTCCCACAATCGTCAGATGCACTCGTTGCTGAATTTCAGGCGGCAGTTGGCTGATGGCATCCAGCAGCATATCTGCCCCCTTGTAGGGCACTAGCCGCCCCACAAACAGCAGTTCAATGCAGTTGTCCGAGGCGCGAGACAAGTCGTCTACTGCGGTGGTTTCTAGGAAGGCAGCATCAATCCCATTCTCGTAGAACAGAGAGATCCGTTCATCCGGGACGTGCAATTGCTCCTGAATCATGTTCATTGTGAAGGTGGAGCCTGCCAAGATGTGGTCTGCCCGTTTGTAGGTCTCCACATAACCAGGGATCAGCCGCACCAAGTGACGGATCGCATTCAGATAGGAAAACTCTCGCCGTGCGACGTCCTGGAATCCCTTCGGAAAGGACACACCGCCATTGACTGGCCCTAGCAGGAAAGGAACCTCCTTGCAGGCGCGAACGAGTTTCACCGGATAGCGGGGCATCATCGGTGTGAGGACGTGAACAATGTCGTAAGCGCCAGCTTGGACTTTATCCTTGAAGGCGTTGTAGACGTTGTTGTTGAACTCCGCGTAGATGGGATAGTTCAATGTGTGGTAGAGCTGCCAGACTTTGGAAACCAGTGGAGCAAACAAACGGTAGTATCCCCGAATCAACTCACTTTCGGGCATATAAATGACGTTGGTGTGTCCCTTTGCTGCGATTGCATTCCGGTTGCGCTCGTGGGTCACAAGGGTGACATTCGCCCGTTTGTCAATCTCCCGAAAAAAGTTGTAGCCCACCAGCGGCACTGAAGGCCATTCTGGATTGCACTGCTCGATGATGAGCAGGACCTTGAGCGATGAACCGACTGGCTGGAGATGAACGTTCGTTTGAGTTTGCATCATGGTGGCAGGGGGGAACAAGAGATCGTTGAGTAACTTGGTGGTCGTGTTGGGCAGACTCTGAAGGGCGAGGTATGGCGATCGCTACACCAGTTCAATCTGAGAATCATCCCCTACCATAAACCGGAGTGCCTGCGGGCGTTGAGGTGCTGCTTTGATGTGTGCCCGCCGCCCAATCAAGCTATCCACAATGCGCTGTTGCACGTTCGTTACGCGGGCACCCTGGAGCAGCACACTGTGTTCAATATCAACATTGATCAGCGATACGTGATCGGAAATGCTGCTGTAGGGGCCAACAAAACAGTTTTCTAGATGACAATTTTCCCCAATCACGACCGGGCCACGAATTGTGCAGTTTATGATTTTAGACCCCTGCCCGATGTGAACACGACCCGAGATTTGACTGCGAGCATCCACTTCACCTTGGTTGCAGGCGACGGTGCAGGTGTCTAGAATGACGCGATTGGCTTCCAATAGGTCATCCTTTTTCCCAGTATCGAGCCACCAGCCAGTCAGTTGATGAGCCTCTACCGGACGCTGCCAGTCGATCAATTGCTGGATAGCATCGGTGATTTCTAGTTCTCCCCGCGCCGAGGGCTGGATGTGGGCGATCGCCTCATGGATTGCTTTTGAGAATAAATAAACCCCTACCAATGCCAGGTTTGAAGGAGGCTGCTGCGGTTTCTCGATCAACTGCAAAATGCGACCCTCAGCATCGACCCGCGCTACGCCAAAAGCCGAGGGATTCGCAACGGGACAGAGCAGCGTCAGAGCGTCCAGGGTTTTTCTCTTGAACTGATCCACCAGGTCATGCAGACCACCCTGCACCAAGTTATCGCCTAAGTACATCACAAAGGGGGCATCGCCCAAAAAGGGCTGGGCCACCTTGACGGCGTGGGCCAGCCCTGCCGGTTGCTCCTGCAAGATGTAGGTGATTTGGGCACCAAAGCGATCGCCATTGCCCGTCTTGGCCTTAACTTCTGCGCCCGTCTCCGGGCTGATGATGATACCAATCTCATGGATCCCAGCAGCGACAATGGCCTCCAGTCCGTACCAGAGAATTGGCTTATTGGCGACGGGCACCAGTTGCTTAGCGCCCGTATAGGTGAGCGGACGCAGACGAGTTCCTTTACCGCCCGATAGAATGAGTGCTTTCATAGGTCTGTGTATAGAGTTCAGTGAGCATCAACCGGAGCGATCGCCGCCAGTGGGGTGGGTGTGTCCCCAGCAGCGCAGCCGTCTTTTTACCCGAAAGAACCGAGTAGGCCGGACGTTTGGCCGGTGTGGGGTAGTCTACTGTACCAATGGGCACTACCCGCTGGACTTGCAACGGGAACCCGATCGCCGCTGCCTCTTCAAAAATGGCGATCGCGAAGTCATACCAACTGGCAACACCGCTGTTGGTGTAGTGATAGATGCCAGAGAGGTCTGACGGGTCAGGGGTTGCATCTGCCGACTTCACAATGAACTGGGCGATCGCCCCTGCCAAGTCCTTTGCCCAGGTCGGACTGCCCACTTGGTCAGCAACCACCCGTATTTCTTCCCGGTCTGCCCCCAGCCGCAGCATCGTTTTCACGAAGTTAACGGCACCCAAGGCGCCATAGACCCACGCGGTCCGCAGAATGAAGTAGGAACAGGAAGGATGGGCCGTTGACCAGACCTGCTGGATGCCTTGCTCTCCCAATAACTTCGATCTGGCATAAACGCCAAGCGGATTCACCGGATCGGCTTCCAGATAGGGCGTATTCTTCTGACCATTGAACACATAGTCAGTGGAGAGGTGTAGAAGAGAACACCCCTGCTGCACCGCCACTTCCGCCATCACTTTGGGAGCAGTCGCGTTAATGGCGATCGCCAAGTCCGCCTCAGACTCCGCTTTATCCACAGCGGTGTAGGCTGCTGCATTAACAATCCAATCGGGTTTTGCTTCATGCAGCACTGCACGAATCTGTTGAGTATCTGTCAAATCCAACGTGCTTCGTGTTATCTGAATTACATCTCCTACGGGGGGCAGCGTTTGTTGTAGCTCGCGTCCTACCTGACCATTGGCACCTACTAGCAAAATACGCCTCACGCAAACACCTCCGCTTCAGCCAGCGTCTTCCCAGCCTGGTCTTTGGCAGACAGAATGGGGGGGGACTCCAGTGGCCATGCGATCGCCAGACTGGGGTCGTCCCAAAGAATGCAACGTTCGTGCTGTGGCGCATAGTAATCAGTCGTCTTATATAGCACCTCCGCTGTGTCTGACATCACCAAAAACCCGTGGGCAAAGCCAGGGGGAACCCAGAGTTGTTTGCGGTTTTCTGCGCTCAGCAGGCAACCGACCCATTGCCCAAAGGTGGGAGAGCTTTTGCGAATATCGACCGCCACATCAAAAATTGTGCCGAGGATAACACGGACTAACTTGCCTTGAGCCTGCTGGATCTGGTAGTGCAGACCCCGCAGCACGTTATGGCAGGAGCGGGAGTGATTGTCCTGTACAAAGTGGGTGACCTGTCCGACCTTGTCTGAGAAAACCCGCTCGTTGAAGCTTTCAAAGAAAAAGCCACGACTGTCTTCAAACACGCGAGGCTCGATCACCACAACCTCTGGAATTTCGGTCGGCAAGACGTTCATAACAATTTCCCACCTCAAAAGTTCTTGACAGCGCAAAAACGACCGAATAGACAGGAAAGAAGCGTCTGAGTCATCGCCTCAAGCTCTCCTGATTCAGAATTCAGATTGCACAGGCAATCTCTCATAAGAGTGCCCGAAACAATAGACGACCCAACAGATAAAATAGAACCTGCGCAAAAGCTAGCATTTCAGGCTCAGCTAAATACTTTTAGGGCAAAATTTTACAAAATCTTCAAACCCCCACAAATGACGTCAGTTCGGATTAAGAGGGTTTGGGGGCACCGCGCCGGGCGCGGTGCCCCCAAACCCTCCATGTTCCGTGCGCGCCGCGCACGGAACATGGAGGGTTTCAGCCTATCCCGAATTCACGTCACAAATACAAAGCTTTGACGCTCCTAGGTCCAAACTCTATAGGAGGCAATTTCCGAAAAAATTTAACTTTACCCCTTGACAAGAAACTGTCAAACGGTAACAATGAATACAGAAAGTTAAATCGTTCATCCTTTCAAAGTTAACTTTCCTCATTGAAAGGACGGAAGTAGGGAGTTATCCCGAAGGAACGCGCCTCAACCATCACTTCAAAAGCGAGGCGAATTCTATGAAACTCAACTATCGCGGAGTCCAATACGACTACAATCCTCAACCCATCGATTTGACGAACCTGCAAGCGCAATCCAGTGATCTGACCTATCGCGGTGTGGCTTATACCTCTAACCCTCAAGGGGTTGGCGTTTTGCATAGCAACCCTACAACTGCTGAGTTGACCTATCGCTTCAACACCTACAAAACGAACCAACCGGTTGCTGCGCCTGTGGGTGAAACGGCTGATGTCGCAGCGATCGCGCCTACTTCCGCTAAGGAACGTGCCCGTGTTCTGATGATGAACCATCACCGTGCCGTGAAGCGGCGTCAACAAACCATGTTGACCCGTCTAGCTGCGACGATTGGCATGGATGTTGAAACAGCCAGCCACTACTGGAACCATGTGCAAGGCAAGGTTCACCCCAGCTTCTGGGCAACCTATGACCGTAGCCACGTTGCTGCAAGCTGATGGTTCTATCTAACGGGGGCTGTTGCAGGTAGATCAACCTTGGTTAGGACAGCTTAGTTTGGACGATGGTAGCGTTCTAGCCATGGATTGCTAGTTAGGTGGATAGCCAGTTAAGCAATAGCCCCCATCTTTGGGGGTGAGCACAGGGGCAATTCCCCTCGTTCACCCCAAAGATGAACTGGATCCTCCTAAGATAACTGAGATAACTGACTCTGAGCATTCCTTAAACTAGTGCGTATAAGACTGCCCAATCCGCTAGGAGGGGGCAGTTTTTCATGCATTGACTAGAACGAACGTTAGTATGGCGCTATGCGCTCATGGTGTAAAACGCTGTTTGGGGCGACCTTGCTGCGCGGGGTTGCCCACAGCTTGGTCCTAACCTATGCGTGTAGCGCGATATCAATGGGTTGAAGTGATTTGTGGAGAGTCATTTTTTACGCCTTATCCCGGCTCTTGTGCTGGCGATCGCCGCTGTCCTTGATTACCTGATCGGCGACCCCTGGGGCTGGCTGCACCCGGTGCAGGTGATGGGCTGGGGAATTGATCAGTATCAGCGTTGGGCCTTGCTCCATCTGAAACAACGGTCCCTGCTGAAGCTTGCGGGTGTTGTGCTCGGGCTAGGGTTAGTCGTTATTAGTGGAATGGTTGGTTGGGGCATCGTTGCGTTCAGTATGATGCTGCACCCGGCCATTGGTGTTGGGGTGCAGGGTGTTCTGTTGGCAAGTTGTTTTGCAGGGCGGAGCCTGCGGCGGGCCGCAGACGATGTGTTGCAGCCCCTCTCGATAGGAGACCTAGTGACTGCGCGATCGCGCCTCAGTCGATATGTGGGGCGAGACACTGAAACTCTCTCCGCAGCAGAAGTTCTGCGGGCCGTGCTGGAGACCGTGACGGAGAACGCAACGGATGGGGTCATGGCTCCGCTGTTTTGGGCGATTGTCGGAGCGTTGACGCCCTTGGGCAGTGTTCCCTTCGCCCTAGCCTACAAAGCCGCCAGCACGCTCGACTCAATGGTGGGCTATCGAGAAGCCCCCTATACTGACCTAGGCTGGTTTAGTGCCCGCATGGATGATGGGTTGACTTGGTTGCCCTGCCGCCTAACAGTCTTCACCCTGGGGCTGTTGTCGGGTCGTCCAATGCAGGTCTGGCAAATTTGCCGCCGCGATGCCCCCCAGGACCCCAGCCCCAATGCGGGCTGGAGCGAGGCGGTTTATGCGGCCATCCTAGGCGTGCAGGTGGGAGGACGCAACGTTTATCGAGGGCAGGTCAAGGAGAAACCGCTTTTGGGAGACCCGCTTTATCCCATCACACCGGAGACGATTGAGCAAGCGATGGGGTTGACCCGGTGGGCATTCTTGAGTTGGCTGGCGATCGCAATGTCCGGGCTGATCCTAATGACTGAATTCGTCTTTGCTGGAAGTTAGCTAGGACTTGATGTGAAGCCCAAACTAATTTTGGGGCACCGCGCCGGGCGCGGTGCCCCAAAACCCTTGCTTTTCCCGAATTCACGTAAACTAGGTCCAACAGTTGAGTCTTAATTCTAGCCAAAGCATTTTGGCTTTGCGGCAACTTTGTGCGTAAACTAATGATTTTAGGGTCTGAAAGTCCTTATTTTGCGGAGTGACGCTGTAGATCACTCCGCATGCTCTCGTGGCCGTAGCACTCGCGCACCCGATTGAGGACAAAGGTTTAGGATAAAGGGGATGCGAGAGATTTACCCCCAGCCCAGGCTAGATCCCTGGCGACCTGTCCTCACCGAGGCTGGCCACCGCTGTAGAACCAGAGAGACGCTGGCTTGAGAAGACTGACCTAACTATTCCTGTGCCTCGGTTGCCCCCTTGCCCTATGAAGCTTCTCGGTTCGTCTCTCTTTTCAGCCCCCCTAAAGTTCCAAAGCGACTCAATGGTAATCGTGGCGCCTGACGCTGCTGCCCTTGCCGTGATGCAGGAGATGCGAGATCGGCGGGAAAGCTACGTTCTGGTGGTGAGTGAACAGCAGCTTATAGGGATTTTCACGGAACGGGATGTGGTGCGGGCGGTTGCGGCAGGGATTGATCTGGAGCAACAGGCGATCGCCGCCCTCATGACGCGTGATGTCATGACGATCACGGAACAAGAAGCAGCAGATATTTTCAAGGTCTTGCAGCGGTTTCGCCAACACCGCATTCGCCATTTGCCAGTCCTCTCTGAGGGGGGCAAAGTGGTGGGAGTGATTACGCCTAAATATGTACGCGATGCTCTCCAGCCTACCGACTTGTTGCGTTTGAAGCAGGTCTCAGAGGTGATGAACCCGCGCGTGTTGTGTGCATTGGCTGACATGAACCTAGCACAACTAGCCCGCAGCATGGCCGACCACCACATGAGTTGTGTGGTGATTGTGCAACCCTTGCCGCTGCTGCCGACACCGGAGCGATCGGGGAACCCGCCCAACGATCCGGGGAACGGTCAAACGGCTGGGAGCCGAATGGTTGTTGGACACGCACCCAACACAGCGGCGATCGCGCCTTCGGGCTGGGGGCATGTGTTGTTAAGAGGCGACCAAGATACAGAGCCTCTGCCTGATCAGCGATCGCACAGGCTTGTTCCGGTTGGGATCGTGACGGAACGTGACATCGTTACCCTGCGCATTGGCCATGCCGATTTGTCGTTGCTGACCGCTGGTGCAGTGATGAGTACCCCCTTGCTGCCGATTCGGTTGCAAGACACCCTCTGGAATGCTCACCAAGTGATGCAGGAGCACACGATTCGCCGGTTGGTCGTGATCGACGACCAGGGAGGGCTGGCGGGCATTGTGACACAGACTAGTATTTTGAAGGCACTAGACCCCCTAGAGTTGCAAGAGCTAGTCAATTCGCTACAACAGAGCATTTTTGAGAAGACCAATCAGCTAGAGGCAGAGATTGAGCAACGGCAACAACTGGGCCTTTCCTTGCAAGAAAGTGAAGCCCGCTGCAAAGCGTCTGAAGCGCAATTGAAAGATATTTTGAATAGTGCGATCGCCGTTGTTGCTAACTACCGCCTCTACGGCCATGACTCCTGGGATGCTTATCATTCCCTTCAGGAACATTGCGAGTACGAATATTACTCTGCTGGCTGTCAGACGATATTTGGCTACACGGCTGAAGAGTTTCTAGAAAATAAAGCGCTGTGGCAATCGCGAGTGTTTCCGGAAGACTGGGAGACTGTGCTTCTGCCGCGCTATGACAAGATTTATGCGGGTGAACCCTCGACTGTGGAATATCGGTTCTACCATAAAGACAACTCACTACGCTGGATTTTAGAGACCCTCACGCCTCGTTACGATGAGGCCCAACGCTGTTGGGTCTGCACGACAGTGAGCATTGATATTACGGCTCAGAAACAGGCTGAGGAAGCGCTGCGACAACAGCTTGAGCGCGATCGCCTGTTGGCCGAGTTAACTCAGCGCATCCGCCAGTCCCTCGATCTATCAGAAATTTTGCAAACGACGGTGACCGAGGTGCGCCAGTTTCTCCAAGCCGATCGAGTGCTGATTTACCAATTCAATGCAGACTGGACCGGTGGCGTGATTGCAGAAGCCGTCACATCACCGTGGGTCTCTCTGTTGCCGGAGTCGCCCCTACAGGCATCGCCGCAACCGCTCTCAGCAGTGCAGGACTTGGTTCGCGATCGCGCCTGTTTTTTGTCTCAATTCGTGGAGCCTAGTCAGGAAAAAGCTCCCCTCAACTTACCTGCAGGGCGATCGGGCATTGACCGGCAAGGAGTTTGGTATTTGCACGTATCCGATGTGTCGCAGGCGAACTTGGCTCCCCGATATCAGCAGGTTTTGCAACAACTCCAGGCCAAGGCTTATCTGATCGTGCCGATCGAACAGGGCGATCGCCTGTGGGGGTTGCTGGCCCTCTACCAGAACGCTCAGACTCGCCAGTGGCAACCCTTTGAAATCAGCATTGTGGCGGATATTGCCACCCAACTCAGCGTTGCCCTCAAACAAGCAGAGCTACTCGCCCACACCCGGCAACAGTCTGTTGAACTGCAGCAGGCCAAAGAAGCGGCTGAGGCAGCAAACCGGGCCAAAAGTAATTTCTTGGCCAATATGAGTCACGAGTTACGCACCCCTTTAAATGTCATCCTGGGGTTTGCCCAATTGATGAACCAGGATAAGGCGCTGCCCGCAGAATATCGAGAGCAGATTGACATTATTGCCCGCAGTGGACAACACCTGTTGGAGTTGATCAACGATGTCCTAGATCTATCCAAGATCGAAGCCGAGAAAACCAGCCTTAGCCTCGATCGGTTTTCCCTGATCGATCTGTTGTCCCGGCTCGAAAGCATGTTTCAGTTGCAAGTGCAAGCGAAGCAATTGCGCTTTATTTTGGAAACTGCCCCCGACCTACCAGCGCAAATCTATACCGACGAAGCCAAGCTCCGCCAAATCCTGATCAATCTCATCAGTAATGCCATCAAATTCACGCCGCAAGGGGTTGTGCGACTGCGGGTTCAAGTCGTCTCAGCCGCGTCTCCCGAGACGACCGCACAAGCCTTGACCCGGTTGCGCTTTGAAGTTGAAGACACGGGCGTGGGCATTGCCCCCGAAGACCTCAACACCATTTTTGAGCCGTTTGTGCAGACCTCCAGCGGGCAGCAGACCCACCAGGGAACCGGCCTAGGCTTGCCCATCAGCCGAAAATTAGTGCGATTGTTGGGCGGCACGCTCTCGGTTGAGAGTAGGGTCAACCAGGGGGCGCGCTTCTGGTTTGAAATTTCTGTGCCGGCTGAATCATCCCCAGCGGCGCTCCCGCCGACACAACCCCAGCGGATTGTCGGGCTGGCTGCGGGGCAGCCCTGTTTCCGGGTGCTGGTTGTTGATGATTCCGCCTCCAATCGTGGACTGCTAGTGCAACTGTTGGAGCCGTTGGGATTTGAGTTGCAGCAGGCCAGTGGTGGACTGGAGGCGATCGCCCTCTGGCAGGCTTGGCACCCCCACCTGATTTTGATGGACTTACGGATGCCGGGTCTGAATGGTCTCTCCGCTGTCGAGCACATTCGGCAACTGGAGGCAGCACTGCCCGATCCACTCCAACAGTTGGGGGATGCCCCTAGGCAGACAACCCCAGTTCGGAGCAAAATCGTGGCGCTCACTGCCAGCCCTCTATCAGAGGATCGCGATCGCAGCTTGGCCGCTGGATGTGATGCTTTTTTGAGTAAACCGTTCGACTGTAACGAGTTGCTCCAAATCATTGGCGATTTGCTAGGGCTGCAATACACTTACACTGCCTCAGATCCAGAAGACTTACGCCGCAAGTCATCGCTCTCGGCAACTCAAGCCATACCCACAAAACTAGACCTGGCCGTCATGCCTCCTGCCTGGATCGCCCAACTCCATGCCGCCGCTGCCCAAGCCAGCGATCGCCTGATTTACAACCTGCTCGACCAGATCCCCGACCAATATGCCCCTCTACGGGAAGGACTAGCACACCTGGTGCAAAACTTTCAGTACGAAATTCTGCTCAACATCAGTCGCCATTGACCCACCTTGCGGTGCCGTTGTTCTAAATTCCCCCTAAATTCCCAAAAACGTCCGTGTCTCTTGCCAAATCTCGGCTTCAACGTTGCCCAGGGCGTGATCGCTGTCTAACTCTACCAGCCGTACCCAAGGCCGCGAAGCCGCATAATCACGGCTGACCTGCACTGGAATCACCTCATCTGCAGTTCCATGCAGGATCAGCGTAGGCACAGGGCGCTGAAGCTGCGTAACGTCGTTGTATTGCTGGGCATCTAGCACAAAGCCATACTGTAGCGTCATCATCCGGTCTTCCCCATAGTGATAGACCGATAACGCATTGGTCTGCTGCCACTGCTGCACTTGCGCCTCCCCCAAGCGTGGTAGCCAGTGATCTAGAAAACCAAAGGCAGGGGCCAGTAGCACCAAACGTTGCACCTGTGCATAACGCTCGCCTAACCAAGCAGCGGTCACCCCCCCCAGGCTAGAACCGATTAGCACCACTGGAGTCGGGGCGGGGGGAAACAGATCTGCCACTTGGTGCAGTTGTCGAGTCAGGGTCAGTTCGGCAAAATTGTCCTGGTTTAGGTCAGGAATTACTAACGAAAGCCCCACAGATTGAAAGCGATCGCCCAGTGCTCTGGCCTTGGCAGAGTGCGGACTAGAGGCAAATCCATGCAAGTAGCAATAAAAGACCATGCTGCAAAAATACCCTCTCCCTTAAAAATTTTCGTTATATTTAAGGTTTTCGACTCCTGCTCAAGCCTCATGCTGAAGATAGCGGAGTCATAAGATAGCCACAGGAACTCAAGTTTCGCTAGAGTTCCGAGTCGCAGGCAAGGAGCCTTCCTTAGCGACAACCAATGCTCTGACAAAAAGCACGGTGCATGACACTCCCTTCTCTCTCCCAACAAGTCATTCTAATTACTGGAGCCTCCGCTGGAATTGGTGCGGCGCTGGCGCAGGTGCTGGCGCAGCAATGTTCTGGGGTGCGGCTGGTGCTGGTGGCTCGTCGGGGCGATCGCCTGGAGGCGGTGGCTGAAGGCTGTCGGAACGCGGGGGCAGAGGTGTTGGCGTTGCCTGCCGATATTGCCCAGCCGCAGCAGGCCAAACTGCTGGTGGAGAAAACGCTGTCAGTGTTTGAGCGGATTGATGCCCTGGTCAACAACGCTGGCTATGGACAGATGGGGCCAGTCGAGCTGATTCCTACTGCGGCGGTTGAACGGCAATTTGCGACCAACGTTCTGGGGCCAATCGCCCTCATTCAAGCTGTTATTCCCGTCATGCGGCGCCAAGGGGGGGGACGGATTGTCAACATTAGCTCGATCGGCGGACGGTTGGCTTTTCCGATGGGTGGCCTATATAGCGCCTCAAAGTTTGCCCTAGAAGGCTTGAGTGATGCCCTGCGGATGGAGTTGGAGCCGTTTAAGATTCGGGTCAGTGTGGTGGAGCCGGGGCCAGTCACGACCGAGTTCTTTGCCGTGGCGCGTCAGCAGGGAGAAGTGGCGATCGCCCATCCTGAAGCTACCCCCTACCGTGCTGCCTTTGCCAACCTGGAGAACCTGGCCCAGCAGACCGCCAGCCGCGCCTGGACTGCCGAAAAAACGGCTCGTGTGGTGTTGAGAGCGTTGAGTGATCGCCATCCCCGACCTCGCTACATTGCCGCGACTGGCGGGGCCGTCCTGCTATTCCTGATGACCAAAGTCTTGCCGACTCGCTTCGTCGATCGATTCTGGCAACGTTTCTACGGCATCGACCGGGTCATGCAGGAGTGGCAATCCCACCCCAGGGTGGGGGATCCTTCCGGCTAGAGGGGTTCAGGCCATCCACTATCTAGGCCATCCCCTGGAAGGCCATCTATCTGCAAGGCATCCTGCCTATCGGGAACCCCACCCCCTTTCTGGGCACCCTAAGCATTACCCCGTTCCCTGCTGCTTGCTTGTCACACCCTGTCCTATTCAACCCACACCGCTATGGACTTACTTGAGTACCAGGCAAAAAATTTATTTCAACAGATGGGCATCCCCGTCTTGCCCTCTCAGCAGATTAGCCAGCCGAAAGACTTAAAGGGACTCAAAATTCCCTATCCCATCGTGCTGAAATCCCAGGTCTACACAGGAGGTCGCAGCAAAGCGGGGGGCATTCGTTTTGTTGAAAATACAATCGATGCGGTAGCAGCGGCCCAGGCTATCTTTCACCTACCCATCATGGGGCAGTATCCCGAGGTGCTGCTGGCAGAAGCGCGCTATCAGCCCGAGCGCGAACTCTACCTGGCGGTGGTGCTAGATCGCTCTTCGCGGCGTCCACTGCTGCTCGGTTCCCAGGAAGGCGGAGTCGAAGTGGAATCGGTGGTCGGGCAGATGCAGCAGGTGATTGTGGACCAGGAGTTTTCGCCCTTCTATGCGCGTCGGCTGGTGCTGAAAATGGGCTTGCGGGGTGAACTGATCCAGACGGTCAGCAGTGTGGTTGAGAAGATGTACCGTCTGTTTCTGGAGAAAGACCTGGACCTAGTGGAAATTAACCCCCTGGCGGTGAGTGCTAGGGGAGAGGTGATGGCACTCGATGGCAAAATCATTGCCAATAACGATGCCCTGGCGCGTCACCCCGACCTGACAGCGTTGTGTAGTCAACAGCCGCTCTCTAACCGCACTCGCATTACCGGCGCGCTGCCAGCGGGGATGAACTTGGTCGAACTAGATGGTTCCATTGGCATCCTTTGCAACGGGGGGGCATTGACCATGGCAACCCTTGATCTGGTGTATAAAGCAGGCGGCAAACCAGCGAATTATCTGAATGTGGGGGGTGAGTTTTCCCACCACCTGCCTCCTAATACACTGCCTGAACGAGTTCGTCAGGGCTTAGAGGTGCTGGGCCGCGATCGCGGCACTAAAGTGGTGCTGCTCAATATCGTGTGTGGCGGGGTGGGCTGTGATGACGTCACAGAAGCGATCGCAGCACATTGGCGACGGCGCAGCGTTGGCCATCGCCCAGTTCTGATGGTGCGTCTTGCGGGCAGCCGTTTCGATGCCGCTCATGAGATCTTGCGGGGTCTGGAAATTGGCGTAGTGCATGACCTGGATGAGGCGATCGCCCAGGCTGTTTCCCTCAGCAAATCGAAGGTTGCATAACGATCTTGCATAACGATCTAAGGTTGTTTGACCGAAAAATCATGAATGCAAAACCTGCTGCACTGCTTCCCCAACGTTCTCAAAATGGAAGAAAATCAACTCTTCGACCCAGTTCTTTGCAGGATTGTCCCATGTTGTTTTCAGCCGCCAGCCGAGTCTTGATCCAGGGCATTACGGATCCCCTGGGGAAGGTCTACGCCCCCTTGATGCAGCAGTATGGCACGCAAATTGTGGCGGGAGTTGCCTCTGGGCAGGGAGATACGAATTTTCATGGGATCCCAGTGTTTGATTTGGTCGAGCAGGCGATCGCAACAGTAGGGCAGGTGGATACGACTGTCATCTGTGGGCATCCCTACATGGTGCTGGATGCAGCACTAGAGGCGATCGCGGCAGGTATTCGTCACCTGGTGTTGTTGACTGATGGGGTGCCTCCGCTGGATATGGTGCGTCTGCTCCGGAAGGCAGAGGCCACGGAAACCCTAGTGGTTGGCCCCAATAGTCCTGGCATTATCGTACCGGGGGAAATTTTGCTGGGCACCCACCCTCCCGACTTCTATGCCCCCGGCCCAGTGGGGCTGATCAGTCGCAGTGGGACGTTGACCTATGAGGTAGCCCTTCAGTTGACTCAGGCCGGCTTTGGTCAATCGATTGCCGTGGGCATTGGGGGCGATCGCATTGTGGGGTCCTCGTTCCAGCAATGGCTGCAAATTCTGGAAGAAGACGAAGCAACGCAAGTGATAGTGCTAGTGGGCGAGATTGGGGGCGATAGCGAAGAAAATGCAGCTCGCTACATTGCCGAGGCGATCGACAAACCTGTGGTGGCCTACATTGCGGGACGTACGGCTCCGCTGGAACCAGTCATGGGCCATGCCGGGGCGATTATTGCAGCACTCGTAGCAGACTTAAGTACCGAGATTGGCACCTTCGAGAGCAAACTCGCTGCTTTTAAGGCAGCACAAGTGCCCGTGGCCGATCGCCCTTCCCAAATTCCCGATCTGGTGAAAAAAGCCCTGCAAAAAGTCAGCTAACCTAACGTCAGTTTGGCTTAAGAAGGTTTTGGGGCAGCATGCGGTGCCCCAAAAGTCTCGATTTTCCGGGTACGCCGTGGCCGGAAAATCGAGGGCTTCAGCGCATCCCGAATTAAGCAGCGCTAGCCGGGATAGGTTCGGCATAGGGGATAAAGGATTTCTTGACAGCACCGCAGATCGGACAGGCCCAATCTTCAGGAATGTCCTCGAAGGGAGTACCGGGGGCAATACCGGAATCGGGGTCGCCCAGCACAGGGTCGTAGATCACCGAACACTTCTGGCAGATCCACTTTTGCGTTGCAGGAGTCTCAGCGACCTGTCGAGGCATGGCCGCAATCCCATCCAAGGCATTGAGGGCATCGGTGTAGCGATTGGCATGGTAGTTTTCGATGGGCACCAGCAAGCCAAAATTGTGGGCCGCTTTGCGAAACTGGTCGGCGTGTTCTTTCGATTCCTTTTGTTGGGCTTCAAATTCTGCCTCCGCAACGCTATCACGGTCCTGGCGGGCCTGTTCGGCAAAGGAGGGATACATGGTGGTGTATTCGTAGGTCTCACCCTCGATCGCCAGTTTCAAACAGAGGGCTGCGATCGCCTTCTTCTCTTCCTCACTGAGTGCTTGGGGGTCTTCAACCACCAACTCTGGGTGCATCACTCGAAAATGAGCAAACGCGTGTTCGGTTTCCTGCTGGGCCGTTTCCCTAAACAGCTTTGCTAAGTCTTTCATCCCCAATTGACCGACCACCTCTGCAAAGAAAAGGTATTTCCGATTTGCCATCGATTCTCCTGCAAAAGCAGCGTCCAGATTTGCCGCAGTGTTTGATGTAGGCTCTACCATGAGTTCAATTCCTTGTGGACATTGTGTGGATAGCAATTAGCTACCCGTGAAAATCATACGTTTAATTCACGCTGGCTGTGGTTTGAACAGATGCACGTCACGACTCAATCTGCCCACCCTGCGGGCAGCAATCTACACCCTCGCATCTAGCTCCCCGGCTCCCAAGCTCGGGAGCCGGAGTTAATTTCACGTGAATTTGGGATAAGCTGAAACCCTTGCTGTTCCGTGCGCGACGCGCACGGAACAGCAAGGGTTTCGGGGCACCGCGCCGAGCGCGCTGCCCCACAACCCGCTTAACCAGAACTGACGTTAATTTCTGAAGGCGGCTAGCCCCTCAGAGATGAGAGCATGTCCCCTTTGCAGGCCCCCATCCCCCCGCTTCTTCTCCTTCGTGCCGCTCAACCTTGGATTAACTTGAGAAATACATCGGTCAAAGTTGCCTGGTCCTTTTCGACTCGTACCAGGGGCAGCGGCTTGAGGATCTCCAGCACTCGGTAGAGTAAGTCGGGTTCTCGCACAAAGACCCTATAACCCTCGATCACCGCCCCCAACGATTCGGCTTTAGCGAGGCGATCGCCCTCGAGCGGGGCCTCCAGTTCAATGCAGTAGGTCGTTCCCGAAAATTGCTGGATCAGGACGGGGGTGGGTTCTTCGGCAATAATTTCCCCTTGGTTGATGATGGCAACACGGTCTGAAAGTTCTTCTGCAATATCTAGCTGGTGCGTGGTCAGGAGGATGGCCCGCCCTTCAGCGGCAATTTCGCGCACCAATCCTTTAACGTGTTGAGTAGCCTCGACATCTAGACCTAACGTCGGTTCATCCAGCAGCAGCAACTGGGGGTCGTGGATCAGGGCAACGGCGATCGCCAACTTTTGTTGCATCCCCCGTGAGAGAGACTGGGTGACTGTGTGACGTTTTTCTATCAGGTCAAAGCGTTCTAGCAGAGCGTGCGATCGCTGACGTGCCACCCGCCGACTGAGGCCGCGTAAGATGCCAAAGTATTCCAGATTCTCCAGCGGTGTGAGCCGCCAGTAGAGGTTGCGGTTTCCTTCTAGCACAGCCCCAAGCGAGCGCAGGGCTGTTGCATCCCGATGGGGATCTCGACCGGCAATTTTGACCCAACCTTCGTCAGGCCAGATCAGCCCGGCAATCATTTTAATCGTGGTGGTTTTTCCAGCACCATTTGGCCCCAGAAAGGCCAAGACTTCTCCTGCATCAATTCCTAGGGAAACCTGCCGCACCGCCGGAAACACTCTTCCCCGCTCTCGGAATGTTTTTTGCAGGTGACTCGCTTCTAAAACTTGCATGGCCTTTCCCAACGCATCACGCTATCCCACCGAAATGTTGTGTTTCGTTACAACTTCTCTCTATTGTGACGAATTTAGGATGAATAGCTCGGAAAAGACTCAACCACTGAGCAATTCTCATGGTAGATCTCTGGTTTTCATCCTGAGAACCACCATCAATAACGTGAATTCTGGATAAGCTGAAACCCTTGATGTTCCGTGGGCGACGCGCACGGAACATCAAGGATTTTGGGGCACCGCGCCGCCGAGTTTCCTACAAAACGTGTGGTCCTAACCTAGGCGTGTAACGCTATAACTGACACACAGAGCCAAGGAGGGAGTAGACGTCAGCAGCAATTCTCAGCATGAAACCTTAACGCCCCAAAATGAGAACCATTGAAAGGTAAGACGTCAATAACAAAACACGCGATAGATGCGTTTCTGTCAATCGTCAAATGCAGAAGCTGCATTTCCACGGTGGCACTTTCTTTTCGGGTCATGTAATCCTAATGGGTAGGATTAGTTTTGCTTAACTCCTAGTAGGATCGTGACAGGGAGAAGAATGCTCTCTGCCTTCAAAAGATGCGATTCATACCAGAGGAAAGTCATCCTCGATAGCTTCACTTGTCAATACAGCATTTAAGGATCCAAAGCTTATGTCAACGACTCGTAGAAAAGGTCAGCAAACCCAAACTTCACCTACGCCCAGTAGCGGTAACGTTGCCTACATTGACTTTGACAGTTGGGCAGGTGCAGTTAAACGTCAGATGCTTGACGCCCTCCGCAAGCGTGGTACTCGCTAACATTAGGCTCGGATTTTCAACTGCAGGGGTGAAGACCTAAGGTTTTCCACCCCTGTAACTTCAGCAGGCGGGCACCGTCCTTCCCGCTGTTGAAGCTGGTGCATATGGTGAAACAGTTTCCAGCAGTACTGCTCCGGCAGGCCACAGGTGACTGCACCCCGCATCACCACACTGAAGTACCAGTCGTTGGGAGCATATTCTCGCAGCGATCGCCCTTCCTCCACAGTATAAGTCCGCACATTGGTAAACTGACGATCGCCCTGCTGCACCGCAACATACTCATGCCGATAGCCTTCCTCGCGCTTATCCAGGCGATCGCTCAGACGCAACGGCAAGCGATACAGCACCCCCTCCACCTTGGAATGGGGGTCTTCGACGATATCTAACACACCACAGTTGCGGCGCGGAAAGTGGAAGTAAAATCCCAGTCGGTAGCCATGTAGCGTTGCTGGCCCCAGGATATAGGGATGGGTGTTTTCGCCAAGCGATCGCTTCAGATCGACCGGACACATACAGGAACCGTAGGCAAAGTAGTCAAAAAAAGGTTCAGTCATCTCTCCTTTTCTCATCTTTCTCTTGCTACTGTGGGATGTCATTTCCTCCCCATGCCTGCGCCCCCTTGATTCTCAAGGTTCCCAGGATTGTAGCAGATCGTCCTTGAGCAGCACGGTGTGCGTTGGTTAAGGACGGCACGATGGCGAGCCACAGCACCCTGCAGGCCCGTTGTTAGTACTCAACCGTTGTTGGTACTCAACCGCTGTTGGTACTAAACAAAGCTGCACACCGCTATAAAATCGGGAAATGACTGAGTTCACCCCTGCTTCGACTGTGACACCCCAAATTCCCTCCTGTGCCTGGAAACGCCCCCTAGGGTTGGGCTGGGAAAAGCCCTACACCGTGCGCTATGCCAGTAATTTAGACGATGGCCCTTGGCATGGTGCGCCGTTGGGCGGCTTTGGGGCAGGGTGCATTGGGCGATCGCACCGGGGCGACTTTAACCTCTGGCACATTGATGGCGGAGAGCACGTTTTTGCAACCATCCCAGCCTGCCAGTTCAGCGTTTTTGAAGCAGCGGCGGATGAGAAGCGTGTCTACGTGCTGTGTACCGATGCCCTGGATGGCAAGAATCATCGGGCCTGGGATTTTTATCCCAAAACGGTGAGACAGCCAGGTCAGGTAATTGACGCTGCCGGGCTTGAGACAGGTGAGTATGCAGCGCTCTATCCCCGCAGTTGGTTTACCTACCGCCATGTGTTTCAGGCCGAACTCACCTGCGAACAGTTTTCACCCATCTGGGCACACAACTACCAAGAAACAAGTTATCCTGTTGCCGTCTTCCTGTGGACAGCCCATAACCCGACAGAAACCCCCCTGACCCTTAGCATCATGCTGACTTGGCAGAACGTGGTGGGGTGGTTCACCAATGCGTTGAAATCTCCCACGGTGAAAGTGCGGGATGATGGCAGTCCGGTTTATGAATATCAGCCGCGTTGGGGCGATAGTACTGGCAATTACAATCGTTTCGTCGTCGATGGCGATCGCATCGGTTGTGTGTTAGAGCGCGACCCAGAAGCCCGTGCCAAGCTTCTGCAACAGCCCTTCGACCCCGATCAAGTTACCCTTGCAGAGGGGGATGGGCAGTGGGCAATCGCCACTCAGCAAGCCCCAGGCGTCGAGGTTTCTCACTACAGTCGTTGGAGTGCGGGCGGCGATGGGGCTGAACTGTGGCGCTCCTTCGCCGATGATGGTCGTCTGCCGAACTGGAGTGACGAAAGTCCTGCCACGCACGGCGAACAAATTGGCTGTGCGATCGCCGTCCGATTTACCCTGGCTCCTGGCGAAACTCGACACGTCCCCTTCACCCTCGCCTGGGACTTTCCGATTACCGAGTTTGCTGAGGGAGTCACCTACTGGCGCCGCTACACCGATTTTTTTGGTCGGGATGGCAAAAATGCCTGGGCGATCGCCACCCATGCCCTCGAACACTACGAGGCATGGCAAACTCACATTCAACAATGGCAACACCCCATCCTAGAGCGACAAGACCTGCCTGACTGGTTCAAGATGGCCTTGTTTAACGAACTCTATGACCTCACTGCTGGTGCAACGCTGTGGAGTGCCGCCACTGCTAGAGATCCTCTGGGTCAGTTTGCCGTGGTGGAATGCCTCGACTACCGCTGGTATGAAAGTCTGGATGTGCGGCTCTACGGTTCCTTTGCCCTGGTGTTGCTGTTTCCAGAACTTGATAAGGCCGTCCTGCGTGCCTTTGCCCGTGCCATTCCCAGCGAAGACCCGACACGACGCAAGATTGGCTACTACTTCACCCAGGGGGTAGAGAGTCCGCTGGTGCCCCGCAAAGTCCGCAATGCTACCCCGCACGACCTCGGTGCTCCTAACGAACATCCCTGGGAAAAGACGAACTACACCAGCTACCAGGACTGCAATTTGTGGAAAGACCTGGGTAGTGATTTTGTTCTCCAGGTCTACCGCGATTTTGTCCTGACTGGCCGTCGGGATGTGAACTTTTTGGCGGAATGCTGGGACGCTGTCGTTGCGGCTCTCAATTATTTGAAGGCTTTTGACTACGATGGCGATGGCATTCCCGAAAATTCTGGTGCCCCCGATCAGACCTTCGACGACTGGCGACTGCAGGGCATCAGTGCTTACTGTGGTGGTCTGTGGATTGCAGCGCTAGAAGCGGCGATCGCCATGGCCAAAGTCCTCTCGGCTGATGCCTCCTCGGCTTCCCTGCCCCACCCTCCCCAAGCCCTGCTTCCCACCTGGCAGACTTGGCTCTCCCAAGCTCGCTCGGTCTATCACCCCACCCTGTGGAATGGCAGATACTACCGGCTCGACAGCGGCAGTGGCTCGGATGTGGTGATGGCAGACCAACTCTGCGGCCAGTTTTATGCGCGACTGTTGGGCTTGCCAGATGTGGTGCCGCCAGAATGTGCGATCGCCACGCTAAAAACCATCTACGAGTCCTGCTTCCTCAAATTTGGCGAATGGATTGCCCAACGGCAACACGCTGGTGCGCATGCCAACCCCGTCCTGATTGGCGCGGCGAATGGGGTTCGTCCCGATGGTTCGCCGCTCAATCCCAACGATACGCACCCGCTGGAAGTGTGGACAGGGATTAATTTTGGCCTTGCTGCCTTGATGGTGCAGATGGGCCTGAAAAACGAAGCCTTGTTCATGACAGAAGCCGTGGTCAAGCAGATTTACGAACACGGTCTCCAGTTCCGCACGCCCGAGGCGATCACCGCAGCCCACACCTTCCGCGCTAGCTACTACCTAAGGGCAATGGCAATCTGGGGCATCTATGGTGCGTTGACGGGCTGGCAGGCAGCGGCTACGGAAAAATGCGCCACAGCTTGATGGTCCTGTTTCCAGCGGCGCTGTCCTGGGAAATGCTGACGAGGCGATCGCCATCCGATGCAAAAATCAGCTTTGTGGGTTCTCCCGGCAGGCCCTCCAGCGTGCGGATCAACGTTCCGCTGCGCAGGTCGGTGATGTTAATCCGCAGATGGCCTGGGTTGACCTGAGAAGGCGCTGTCCAGGCGAGGGTGTAGCCATCGGGGCTGACTGTAAAATCACTCCACTCCGGCACATTGGGGAGGGTGCGGGCCAACCGGAGGGCAGTGTCAGTTATTTGCCATACCTGCAAGCCAGCGTCAACTGAGCTTGAAATGAGGGATTCCTCGTGCGGCAAAAAGCAGAATTTGGTTAGGCTGCGAGGGGAAAATGCCACAGTCCCTAGCAGTTCCTGGCGCTCCACACTCCAAACTTCCAGGGTCGCCGACGAGGTGGTTGTGCCATTGCTCGGATTCTCAACCGCAAGGGTTTTGCCCGAAGGACTGAAAAAATAATTGCTGGGAATCTCTTCAGTAGGGGCCGTGCGGACAGTCCCTAACAGGTTGCCGGTTTGGGTGTCGCGGATTTCAATCGCAGTCACCAGGGGCCCAGCAGGACGGTTTTGTTGCAGGGCGAGATCTGTGTATTGGGCGATCGCCACAGAGGTGCCATCCGGGCTGAGCGCAAATTCTCGATAGTCAGCCGCAGGGTTGGCAGCCTTTCCAGCTTGGTTGCGGGGAACCGAAAAGCCGCCCACCTGCTCTCCGGTTTCAACCCTAACGATCGAGACCTGACTAGGATCTGACCGTGATTGCAGCGTTAAAAACTGGTGATTGTCACTCAACCGCAAGCGATGGTTTCGAGGTGAGAGTCCTGCCAGCGGGATGGGCTGTTCTGGCTGCGCGAAGGCATTGCGGAGCCACAGGCGTCCTCCCTGCTCCGCCACAACGGGCAGCGTAACGTTGAGGCTTTCGTTGGGGTGCCACCACTGCGCCCAAGCCTGGTTCTTGTCGGGAAACGCTTCTGATGTTCCCGTCGATAGGTGGATAACGCGGACAACACCATCGGCTGCTGAACTGCGGCTGCTCGGCAGATTCGCCCAAGCGAGTCTTTCTCCGTCGGGACTCAACACCACCTGATTGCCAGCAACGGTAGAAACAACAGTCTGGATAGCATCGTCTCGCAGGGCACTCGTCTGAGAGCGGGAGGCGAGGGTGGGTGGCATGGCCTGCCGTTGGGGAAAATGCTGTTGGCTGAGGAGCGCTAGTCCCACAAGGCTTAAAAGCACCACCACCACGATCCCTATCCCCTCCCGTTTGCTGCCTTTGGCCAGAGACTGAGGAGGCCGACCTGTTGTGGAACTGGCCGGCTGAACCGGAGGTGCTGGTTGAGGGGGTGGGGCGATCGCCCCTGTCTGCCCTGCCTGTGCCGGTCTGACCTCCCAAGCTAGTGGTTTTGAGCGCACACCCTGATCGGCCCAACTCACCTCAACGGATGCCACAGAACCCTCAGATTCCGGGAATGCTCGTTGGGGATTAAGGGTAAAGTCTGGCAGGGCAGGTGCCTGGTCAGGGGGGACCAGCGCCACCGTAGCAGCCCTACAGTGAGGAAACGGTTTTGAAGGGAGGCCCAAGTCGAGCAGCACGTCATTGGCGGTGGCGTATCGTCGTCGCGTCGCAGGCTCTAGCAATTGATCGAGGATTTGCCCCAACGCTTCGCTAATCGGTTGTTGCAAATAATCGCGCCAAACCCAACGGCCTTCGCCCGTGTCGTATAGGTCAAACGGAGAGAGGTGCGTCAGCAGGTAAACACAGGTTGCACCCAAGCTATACAGATCGCTGGCAAAGGTCGCTTTGCCTCTGGCCTGCTCCGGCGCAGTGAATTCAGCGCTGCCAATCACGGTACCCGTGAGAACTGGATCGAAGGGCGCAGCCTGTTTCGCTGCCCCTAGATCAACTAAAACGAGGGGCGATCGCTGTCCTGGGGAAGACTGCGGACGGATGATATTCGCTGGTTTCACATCCCGGTGGATCACCTGGTGCTCATGCAGAAATTGCAGAACAGGCAAGAGATCCTGCAACAGTTGGCGGATTTTTGCTTCGTCAAAGATGCCTTCCTCTTCCAGTTCTTGGGCCAAGTTGCGTCCGTCAACAAATTCCTGAATTAGATACAAGTAGCCGTCTTGCTCAACGCTGTCGAACAGCGCTGGAATTTGGGGATGCTGACCCAACTGCCTCAGTTGCTCGGCCTCTTGTCGAAAGAGGGCGATCGCTTTCTCTCGATGCTCGGCAGCCTGCACTTGTGGGAAGCATTGTTTGATCACACACGGTTTGATCACACACGGCTTGATCACACACGGAATCGGCTGGGCCGCCGTTTGCTCGATCGCCACAAAGGTTCTGCCAAAGCCACCCGAACCAAGGGGCTTCAGCGCGACGTATCGCTTCCCTCGGCCGTCTGTCGGTGAGCCGCTTAAACCCAATGGCATCCCACAGGTCTGACAAATCCCCGCCTCATCCTGAGGCGCAGGGTTCTGAGGAGATGGACAGAGCGGATTCAAGCAGTAGCTCATAGGAAAACGCCAGAGGCTAAATGAATTTCAAGGACATGAGAGATGCCTGGTGCTGTTTATCATCCCCCTGGTTCCTTCCTGTTTAGCAGAAACACTGGATGTTTGGCGTGGGAGGGGCGATCGCCTATCCCATCTCTCCATGCCGAAATCCTCTACTCCCGGACGAGATTTCGATCGTAAACAAAACCAGAACATGATAAAACAAGATCGCGGTCAACGTAGAGGGCGACTCTGAGAGCGCGCTACACTTGTAGAGCGCTGTTCTTTGTCCAGCCTCGCGTGACGTCGCCAAAAGCATCGGTACAAAGGCACAACAAACTAAATACTCTAGCGCTGACTAGACTGTTGCAACGAAACGTAATAAGATTCACAACGTTTGTTATTAAAGAGCAAACAGAGTAAGCGCATCCAATTTTCTTGGAATCCGAGATCAGCGATTTCTCTTTTGGGGAGCTAAGTAGGCCAGTGGGACTGTTCAATCGTTTTTCCTTTTCGCGTGACATGGGTATCGATTTAGGTACTGCAAACACGCTTGTTTATGTCTCAGGCAAAGGCATTGTCTTGCAAGAGCCGTCCGTCGTTGCTATTGACCAAAAACAAAAAGCACCGCTGGCAGTTGGCGAAGACGCTAAAAAAATGCTGGGAAGAACCCCCGGAGATGTGGTGGCCCTGCGTCCTCTGCGGGATGGCGTAATTGCAGATTTTGACACCGCAGAGTTGATGCTCAAGCATTTCATTCGGCGAGTCCACGAAGGGCGCACACTGGTCTCGCCTCGCATTGTCATCGGGATTCCTAGCGGCGTGACGGGGGTAGAGCGGCGAGCGGTGATGGAAGCCGCAGCCCAAGCTGGTGCTCGTGATGTGTACCTGATTGACGAACCTGTGGCAGCGGCGATTGGGGCAGGGTTGCCCGTCGCAGAACCCACCGGCAACATGATCATTGACATCGGTGGCGGCACCACGGAGGTCGCGGTACTCAGTTTGCAGGGAACGGTGTTGAGTGAATCTGTGCGGGTGGCCGGCGACGAGCTGAGCGAAGCCATCATGCAGTATATGAAGAAGGTGCATAACCTAGTGATTGGGGAACGCACGGCTGAAGAGATCAAGATTGCGGTAGGTTCTGCTTACCCGATGGATGATGACGAGGGTGTCTTCATGGAGGTACGCGGCCTCCACCTGCTCTCTGGCCTGCCTCGAACTGTCACGGTCAAGGGGCCGGAAATCCGCGAGGCCATGGCTGAACCGCTGTCGGTGATTATTGAAGCAGTCAAGCGGACTTTGGAACGCACTCCTCCTGAACTGGCAGCCGATATTATTGACCGGGGCATCATGCTAGCAGGGGGTGGTGCTTTGCTGCGGGGCCTCGACACACTGATCAGCCATGAGACAGGGATTGTCACCCACGTTGCGGCTGATCCACTCAGTTGTGTGGTTTTGGGCACCGGGCGAGTGCTAGAAAACTTCAAGCAGCTAGAAAGGGTATTTAGCGGTCACTCTCGCAACCTCTAGCGATCGCCCCACACGACTCACGTCCTTACAGGACGCAACCTCTGGACAAAGCCCTAGGGCGGTTGCTGCCTCCCTGAATCGTTTTGCTAGCTCTGCTAGAGGTTGTTCTATAAGCATTAATGCTCATCCATAGCCTTGAAGTTGGTCTAACCTGGTATCCTGGTAAAGGAAGTGAAGCCCACTCTCCTGCAAGCCCGGTTCGCAGTCCAAGAGCCGAAACAGCGGAACAAAGACTGATGCACTGCGGTCGTTTGCGATCGCCCTACAGAAGTTATTTCTTTCTGATTGATGTTTACACTGCGTCGCTGGTGGAGTCGGCAAGGCATTGGAATTTCGCTTGTGCTTCTGGCCCTAGGAAGTGCTTGGATGCTACGTCAAACGCAAGGAAGTTTGCTGTTTGAGATATATCAGACCTTGGCACGTCCGTTTGAAACTGCGCCTCCTTCTCCAGATACTATCCGTCAAGATGCCCGGCTGCTTGAATTACAGCAGCGGTTAGTTGAACTGGAAAGCCAAAACCAGCAACTCAAAGAACTATTGGGCTACACCGCTACCCAAAAGCAACAGGGTGTGATTGCGCCCATCATTGGGCGCAGTTCAGATCACTGGTGGCAACAGGTGGTGCTGGGGCGCGGCAGTCAGGACGGCATCCGCCAGGGCGATGTGGTTTCTGGTGCAGGCGGCATCGTTGGACGGGTAGTACAGGTCACGCCCTCCACGAGTCGGGTTTTGCTGATTAGCGATCCAACCAGCCAGGTGGGTGTGCTTGTGAGTCGGTCGCGTTACTCTGGGGTGATGCGAGGCCAGGCGGGCAACCGGGCAGTGGTTGAGTTTTTCGACAAAGCCCCAGACGTGAAGCCGGGAGACGTGCTGACCACTTCTTCCTTTAGTCAACTGTTTCCTCCAGGGCTACCAATCGGGCGGATTGAGTCGATCGATCTCAGTAAAAGCCCGGCTCCAGAAGCCGTAGTTGTCCTCTCTGCACCCATTAGCCATCTGGAGTGGGTGACCGTTGTATCGGGTAAGTCCGATGGTGCTTCCAACCCCTAAAACCAGGACAGGTCAACGTAGAATATCAACCTTTTGGGCCACTCCTCAAGCAAGGCAGTGGCTCAACGGGATGGTGACTGTTTTGTCTGTGCTGGCCTGTCTGCTCATCCTGCCTACACGCCTACCGGGGATGGAAATTTTGGGGGTAGGTCCCAATTGGTTGCTGATCTGGGTCGTGGCCTGGAGTGTAAAACGCAGTGTGTGGCAGGGGGCGATCGCCGGCATTACGCTAGGGCTGATTCAGGATGGTATGACTTCCCCCCACCCAACTCACACCCTCAGCTTGGCGATCGTAGGGATGCTCACCGCCCGCCTTCAGAAGCAGCGGTATATCCAGGAAGACTTTATTTCCGTGGCTCTGATTGTGTTTGGCATGGCAGTGGTGGCCGAGACTGTCACCGCTCTACAGTTCACACTGCAAGGCGTTGGTACGCCACAACACGAGGAAGCCCGCACCCTGACTGAGATCTGGACCTATCATCAGTGGATTGCTCTCAGTTCTGCAATCCTCAGCAGCCTCTGGGCACCGGTTGTTTACTATCCGCTGAATCGGTGGTGGGAACGCATGAATGCGTTTAACCAGACTCCAACGTAAGATTCAAGAACTTAAGATTCTTAAGATTCAAGACTTATGGCGCTCTGCGTTAACCAGAACTGACGTTAACCTATGCGTGAACGCTATCAGATGCAACGGAGGATGCGGCTACGCAACAACTGCTGCCCAATTCTCCTGACTGTAGACCAAGTAATGAGCGGCAGAGAGGAGATCGCTGTGAATGCGTGTTGGCGTAAACCGTTGTAAATAACTCTTACTGCGGATGCCACAGGTCAAGGCAATCGTGGGGATGCCCGTTGCCTGACCCGCCAGAATATCAGCTTCGGTATCGCCAATCATCCAAGCAGCATCGTAGGCGCGATCGCCCGAACGACTGCTGGCGATCGCCTGCCTCAGCAATTGCGTCTTGTGATCCGCCAAATTTTGGTAGGCGGCTCCTTCATCCTGGCTGCCATAGATTTCGCTGAACAACCGTAGCAGTCCGTAGCCATGCAAGACCTGAGCAGCCTGAACCTGGCAACGCAGAGTGACGAGGACAAGGCGAGCGCCCTGGGCATGGAGGAGAGCCAACGCCCAGCGTACTCCCGGTTGTAGGGCGTCCTGGTGCAGCAGGGCAGGTTGGTTCACAATGCGGGTGACACCCTCCATGAACAGAGCCATCTGCGCTTCCTGTAGTCCAGACCGCAGCGCAATTTCCACATCGGGCACCCGGTCTTGCTTCATCTGCCAGAACTGCTCCTTGGTAAGCAGGTGAATCGGCAGGGTCATCCCCTGGGCTTGGTAAGTGGCTTGCACTTCAGCCAGTGCTAACTGGTAGGTCTGGTAATAGCGGTCAGAAACGTTGATGATGGGGCCGTCAAAGTCGCAAAACACCGTCAACCGGGAGGGCGATCGCCAAACCGGAAGGCTCTGAAAAGGGGAATATTGATCCGCCTTTATGGTTGCGGTGTGAAGCATAAATTGTTACTAAGACTACGCTTTTTGCAATACTTTTTCACACTAGCAGGTAAACCATAAGTCGTCAACGAGCTAACCAATGTTCCCATTAATAATGCTTATACCTTTCATTGAGTGCTCCCTGGGGTGCTACTCTGCTTCGCGCTCCAGGATCAGCGTCACTGGGCCATCATTTTCAATCAAGACCTGCATCATCGCCCCAAATTGTCCCGTTTCGACACGCAAGCCACTCTGGCGCAGTTTGTCTACAAATTGTTTGTAAAGATCCTCAGCCTTGGTGGGAGTCGCAGCACAGTCAAACGAAGGGCGTCGCCCTTTACGGCAATCGCCGTACAGCGTGAACTGGCTGATAACCAGCAATTCGCCGCCAATTTCCTGCACCGATTGGTTGAACCTGCCACTGCTGGAGTCTGGGAAAATTCGCAACTCCAGACACTTACGCGCCATCCAGTCCAACTCTGAGGGGGTATCCGTTTCTGCGATCCCCACCAGTAAGTTGAGGCCCCGGCCAATTTTACCGACGACCTGACCATCAACCACGACTTGAGACTGTGTGACTCGTTGGACAACTACTCGCACAGATCACTCCTTTGCTGTCGGATGTGCAATTTGGGATTTGGGATCTGGGGTTTAGGCCTAGAACATTTGCAGGATTTTCACCTCTGCCAAGATCCCCGACAGAACACTAGCATCAATAAAGAATGCTTTGGATACTGGATCGGGATGCCTGATATGTCGCCCAAACTCAACGTTGGCCTTGCAACGGGAGATTTCATCGATGACCCCCTGCAACCCCTAGTAGAAAAACTCCAGGACTTGCGCGATCGCCTACGACCAGGACAGCGGTGCATTGCCGATTGGCAGGGTGGCCCACTAGCGGTTTCGGCGGTGCCGGGGGCCGGGAAATCAACAGGGATGGCAATCGCTACGGCAATTTTACTCGGGCGACGTTACCTGGAAATAGCACGGCGAGCGCGGTTGGGCGGTGCTTCGGGGCGATCGCTTTCCCTATCCGGCGAAGAGAGTCTGCCAGAGCACCGGCAGCGGCAACTCCAGGGGCAACTGGTGCTGGTTACGTTTACGCGGTCGGCGGCGGCAAATTTGCGGGCCAAAATCCGTAGCTACCTGCGAGAATTGGGTTTACCGGGGAGTGGGTTTGCCGTCCACACCCTGCATGGACTGGCGCTCAACATTGCCACGCGCTATCCCGAACTGTCAGGGCTGTCGCTCGACCGCATGACTCTGGTTTCGACGAACCAAAGCCATCGCCTGATCCGCAATACCGTGGAGCAGTGGGTCAGCACCCATCCCCACCTCTACCAGCAACTATTAGAGGGGCGGCAGTTTGACGGAGAAGAGACCGAACGCCTACGGCGGCAGTCTGTCCTGCAAACGGAAGTGCTGCCCTCCCTAGCCCATACCGTCATTCGTGAGGCCAAAAGCTCTGGTTTGCTGCCAGCGGATGTGCGGCGAATTGCCCAAGAACTGGCGCAGCGCTGCGCGGCAACCCCCAGAGAAACCAACGCAGGGTATGATGTGCTGACAATTGCTGCAGGACTGTACGAGCAGTATCAAAGCCTCCTACAACAGCGCGGCTTGATTGACTACGATGATATGATTCTCGCGGCCCTGCGGGTGCTGGAAAATGAGGCCGCTCGCAAATTATTTCAAGCCCAGATCTTTGCGGTTTTTGAGGACGAAGCCCAGGACTCGTCTCCACTCCAAACGAAACTCCTAGAAACCCTGGCGGCGGCTCCCGACGATCCTGGGCAACTTGACCTCGTGCGCGTGGGCGATCCCAATCAGGCGATTAACTCTACGTTCACACCGGCGGATCCCATTTTTTTCCGGGAGTTTTGTGAGCAGTGTCAGCGCCAGGGCAGACTGGCAGAGATGGACCAAGCCGGACGCAGTACTGCGGTGATCATCGAGGCGGCGAACTTTATGCTGCGGTGGGTCAACCAGCACTATGGGGAATCGCAAGGTGCCACGGTGAAGGATGAGAGAGCGATCGCCCCCCTGCCCTCCTCTAGCCCGCCAGTCTCTGCGACTCCCTTTCGGCTGCAGACGATCCATCCTGTTCCGCCCAACGATCCCCAAGCCGATGCAAACCCTGCTCCCGTAGGCACTGGGTTGGAGATCCGTTTCCCCCCCGATTTGCATCGCTCGGTTGAATTAATTGCTCAACGCGTGACCGATCTCCTGACGGCCCACCCGGATCACCGAGCAGCGGTGCTAGTGCGGGAGAACCGCCAGGGTAAATTTATCGCTGACCTGTTACGAAACCCGGTGCAGTCTGGCATTGGGGCAGATTTGGCCGCAAAGGGGATTGAGATCTACGAGGTGGGGGAGCGCGATCGCCATTCCCACGTTCCGGCAGAAATTTTCACCCTGCTCCAGTTTCTCGATCGCCCCCATTCACCGGATTCCCTCAAGGCCGCCCTGCAAGTGCTAGTCGATCGCCGCCTGATCCCCACGCAGGATCTCAATGCCCTCAGCGCCCAGCCCGAAGCATTTCTTTACCCAGGCCCATTGGAATTGCCCCAACCTGCGCCCGTCATTGAAGCGCAACGCTATTGCCGGGGGCTGCTGCGCGCTCGCCTGGAACTCTCGCCTCACCAGATCATTCCCTTTCTAGGACTAACATTGCAGTACGACCAGACCGAACTAGCGACGACCGATAAACTGGCAGCCCGCATTGCCCAGCAAACTTCAAACAACCCCTCTATGGCAGCCATTCTGGATGTTCTGGGAGAAATTGTCCGAGCAGAGAGGTTTGAACCTGTGGAAACGGACGATCCGGATGCTCGCTATACTCGCCCTAGGCAACTCACTATTATTACGATGCACAAGGCCAAAGGGCTGGACTGGGACTACGTGTTTTTGCCCTTCCTGCACGAGCAGTCCATTCCTGGACACCTGTGGGTTCCTCCCCAAATGCAGTTTCTCGGTGATTTCACCCTAGCAGAGGTGGCCCGTGCTCAGATTCGGAGCAGCATTCATCAGCACAGCGAGCTACCTGATCTAGAGCAAGCCTGGCGACAGGCAGAAGTGCTGCAAACGGCAGAAGAGTTTCGCCTCCTCTACGTTGCCATGACACGAGCACGCCGTCTGCTATGGATGGCAGCAGAGCGCAAAGCCCCATTTACCTGGAGCAAGCCTGAGAACTTGGAAGACAAGCCCCCTTGCCCAGTCTTACCAGCGTTGGTACGCCAGTTTTTCCAGGGCAAGGGATCGGTTGCCGAAATAACCTGAGGAAAGTCAGTGCTGGTTGAAAAGGTTTTGGGGCACCGCGCCGGGCGCGGTGCCCCAAAACCCTTGCTGTTTCGAATTCACGTTGAGGAAGTTGTCAAGAGTTTGCCGTTTGGGCAGACAGGAGTTGCTTAAGCTTCTCTAGCTCTTGTGCCCAACGAGGATCAGGCTGTACCGACTCTGACTCAGTGGACGCGCTCTTTTGCTTCGACTTGTTGCCCTTACTGCGCTTTCCAGAGTTCGAGTTACCAGAGGGGGCAGCAGCTTCAACAGATCCCTCTTCCCCGTCCTCACCTTTGCCCTTGGTGCGGGGCAGAGCTTTTTCAATCTTGAGGGGGGTGTCTTGATAGAGATAGTTGTTGAACTTTTCAATGAATTGATCGGCCTGCTCATCCGTTTTCACGGTGACAAAGCCAAAGCCACGGCACTTGCCGGTTTTGCGGTCGGTGATGATTTTCGTAGTGACCGACTCATCAAATTCGGAAAACAAAGCTGCTAGCTCTTGTCGCTCCAGCTCTTTTGGCAAGTTGCCAACATAAAGACGAATTGACATAGACGAAGACTCCTCCCGACTTGGATCAGACAAATTTGCTGGAAAGTGTTGATAAAGGTTGGATTGAAACAGAGCTAGACTCACAACAGTTTGTCAATAAGAAGCGGCAGAGCCAATTGAAGTTACAATTCAACTTGCAATCACTCCAATTGCGGGCACTATACAGTTTGCATCCGAACTCTGTGGCGACTTTGATAGATTCACCATCTATATGCCATTCACTAAGGTATCATGCAGATTGACTAATCGACCGTTCAAGCAGTAGATTTCATCCTTAATTCAGGGAAGATAAGGATCTCTTAAGCAAAAGTTCGCCATCTGTCTCCTGATGGCTTCACAGTTTCCTCTACAAGGCTCAGCCCTCAGGTGTGCAAACGGTTTTCCCCAGTCGGAAGTTTAGACTGCATCCCTCAGAAGTCTTGAAGGGCTGGCAATGCACACAGTTCAAGACTTCCTGTGCTGCCGCACCAACATCGCACTGGTAGGTGTTCATACGGAATCCCTCTGTCAAGTAGCCGTTGGTTGTGGCATACAGTGTGGACAGCGCGCCTATTCTATACCACAGCGAACCGACTCCATGACCGACATCAGCATCAGCCTTGCCCCTGGGGATGTCTGAGGAACTGTTCAGCAGAAGGGATTGACTAAATAACGTCAGTTCTGGCCAGTTCTGGCTAAGAAGGTTCTGGGGCACAGCGCTAAGCGCTGTGCCCCAGAACCTTTGCTGTTCTCTGCGCGACGCGCAGAGAACAGCAAAGGTTTCAGCTTATCGCGAATTCACGTTAAATAAAAACCAGTCACAAAGGTGACTGGTCTAATTCGCTGTGTTGGAAGGATTTTGTGAATGAGGAGAACCGTGTTGCTCTGTCGATTGCTGTGGCTTACTCAGCGATCGCAATCAAGCCCACCCACATCCTGTTAAGAAATGTAACATTCTCGCGGAAATATTGCAACAAATCTTCCAGAAGACTGTCGGTTTTCAACCCTATGCCAACGTGAATTCGGGATAGGCTGAAACCCTCAATGTTCCGTGCGCGGCGCGCACGGAAC
>DVEB01000160.1 GCA_015295905.1 Synechococcales cyanobacterium M55_K2018_004
TGGGGCACCGCGCCCGGCGCGGTGCCCCAAAACCCGCTTAACCCGAACTGACGTTCTGAGTGTTTGATGGAGGCGACGCTCGGTGTACCTCCTCATCAAACACTCATGAGTCAAATCAGCGACGCCCGACTTTTCGACCTATACAAGAACCTATACAAGAAGATAGGAGTACGCTTCATCGCCTATCCTGGATAAGGAGCGCAGGTGTAAAGAGGTTTGGTCATGGCGAGTGGACATCTGTTTAACAGCGATAGTCTTAACGAGGGCAATGGCGATCGCCCCACGTCTCTATCCCAGACAGCAAAACCCGCTGCACGGCAAGAGCAAGCGAGCGGTCAGTCGTGTACGATTGCCGTGGTGGGAGATGTCCATGACCAGTGGAATGCTGGAGACCAGCGTGCCCTCCAACGTTTGGGAGTAGACCTAGTTTTGCTTGTGGGCGATTTTGGCAATGAATCTGTCGACATTGTGCGGGCGATCGCCTCCCTCCCCCTCCCCAAAGCTGCTATTCTGGGCAACCACGATGCTTGGTATACGGCGACGGGATGGGGACGCAGCAAATGCCCCTACGACCGTAAGAGAGAAGACCGGGTGCAACAACAGTTGAACCTATTGGGCGAGGCGCACGTGGGCTACAGTAAGCTCGACTTTCCGCAACTTGGCCTGACGGTGGTTGGCGGTCGTCCCTTCACTTGGGGAGGGGCTGATTGGAAGAATGATGACTTTTACCGCGATCGCTACGGAGTCAACAACTTTGAAGAATCTACCCAGCGCATTGTCAATGCTGCTCTGAGTAGTGAGTACAGCACTGTGTTGATGATTGGTCACTGTGGTCCTAGTGGCCTGGGCGACCTCCCTGAAGACCCCTGCGGCAAGGACTGGCACCCCATTGGAGGAGATCATGGTGATCCTGATTTGGAGCAGGCGATCGCCCGCATCCGTCAGGCTGGCAAGCAGATTCCGCTAGTTGCCTTTGGACACATGCACCACTCGCTACGCCACACCAAAACCCAATTACGCCGACCCATCCATCTCGACACAGAAGGGACACTCTACCTGAATGCCGCTAGCGTGCCTCGCATCATTGAGGCTGAGGAAGACACCCTACACAATTTCTCGCTAGTGACGCTCCAGGATGGAGAAGTGTGGCAAGCCGCGCTGGTCTGGGTCAGCGAGGAGGGCACCGTTTATTCGAAGCAGGTCTTCTACCAGAAACCACTTGCCACAACTGAAGCTGAACCCCAGACAGTTAGCAGTGTGGTGTAGGCAATTCCTAATCGTTGTGAGGGTACCCTGGCAGAGCTGTGAGTACTTTACTCAGCCAGCAGGTGTGCGGTGCCCCAAAACCTGCTTCACCCGAACCGACGTTCTAGCACTACACGCATAGATTAGGACAACACTTGCTGTGGGCAACCCGGCGCAGCAGAATTGCCCACAACAAGCGTTTGACATCATGAGCACGTAGCGCCATAAACAAGCGCCATAAAAGATGACGGGCTGACGCAGTACAGCCGTTCTGGACAGGCAATTGGGTGATAGTTCTGATCAGCAGGTCGGACTTGAGATAAAATCAGTTAAATCTAGGAGAGGTGGCAGAGTGGTCGAATGCGCTCGACTTGAAATCGAGTGTACCGCGAGGTACCGAGGGTTCGAATCCCTCCCTCTCCGTCCAGATGACAGCCCCTTTGTCAAACTTTCCAAACTTAACGTGAATTCGGAATAAGCTGAAACCCCTGCTGTTCCGCGCGCGACGCGCACGGAACAGCAGGGGTTTTGGGTCACTGCGCCCGGCGCGGTGACCCAAAACCCTCTTAACCAGAGCTGACGTAAGCTTAGGATCTGAGTCCTCAAAATTTGCCCTGCACACGCGCGTCTTACCGTGCGGGCAGGAAGAAGGTCACCAAGTTTTGCCGATCAAGACTTGCTCTCTTCTTTCTTCTTGAAAGGAGTGCGCTTCTTTTTAGCGCGTTCTTTTGCTTTCTCACGTTCATACTCCAGTTCCTTAATTTTCTTCATGATGCGACTGAAGTATTCCTGCAAGTAAGACTCCAGCGTCGTGATTTCCGACTGGTCAATCCCAAAGATCTGATACGTCTCATCCATCGACGCAGTGATGGGTTGGCCAGAAGCGATCACCTCAGTAAAGGCCAATCGGTCAGACAGGTTCAACGTCCACTGGAAAAAACGAGTCGTCCGTCGTACCAGCCGCAGCAGCCCCAGTGGCATCCGCGTCACCTTGGCCTGCTGTCCAGACAGCCGCTCACAGAGGCGAATAATTTCTGCTGCTTCCCAGGCGCGAGGCCCAACCACAGGAAACGTCCGATTCTCTGTTTCCGGTACGCGGAGGGCACGCACAGCAAACTTAGCAATATCTTGCGTGTCCATGTAGGCGATCGCCGCAGTATTCCCCATCACCCAGACTGCTTGCTTCTCCAGAATCGGGATCGCATACTGACCAATCAACCCCTGCATGAAGCCTGCGGTTCGCAAAATCGTGTAGTTCAACCCAGACTCGGCCAAAAATTTCTCGACGCAGGTCTTAATCTCCATCAAGGGCACATCGGGGTACTTTTCCGCATCCAGAATCGAGAAGAAGATGAACCGCTGCACATTAGCCGCTTTGGCCGCCTGAATCAGAGCCACCTGTCCTTCCCAATCGACCTTCCGCATCGGCAGGGAATCAGTCGCCCGTGTGGTTGCGGCATCAATCACTGCGGTTACGCCCGTCAGGGCTGCCGTCAAGCTTTCAGGATCCAGCAAATCTCCCTGAACCAGTTCTGCTCCCCATTCCCTTAAAAATGTTGCTTTCCTGGGACTTCGCACCAGACAACGCACCTCGTAGCCTTCATCCAGTGCGCGGCGCACCACCTGTCTGCCTAATGTGCCAGTGGCACCTACTACAAGTAAAGTCATCAGGAAAAGCAGCTTAAAACGTTAACTTTTTATAAGATACACCTTAACTCTCTCATCTTTTTCAGTTTGGGGATCAGCATTTTTGCAATCGACTGCGATCGCCCTAAAATTGCAAGGCTTAACGCTGTTTTAAAGTTCGGATTGGATTTTATTGCCGCTTGCAGTGGTGTAGTCTGTGACCACACCACTCAACCCCCTTAACCAGCGGGATCTTATGCGACGTGACTGTCCCTCATCCATATGCAAACCGCTATAACGTCAGTTCTGGTTAAGCGGGTTGTGGGGCACTGCGCACGGAACAGCAAGGGTTTCAGCTTATCCCGAATTCACGTGCTATAGAATTTGGATGGGCCATTTTCGAGCATAGAAGCCCGACGTTGCAACGCATTCGGCTGGCTAGCTGCCCCGTCGTCTATTTCAATCGGGGTAAGGTGCAAAATCTCCGCCGATCCACACAAAAAACCTCCAACGCTACAAGAGCGATTGGAGGTCATCGGATCTTGAAGGAATTTTCTCAGGTGAACGCGCTACCAAAGGGGTGACTTACTCTTCACCACCTTGTAGTTTGAGGAGGCCAAACCCCAGCGCCAGCCCAATCAGGATGAGGCTGAAGGAAAGAATTGCTGCGTTAAACATTTCGCCCATGCCGATGGTTCTCCTCTTTCTTGTTCGTTAAAAGCAATTGCTGAAATCTGTACCCGTATTGTAAAGCAGTTTGTCCCCAAAGCTTAAGCATGAGTATTTCTCCATCTCACCCCCACTTGGCAATCGCCCTAGGAGACCCCGCAGGCATTGGGCCAGAGGTCGTCCTCAAAGCCCTGGCCGATGCACAGGTTACTGCCGATTGCCGGATCACCCTAGTGGGGCGATTAGAACTATGGGAACAGGCATTAGAAACCATTCAGCGGAGGGCAGCAGCAACGCCGCTTGCTGACCTGCACCAGTTTGAGTTGTGGGATATTCCTGCCTGCGCTGAACTGGTTGAGCAGGTTATCCCCGGAGTCGGCAATGCTGCCAGTGGGGAGATCAGTTTTCGGGTACTCGACCAGGCAGTGAGCGGCTGCCTCTCTGGCATCTTTGATGGCGTGGTGACTGCTCCCATTGCCAAGTCTGCCTGGAAAGCAGCAGGTCACCGATATCCAGGGCAGACCGAGCTACTGGCAGAGCGGGCCGGAGTGGAACAGTTTGGCATGTTGTTCGTGGCGCGATCGCCCCACACAGGTTGGGTGCTGCGCACGCTGCTGGCCACTACCCACATTCCCCTACGAGCAGTCCCAACGGCTCTCACTCCTGACCTGATGACCCTCAAGCTGGAGCTCCTAATCCACTGCTTGCAGCAAGACTTTGGCCTGGAGCATCCGCGCATTGCGATCGCCGGACTCAACCCCCACAGTGGCGAAGCGGGCCAATTGGGGCGAGAAGAGGTGGACTGGCTAGTGCCTTGGCTTCAGCAGATGCGCGATCGCCATCCCCAACTTCAGTTAGATGGGCCGGTTCCACCAGATACCCTCTGGGTCGCCCCAGGACAGGCCTGGTTTGGCTACCCGTCACGGGTCACCCCCCACGACGCCTACCTGGCTCTATATCACGACCAAGGCCTCATTCCTGTGAAACTAATGGCCTTTGACCGAGCCGTCAACACAACCATCGGACTTCCCTTCGTCCGGACTTCCCCCGACCACGGCACCGCGTTTGACATTGCCGGCCAGGGAATTGCTGATGCCAGCAGCATGAAACACGCAATTCAAACCGCCAAAGAACTAGCAAGACAGCGACTCCAATACACGACACTGCGCTAAAGGCCGCACTCAAGCAAGAAACCAAGCACTTTTGGTCAAGAAATGGTGACATCTTAACGTTTCTTCACACCATTTCCGGGAAAAAAGCCTGAGAATAAAGGATGTTCAGTATAGCCAACTACAGAAAGTTTCTTTTTGGTTCAAAAATCAAAAGAATTATTGATTTTTGTAAACCCAACCCCAGAGAAGGGTCGTATCAACATTACTTGGCAGCGGTGGAAATTATGCTCCAGTCTCTTCACTACTCAATGAATCTCATCCAAGACGAAGCCCGACAACTCGTCCAAAAAGGAGTCGTCAGCCGCAATCAACCCATTTACGTCCTCTGTAACTACATCCCCGCACGCGAATGGGCACATATCGAATGTGAGCTTGAGCGGTGTGACTTTCTCCTGCGCGATCGCATCGGCGACCTGCTTGGACGAGAGGATTGGGAGAACGATTAGTCAAGTCACGTGTTTTTCAAGTCGCTTGCTGTTTGTCATTAGTTAAAGTAACACTAGTTTGCTTTCTCCTTATTTTTCTTAAGAAAACTTGAGGTTTTCTTAAGAAATCTTAATCTTAACCTGTCGGGGAATGGTTTGCGGTTCTGGCTTCGGTCAACCTACTCCCATGAGGAGTACAAACTTAACGAACGTGAATTCTGGATAGACTGAAACCTTTGATGTTCCGTGCGCGACACGTACAGAACATCAAAGGTTTTGGAGCACCGCTCCGGACGCGGTGCTCCAAAACCCACTTAACCAGAACTAACGTTAACTATCACGTTATGAACTGTAGCGAAGGCCTTGAGAAGCTGGTACTACCAGCTTCTCAAGGCCTTCGTCGATGCAACTATTGTCGTGGAGCCCCACTCAATCCAGATTATTGGTTATCCTGCTGGCGCAGACGCTCTAGTTCTGCCCGCATTTCGGCAATCTGCTGGGTCAGTTCCTTCAAATCCGATTGAATGTCAGGTGGGGCCGTGGGTGTGGCTGTAGGACTCGCTGAGGTGGTTGTATTCCCTGGAGATGGGGAAGTGCTAGCCTGCGCCACTAACTTATCCACAAAGTTGCGGGCTTCACGCTCGGTGACCTCACCCTTGGCCGCTAGTTCGTCAGCCAATAGCGTTGGATTGGTCCGTAACTTGGTTAGAGTTTCCTCACGCACTTGGGGGTTCTGGATACTTTCCAGAACTGCACCGGTCGCGCCAATCGTAATCCGAAAGCCCTTTTGGATGGATTGAAAGAGATCGTCAGGATTCATAAGCTCAGGTAGAAAAATGTCATCGCGCTGCGGTACAGTTGCCTTGATTCTAGTGGTGGAAAGGGCGCGATCGCAAATCCTTTCCGTCCAAGTCTTATCTATCTAAACAAGTCTTATCTCAACTGGTCCAGAAGTATTGCTAGTTTAAGCAATGCTTTGTTCGAGATACTGGTTCACATCCTCCATCACCTGAGTTAACTCTGCCTCTGTAGTCAGGCGGATACGCTCATCGCGGAGGGTCAACAGCAATTTAGCCGCAAAGGGACTGGGCCAGATGTTGGGGTTGCAAAACACCTCTAAAAACACCTCTCCGGTATAACAAAACTCCATCACAGGTTTTGCAGGGGGACGGCCCGCTGGCGGCGTTCCTTGCAGCGCGCCCGCTTTCAGGGTGCTCATGAGGCTGTCCAGGGCTGCTTTTAGGTCTCGCACACCAGCAGGGGTGATGCGAAATGAGACAGCCCCCTCGACTAGGTGCAGTGTGAGTGGGGCAAAAGACATGGCATTGCAGGAGACAGATCCGTTTTCCATCCTATCGAGAACTCACCCATCTACCAGAAAAGCAGGGTTATCTTAATGAATGAACTCAAATGAACTCATACCGACTCCGTCAGTCATTGATCGGTTTGTCGTGGTGTGAAACGTGCG
>DVEB01000212.1 GCA_015295905.1 Synechococcales cyanobacterium M55_K2018_004
GGTTTTGGGGCACCGCGCCGGACGCGGTGCCCCAAAACCCTTGCTGTTCCGGGCACGACGCGCACGGAACAGCAAGGGTTTCCGCTTATCCAGAATTCACGTTAAGAAGAGTTCTGATTGTCTTTGACGGCGTTACCACTGAGAGGGATGATTTGTAGGAACCTGATGCGGAGTCTTAGTCTGGTCTAACCTCACAATGCAACAGGAATGTTGCTGATTTGAGCAAAGATGATTTGAGTTGAGGCGTGCCCTCCGCGCCCTTCTCACTCAAATAAGTATCTTTGGATGAAGCAGTGTCGCCACAACCTACCTAAATTGGTCTAATTTGTGACGCGGTGTTTACCTGTTTAAACTAGGGATAAAGCTATCAGGGGTTTACCTCGACCTACTGACGTTTATTTTCTGTTTTTGCGTGAGATCCATGAAGTCCTACCTGGCTGCTGCGGTGCAAATGAATAGCCTGCCGGATTTAGAGAAAAATCTGGTGCAGGCGGAAGATCTGATCGACCTGGCGGTACGCCAGGGTGCGGAACTGGTAGGTTTACCCGAAAATTTTTCTTTTCTGGGGGACGAAGAGGCAAAGATGGCCCAGGCAGAGGCGATCGCCCAGGCCAGCGAAAAATTTCTCAGAACAATGGCCCAGCGCTACCAGATCACATTGCTGGGGGGAGGGTTTCCAGTGCCTACCACGACCGGTAAGGTCTACAACACGGCGCTGCTGGTTGGCCCTGATGGTCAAGATTTGAGTCGCTACGAAAAAGTCCACCTGTTTGATGTCAACTTGCCCGATGGCAACACCTATCGAGAGTCCAACACTGTGTTAGCAGGCACTCACCTGCCCTCGGTCTACCCTTCTAAAGAATTGGGCAACCTAGGCATATCTGTCTGCTATGATGTGCGGTTTCCAGAACTCTATCGCCATTTGTCGCAGATGGGGGCCGAAGTGCTATTTGTCCCGGCTGCTTTCACCGCCTATACTGGCAAAGATCACTGGCAGGTGTTGCTGCAAGCCCGTGCCATCGAAAACACCTGCTATGTCATTGCCCCCGCCCAGACCGGACGCCACAATAATCTGCGCCAGTCTCACGGTCATGCGGTGATCATTGATCCTTGGGGAATGATTTTGGCCGATGCAGGAGATCAACCGGGAGTGGCGATCGCCCCTATTGAGCCAACCCGTCTGGAGCAGGTACGTCGCCAAATGCCCGCCCTCCAGCACCGCGTCTTTGTCTAGCCCTATCCCCGCCCATCGAGCTGCTTCAAATTGCTGTTTGGGCGTTGCTGAATCAAAATACGATTGTTGGGTGGGGGGATGCGCTGAGCGCATCCCCCCACCCAAAATCATTGCTCAAATCAGCCCCCCCGCAGTTTGGACGTAATTAACATGAATTTTGGATAGGCTAAGACCCTTGAGGTTCTGGGCACGACGCGCCCAAAACCCGCATAACCCGAACTGACGTTAGATAGGGCAATTAGACAGGGCAAAAAGAGAGGTTGCTGATTTCAGCGGTGGTGATTTGAGGCAGAGACGCAGCCGTGCCTTTCTGACTCAAAACGTGATTGTTGGCAGGCAGCAATGCCTGAAGAGATTTATCGCTGCAACAACGAACGAGTGACCGGAGAAACCTGTAGAGTAGACAGGATGAGTTTTTATCGTATGGATGATTGCTCCGACTGCATGGATGATGACTAGATGGTTTCCGATCCCCCTGACAGATGGCCTGACGCTGCTGGCAGAAGCTCCCGCAGCCGAAAATGGTCCCCTGGTACTGGCGGGCGTGTTGCTCAGCTTAGTTGTAATTTATCTAGCAGCGAAGCTGGGCGGCGAGGTCTGTGCTCGCATTAACTTGCCCCCCGTTCTGGGCGAATTGCTGGGTGGAGTGGTGGTCGGAATTTCGATTTTGCACCTGCTGGCCTTTCCCGAAGCAACCAGTGAGGCAAGTCGTTCATTAATCATTCGGTTTTTGGAATCAACGGGTGGTTTGCAGCCCGAATCAGCACTGAGTGTGTTTGAAGCGGAGAGTGAAGTCATATCTGTGCTGGCAGAAATCGGGGTGATCATCCTGTTGTTTGAAATTGGCCTGGAGTCTGACCTGAAAGAACTGCTCCGGGTTGGTCCCCAGGCAGCAGCCGTGGCTGTGGTTGGGGTGGCAGTCCCCTTTGCGGCAGGAACCAGTGGGTTGATCGCCCTGTTTGGTGTGCCAGTGATTCCTGCGGTGTTTGCAGGGGCCGCACTCACTGCTACCAGTATCGGGATTACCGCTAAAGTGCTGGCTGAACTGCAACGTCTTAGTTCTCGCGAAGGCCAGATTATTATTGGCGCAGCCGTTCTAGATGACGTGCTGGGAATTATTGTGTTGGCGGTGGTAGCCAGTCTTGCAAAAACTGGTGAGATTCAAATCGGCAATGTAATCTACCTGATTGTGGCTGCCGCTGTGTTTCTGATTGGTTCCATTTTCTTGGGGCGTCTCCTCAGTCCTTACTTTGTAGGGCTAGTTAACCGCTTGCAAACTCGTGGGAATCTTCTGTTATCGTCCCTCGTCTTGGTATTTGTACTGTCCTACATTGGAGCGGTGATTCAGTTAGAAGCCATTTTGGGAGCCTTTGCCGCTGGGTTGATCTTGGCAGAAACCGAGAAACGCGAGGAACTGGCGGAAAAGGTTGTGCCCATCGCCGATATGCTGGTGCCGATTTTCTTTGTGGTGGTGGGTGCTCGTACAGATATTAGTGTCCTCAATCCGTTTGTCCCAGAAAATCGCGAAGGACTCATTCTCGCAACTTTCCTGATTGTCGTTGCCATTCTTGGGAAAGCCATAACAGGTCTGGCTGTGTTTGGTCAACCAGGGATTAATCGACTGGCGATTGGGGTCGGCATGATCCCACGGGGCGAGGTTGGGCTTGTGTTTGTGGCAGTTGGTTCTGCGACGGGCGTGCTCTCTAAACCGCTGGAGGCTGCCATCATTGTGATGGTGATTCTGACAACGTTTCTGGCTCCAGCGCTGCTCAGGCTTGTTTTTCGAGATCAGGCTGAAGTTGCAGACAAAATGCTGGAGGCGATCGCCACGACAAAACCAGAAGAGGTTGAATCTGTGAAAGAGTAGGCATATTTGATGCGGAATCCATCTGCACAAAGTAGCCATTTGTTGTGGTGTATAGCACTAGCCAAGCTTGTGAGCATAACGGAGGGCTGTGTCCCAGCTAGGGATTTCACTCCTGCACCCACGCTGTCTTAACCGAGACGGCCACGGCTATAAAACTCGCACTGCGCGAGTTTTATACCATCACAAATCGACATTTTGCCAATCACAGGCCCAATCCTGAAACTTTTGGTTGTCCTGGTGCGTCCAGGTTAGCTATCACGAACGTCTGGTTTATCCTACACAACCAATCGACGACTGACATGAACGTGAATTTACATGAACATGAATTCGGGATAACCTGAAACCCTCTCAACCCGAACTAACGTTACATGCATGTTTGCTTGGGGGCATGAATCCTTGCCCAGCGTTGCGGTGCAAGGATGGCTAAACGTGGTGAACGTTTACGGATACAATGCTGGGCACCACTCACTGAGAAAAGCAAAATCACAAACGTGAGCGCGAATTGAACCAGATCAAAACTGGTTTTGTAGGGTTCGAGACACTTTCGGAGAGAGAACACTCATCCAACACGACAACCATTGCTGTAAGAGGTATTTGTGAGAATTTCTGGGTTTTTGCCAACCGCCCTAGGACTTGCAGGTTCACTGTTGATTGCCGCCGCTGCCGACGCAGGCACCCTGCAAGATTGGCGCTTCGATTCCACTCAAAATCGGCTAGAGTTTACAACAATTGGAGGGGTGCAGCCCCGCGCCCAATTTTTAGCCAATCCGGCGCGGCTAGTCCTCGACCTACCGGGAATTGACGTGGGGACGGCTAACCGCCTGCTGCGGATTGGGGGAGCCATCCGAGAGGTTCGCATTGGTCAGCTAGACTCGCAGACCACACGCATCGTGATTGAGCTCAATGCCGGGTATACCCTCAATCCAGCAGACGTTCTCGTCCGGGGAAATAGTCCAACCCAATGGTGGGTACAGTTGCCAGCACTCACCCTAGCACAGACGGCGGCAGATCCATCATGGGAGCCGACTTCCCCCACCAGTGCCGTGACCAACGGTGCCACACTCCTACAAGGCATTCAGGTAACGGCGGATGGCATCTTCCTGCAAGTCGATGGGGCAAATCCACCCGTGCAGCGCCGCAGCAGTCGCGATCGCAATCGCATCACCTTTGAACTGCGACACACCAGCCTTGCGCCAGAGTTGACCGAACGAGAGTTTGCAATCAACCGCTTTGGGGTGGCGAACTTGCAACTGAGCCAGACTGGAGGTGCTTCACCGACCACTCGCGTGACACTCAGCTTGTCCAGCCGTCGTAACAGCGATCGCGACAGTGAAATGCCCCAATGGCAAGCGATCGCCAGTCCACTCACGGGTGGAGGAGTGGTGCTAGTGCCGGGTCGAGGGAATGGTGCCCCAATCGCACGGGAGCCTCTGCCTGACTATCGCCCCCCAGTGTCTCGCGATCGCCCCCCTGCAACCGCAGTTGCCAACATTCGGGCAGTGGAACTGACGAGAGACAACCAACTCCTAGTGCGGGCTGACCAACCGATCCGGGCCACCAGCAGTTGGGATCGCAGTGCCAATGCTTACCGGGTGACAATTCTCAATGCCCAACTCACTGAAAATATGCCAGGGCCACGCCTAGATTCCAATGGTCCCCTAAGACGGGTTCGCTTGTTGCAACAGGATGACCGTACGGTTGTGGTGTTGGTTGAGACCAATAACAATGCCCAAGTGACCGATATCTTTCAACCGGGGAGTCAGGTTGTCGCACTGCAGTTGCAGCAGTTTGTCGCGCGATCGCCCTACCCCTCAGACACAAGCCGGCCATCCCCGCGTCCGACACCTGACCTGCCCCCCACCACACCCTCGCCCACACCTGACCTGCCCCGCATTCCCAATAGTCGGATTGTGGTGGCGATTGACCCCGGTCATGGTGGAAGTGATCCCGGCGCAGTGGGCCGAGGTGGACTGAAGGAAGTGGATGTCGTCCTGCCAATTGGCCTGCAAGTGTCTTCCATTTTGCAACGGCAAGGCGTCCAGGTGGTTATGACTCGCCGTGATGACCGCGAGGTTGAACTAGAACCGCGTGTACAAATCGCAGAACAGGCCAACGCCAACCTATTTGTCAGCATTCACGCTAATGCCATCAGCATGGATCGTCCGGAAGTCAATGGTCTAGAGACGTACTACTACTCAGATGCTGGAGCGCGGTTTGGTCGTGTAATCCACAATACAATTGTGCAAACCATGGGTTCTCAAGACCGGGGGTTGCGGCAAGCACGGTTTTACGTGATCCGCAACACCTCGATGCCAGCTATTCTGATTGAGGTTGGCTACGTTACTGGCGCGCAAGATGCCCCCAATCTGTCGAATTCAGCATGGCGTACCCGGATGGCAGAGGCGATCGCACGGGGTATCCTGCAATATATTCAACAAAACCAGCAAAATCTCTAAACAATTTGATGCAGCCCGTGACACAATCGTTTAATGCTTCGATTCGAGGAAATTCTATTCATCTATATCAAAGACAGAGTTCCAGATCTCTGTCAATTAGCGACCTCCAGCAAGCCCCCATTGGTGTGTTTGATAGCGGTGTTGGCGGACTGACGGTTCTCAAAGAACTCTACCGACAACTCCCCAACGAATCGATCCTCTACTTTGGTGACACGGCTCGACTCCCCTACGGCACCCGCACCCAAACTGAAATTTTGCACTTTGTGCGGGAAATTTTGGACTGGATGCTGGAGCAGGGGGTGAAAATGGTGATCATGGCCTGCAATACCAGTTCCGCCCTAGCGCTCGACCTTGTTCGGGCAGAATACGACATTCCCATTCTGGGAGTTATTCTGCCGGGGGCGAGGGCAGCAGTGCAACAGGGGCGGCGGATTGGCGTAATTGCTACACCGGCTACTGCGGCTAGTCATGCCTACCGTCTGGCCATAGAGGAGATCGATCCAACAACACGAGTCTGGCAGGTAGGCTGTCCAGAGTTTGTGCCGCTGATTGAGGCAGGTAAAATCGATGCTCCTGAAACGGAGGCGATCGCCCGTGAATACCTTGCCCCCCTCCTGGAACAACGCATCGACACTCTAGTCTATGGCTGCACCCACTACCCCCACTTGGAGCCTGTACTACGCCGAATTTTGCCTGCGTCTGTGCGCCTAGTGGATCCAGCCGTTCATGTCGTCATGGCCGCCATGCGTGAATTAGATCTGCTAGGGTTACGTAGCTCTTGCCCTCCCCAGCCTACCCGCTTTACCGTCAGTGGCTGTGCTGAACAATTTGCCCAACTGTCGGTGCGTTGGCTAGGGTTCACACCGATAGTTCATCAGGTTGCGATGAGTTCAGCCCCTCTGACTGCCTGAGCATATGCTGCCTGAGTCAATGGATAAACAATGTGAATTAACGTCAGTTCTAGTTAAGAGGGTTTTGGGTCACCGTGCTCGGCGCGGTGACCCAAAACCCTTGCTGTTCCGTGTGCGTCGCGCACGGAAC
>DVEB01000097.1 GCA_015295905.1 Synechococcales cyanobacterium M55_K2018_004
TCATCACAATTGTCAGTCATCGTAGTGGTCAGTCGTCGCAACCATCATCGCAATGACTTGACACCAATCCTTTCAGACACCCCCCTCAAGGGTGGCTGGCACAGATCCTCATCATCAACAGATGTGGGTCGCAATCCCCGAGTTCGTCGATACCCCACTCAATTACACGGGGAACCAACCCGCAAGACTCAGGCTCCCTGCCCGTTTGTGGCCCAGTCTTGGGGAGTGTAGGTTTTGAGGGAAAGAGCGTGGATCGCTTCGGTTGCCATCGCTGGTTGCACGGCTCGATACACAAGCTGGTGTCGTTGTACTAGGCTCTTGCCTTCAAATAAGGAGGAAATTACCACTGCCTGCCAGTGATCTCCTCCGCCGGTCAAGTCCTGTAGCTGGACCTGAGCATCGGGAAGTGCCCCTTTGATCATCGCCTCAATTTGTGTTGGACTCATGCTTGAAACTCCTAAACGGATACCCACTGTGCTCAACCCAGTGCCTCAAAGCAGATGTGCTGGGTAAAATGCCCGGCGTTGCTGATTCAAACAATACCTCCTGAAGCGAGAGGCACATGGGGTATGTCTCTCACTCCAAATAATCTGAATCTGAATCACACAGCGCCAAATGTCCTTTATCTAGCTTTATCTAGTTTAACGTCAGTTCTAGTGAAGCGAGTTTTGGAGCGCCGCGCCCGGCGTGATGCTCCAAAATCCTTGCTGTTCCGCGCATGTCGCGCATAGAACAGCAAGGGTTTCAGCTTCTCCGGCATTCACGTTAGTTTGCGGTGGAATTTGTCTGACAGGTGGTGCAGTGGTTAAGGGGCGATCGCCCCTTAACAGACTGTCGAGCAGACAACTGTCGAGCAGGGAACAAAGGCAGACAACGACGTATAGCCCAGGCCCGTCCTAACTAGCGGGGCTGAGTTGGAGTTGTTGCCGGGGGAGGCGTGGGAGTTGCTGGAGCGCCTGACGGGGCAGCACCGCTGCGGGGAAAGGGGGAATCCACAAACCCCAGTTCAAACAACTGTCGATAGGCCCGTTGGCCCAACTCACGGGTTGGCTGCTGGCTTTGCACGATCTGGATCAGCAGGGGGACTGCCAGTTCTGGTTGGTTTTGGGCACGGTGAACCAAGGCCAGTTGGTATGTCGCCTCGTCGCGCAGTTGGGCAGTTTGGAGAGCTTGCTGCCGCTGGCTGTCGGCGATGCGGTTGTCGATCCCAGTGAAGCTGCCCGCCAACTGCTGATAAAAGTTGGAAAGTTGGTTGAAGACTTGGCGCGCCTGCTGAAGTTTATTGACCGCCAAGTCATAGTTCTGAGCAGAGACCGCACTGCTGGCCTCACTCATCAACCGTTGTCCGGCCTGAATGCTGAGGATGCTGTTGCTCTGGGCCAGCGGTCGAAGATCCTGATTGGCGGCGGTATTTCCTGGTGTGGACTGTGCCCGGACTGCGTCAGGCAGCATGGTTGAGAGGGCGATCGCCCCAGAGACAAGGAGAAGCCGGGCAACTTGAGAAGGGCGAACCAGATTAAAAGACACCATGAATCACTCTAGGAATGGACGATGAAGAACAAGCAGAACCTTCGGGTATTTATCATACACTTCTGGTTCTCCCAAATTTGCTGTGGGCAGGCAGTGGGGAGACAGAACGTTGATGAGTCAGCCGATGCTTACATAAGGGGCAAGATTTCCTGCATAAGGGGCAAGATTTCCTGGACCCAGGGGGCGGGATCAGCAGAGAACCGTGCAAAGAATCAATCGTTGATTCACGTGCAAAACCCCGACTCAGATTAGGATGGCTGTAGTTGCAAGTAGGATGCGAACTGTGACGGTTAACAGATTGTCTAAGTTCCCACTTACCAATCAGAAGCCTGATTCAGTCAGTGATCTAGCCTGAATTTTGCCTCATTCCCCTTGCTTGCACTCCCGATCGTTAGCCCTGAGACCGCCTATGACTGGTGCCGCTGCTTCTCCCGATCCCGCCCGTCCCACTGCTGGGGTGCTGCCAGGACAGGAGGGGCTTATTTTGCAGCAGGGAGGTGAGGAACTGCGCCTCGTGAAGGTGGGCGATCGCTTCACCATCCGCCTGACCACACCCCAGCCGCTTGAACACCTGACCACACAACTGGGCGCAACCCGCATCCAGCCTGTCCCTGGTCTGCAACTGCTGGAAGTGCAGGTTGATCCCGCTCGCCTGGAGGCGACCATGCAACAGGCACGGGGGCTGGGATCGATTGCCTTTGCCAGCCACATCTATGCGATGGAGGGCAGCCCCCTCACCTTTCTGTATTTGACCAATGAACTGACCGTGCAATTCGTCAGCACGATGACCACCGAGGCAATCCGGGCGATCGCTCAGGCCGAGGGGTTGCGGGCCATGAAGCCAGTCGCTGGAGTGCCCCAGACCTATGTGTTTGAGGTGACGCCGCAGGCCACGGTGAACCCGATCAAACTGGCGAACCGTCTGATGCGCCGTCCAGAGGTGTTGGTGGCGGAACCCAATGTTGCCATCCGCACAGAAAAGCTGTACCGCCCCGTCGATCCCGACTACATCCGGCAGTGGTATCTCCACAACAATGGCGGCAAAGAGATTGCGCCCAACTCCCACATCTCTGTAGAGGCGGCTTGGGATATTACGCGGGGCGATCGCTCGGTGGTGGTGGCGATCGCCGATGACGGCTTCGACCTCAACCACCCCGACTTCCAAGGAGTCGGAAAGCTCGTTAGTCCAAGAGACTTGCGGAGGAATGATGCGCTGCCCTTGCCGGAAACCGCCAGCGACAATCATGGGACGGCCTGTGCCGGGATTGCGATCGCCGAAGAAAACGGTCGTGGCGTCGTGGGAGTCGCCCCCGGCTGTAGCTTCATGCCCATTCGCACCAGTGGCGTCCTAGACGACCAAGCGATCGAGACCCTGGTTGACTGGGTGGTGCAAAACAATGCGGCGGTGCTGTCTTGTAGTTGGGGCCCTAGTGCCGTCAAGTTTCCCCTCTCGCTGCGACGGCGGGCAGCCATTACCCGGGCAGCCACCCAGGGACGCAATGGACGAGGCTGTGTGGTTGTGTTTGCGGCTGGTAATGCCAACCGCCCCATCGATGGCACGATCAATGAGCAGGGCTGGCCCCAGGATGTCCTCAAGGGCAAGACCAACTGGCTGAACGGATTCACCGTACACCCCGATGTGATTGCGGTTGCGGCCTGCACCAGCCTCGGCAAAAAAGCAGCCTATAGCAACTGGGGAGCGGCGATCGCCGTCTGTGCCCCCAGCAATAACGCACCTCCCGGCACCTGGTTTCCCCAGACGGGGTATGTGTTCACCCCCCCAGTGGTGCAGGGCAGCTTACCGGGGGTGGGCATGTTTACGAGCGATCGCCTGGGTGCAGCCGGCTATGCCCCCAGCGACTATACGGGCGATTTTGGCGGCACCTCCAGCGCCTGCCCCGTGGTTGCCGGAGTCGCAGCCCTTGTCCTGTCGGCAAATCCCTACCTGACGGCCCGCGAGGTAAAGCAGATCTTACAGCAGACCGCCGATAAGATTACCGACCCCGACCCCGACCCCCAGCTTGGCTTCCGCTACGGCACCTACGATGCCAACGGACACTCCCAGTGGTTCGGCTATGGCCGGGTGAATGCGGCCCGTGCTGTGCTGGCGGCACGCCATCGGCTTACCCCTCTGCAACCCGTCACCCGCTGGGTAACGCTCCCCAATGACCGGGCGATCGCCATCCCCGATGCCATCCCCCAGGGAGTGACCAGCCTGATCCAAGTGAGCGAGACTGCCCCGCTGCGAGACCTTCAGATCACCGTCGATGTCGAACACACCTTCATGGGCGACCTGGAGATCAGCCTAATTCCGCCCCAGGGTGCTCCCATCCTGCTTCAGAGCCGCACCGCAGGCCGCCTCACCCGCCTGCAAACCACCTACGATTTACGCACCACGCCTGCCCTCCGCCTGTTGCTCAACCAACCCGCCCGTGGCACTTGGCAACTCCGCCTGATCGACCTCGTGCCCCAAAACACTGGCAGCTTGAGGAGATGGCAACTCGCCCTAGGCCTAGGCTAACGGAACTAGGCTCATGCAACATCGACGACAAAATCACTCCTCCCCACCCCTCTCACCCACCCCCTAAAATAAAATCATCCCTTCAGAAAACTTCACACCTCATTCAGGACTCGTCCGTGGAACCGCTTCATCGTCAAGATCCTTCCAGTTCAACCAGCCCCACCTTCGCATTTGACAGCATTGAATCTGCCCTGGCAGATCTCAAAGCAGGGCGAGCAGTCGTCGTGGTGGATGATGAGAATCGTGAAAATGAGGGCGACCTCATCTGCGCCGCGCAGTTTGCTACGCCGGACATGATCAACTTCATGGCGGTGGAGGCACGCGGGTTGATCTGTCTTGCCATGACGGGCGATCGCCTCGACCAGTTGGAACTGCCGCTGATGGTCAGCAATACGACTGACGATAGCGAACAGACAGCCTTTACCGTCAGCATTGATGGTGCAGTGCATCTGGGCGTTTCCACTGGCATCTCAGCCGAGGACCGGGCACGCACTATTCAAATTGCCATCAACCCCGCCAGCAAACCCAGCGACCTGCGTCGTCCGGGGCACATTTTCCCCCTGCGAGCGAAAGAAGGGGGGGTGCTGAAACGAGCCGGCCACACAGAGGCCGGGGTTGATCTAGCAAGATTGGCGGGGTTATATCCAGCGGGGGTGATTTGCGAGATCCAGAACCCCGATGGCTCGATGGCCCGCTTGCCAGAACTGATTGAGTACGCAAAACACCACAACCTTAAGATCATCAGCATTGCCGACCTGATCAGTTACCGCCTGCAACACGAGCGGTTTGTCCGTCGAGAAGCAGTGGCCGAACTGCCTACCCAATTTGGCAACTTTAAGATCTATGCCTACCGCAACCTGCTGGACAACTCAGAGCACGTTGCCATGGTGAAGGGAGACCCCAGCACCTTCAAAGAGCGTCCGGTGATGGTGCGGGTTCATTCGGAGTGTTTGACCGGGGATGCGCTGGGGTCGTTGCGCTGCGACTGTCGGATGCAACTCCAAGCGGCCCTAAAGATGATTGAAAATGCAGGGGCAGGAGTCGTCGTTTACCTGCGGCAAGAGGGACGTGGGATCGGCCTAGTCAACAAACTAAAAGCCTACTCGTTGCAAGACCTGGGGCTGGATACGGTGGAGGCCAACCAACGACTCGGTTTTCCGGCAGACCAGCGCAACTATGGTATGGGGGCTCAGATTCTTAACGACATTGGTGTGAAACAGTTCATTCTGATCACCAATAACCCCCGCAAAATTGCCGGATTGAAGGGCTACGGCCTGGAGATGGTAGACCGGATGCCGTTGTTGATTGAAGCAACGCCCTACAACGCCGATTACCTGGCAACAAAGGCAGAAAAGCTCGGCCATCTATTGCTGCAAACCTACCTGGTGACCGTGGCGATTCGCTGGCAGGACGAGCCGCTGTCTGTCACTGAAAAATATGAGCGGCTGGAGAAGTTGCGCCACTTAGCCAAGCTGCATGACCTGCTGGTGCAGGAGGAGGCCCGTTCCGTGGCGATCGCCCTGTTCCACGGATCGTCGCTGATCGTCCACCTCGGCCTCAGCCAACCAGAGGCTGTTGCAGCCAATTGGTACGAGGAACCGCATTCTGCCCAGCGAAAGGCAATCGGGCAGTTGTTGGATGATTTGGCAGCATGGCCCTCGGTGCAGCAGTTAGAGTTTCTCGTCGCTGCGGGACAAGACCCCATGACAAACCTGCGGGTGCAACTGAGCCGTCAAATTTTCCGCCTCGACCATCCCACCCTAGCGGATAGCCCCAAACCCTCGCAGGTCTGTGAAGCGCTAGAGACTCAGCGGATCTACGTCTTTTCTACCCATTCCCCTGACGTGTGAACTTGACGTGTGAGCTTGACGTGCGAACTCGCGGCCAACACAAACACCTATAGCGCTACACGCATCGCTCAGGACAACGCTGTTTGAGAGACAGCCCGCGGCGCGGGCTGTCTCTCAAACAGCGTGTTAACGTGAATTCGGGATAAGCTGAAACCCTTGCTGTTCCGTGCGCGACGCGCACGGAACAGCAAGGGTTTTAGAGCACCGCGCCGGGCGCGGTGCTCTAAAACCCGCTTAACCAGAACTGACGTTTGATTATGCCTTCAACACGCCGTCTTCCAGGTAGGACACGCGGTCTGCGACATCCATAATGCGGGGGTCATGGGTCACCATCAAGACAGTGCGATTGCCCTCCTTCGCCAGGGTGCGCAGCAGTTCGATAATTGTGTGACCACTGTGGGAGTCGAGGGCAGCCGTGGGTTCATCCGCCATAATCAGGGGAGGATTGCCCGCTAAGGCGCGCGCGATCGCCACCCGCTGTTTCTGTCCTCCCGAAAGATTTTTGGGCAAGTTATCTGCCTTGTCTGCCAGACCCACTTGATCCAGCAAGTCCAGTGCCTCCCCACGGCGGCGCTTGCCCCCCTTCATGCCCTTCACTTCCAACGCCAACTCAACATTCTCGACTGCGTTCAGAGCAGGAAACAGGTTGAACCCCTGGAAGATGAAGCCAATATTTTTCAGGCGGAAGCGCGACAATTGCTCACGGGACATAGCAGTAATCTCCTCGCCCAGCAAGTAGACCTGCCCCGAAGTGGGAGTCAGGATGCCCGCCAGAATGGACAACAGCGTCGTTTTGCCAGACCCAGAGGGTCCCATCAGGAGTTGAATTTCACCCTGGTAAATGTCCAGATTGATATCTTGAAGCGCTTGAAACGAGCCAGCTTCAGAATTGAAAACCATGTTGACGTCTTGAGCGACGATCGCTTCAATACGAGGTTTGGCCTGCTCGAAGGGAATTGTTCCGGTGGTCACCACTGTACCGGACAAGGGAGGCGTAAAAGAAGTCGGGATTTGAGTAGCTGTCATTGATGGGTAGGACAAAAAGCGGGCAGGGAGCCGGGGAATCAGACTATGGACTCAGCGGTGAAGTGGTAAAGCATGAACGGAACAACCGATATGCCAACCTAGCGGAGCATTTCGTTGGCCGGATGTCTTGCCTCAAACGATGTCTTGCCTCAAACCATGATGCTTAGGTTTGTAGTTCCCACTTGCGTGGGCTGACTGACATCAGCACAACAAACCCTGGCTTGACACGGTATAGTCAGCGACCGATCGGAAGGAAGCCAAGTTCCCCAGAGGGATGTGCTTCGGAGGCATATTCCCCAAACCATAGATCCAAGCACAGTGACCCAAAATCCAGAGGGGAATACAGTAGCTTTCTCCATTATCTCAAGGGAGAAATCGATCGGGTCTACCGTCGCTAGCTCTACACAAGGTTTTCATAAGGATGCAATCTAAGAGGCAGTGCATAGGTTAAAGGCATGGATGGTAGGGTGCATTCAACGATCAGGGGTTTACTATCTAAAATCGCAAATCCAAGCATCTAAGCATCTATAGTGTTCGCCAGTCGTGTTGGCCAACGCTGTTAGGACAACAGGGATAAAGGGGGCTTTGCTCCTAGCCAGAGGTTCGCCCCCTGCACCCCGACCCCACCCAGATGGCCACGGCGATCAAATCGTCCCGGAAAACAGGATGGTTCGAGATTCTTAGAGTATTCCTTCCAGTTTGGGTGATCCCTACATAGGTTGACGTTGCATTTGTGACAGATTTTTCGCTGGAGGATGGGTCTAGGACGCGAGCAGTTCAGCCCTCCTCTGGTCTTCTACTGAAACTGCTGCGCATAAAATTGTGCATACCGTCCATGCTGCTCCAGCAATTCCAGGTGAGTGCCCGACTCAACGACTCGCCCCCGCTCGACCACCAGGATGCGGTCGGCGCGACGGACGGTGGCCAAGCGATGGGCAATAATAAACACGGTGCGATCGCGCATTAACCGTTCCAGGGCTTCCTGCACTAGCGCCTCAGACTCGGAATCGAGAGCGCTCGTAGCCTCGTCTAGGATTAGGATGCGGGGATTGAGCAGCACAGCACGGGCGATCGCCAAGCGCTGCCGTTGCCCCCCGGACAGATTCACACCCCGTTCTCCCACCCAGGTGTCATACCCATCGGGAAACTGCCGGATAAATTGGTGGGCATTGGCAATCCGGGCGGCTTCCTCCACTGCTTCAATGTCAAACTGCTTTTGGCCAAAGGCAATGTTTTGGGCGATCGTCCCCGAAAACAGGATCGTCTCCTGGGGCACGATGCCAATCTGTCGCCGCAGACTCTTCAGGGTTACCTCTCGAATATCAATGCCGTCGATCAGGATTTGCCCCTGCTGGGGGTCATAGAAGCGGGGCAGCAGATTCACCAGGGTTGTTTTGCCGGCGCCCGAAGAACCGACTAGGGCGATCGCTTCTCCCGGTAGCACCAGCAGGTTGAGCTTTTGCAGGACGGGTTGGGTGGGCGAGTAGCCAAAGCTGACGTTGCGATACTCCACTTTGCCTGTCACCGTCGGTAGGGGTTTAGCACCTGGCTTTTCTAGCACCGCAGGCTGGATGTCGAGCAACTCAAAAATGCGGTCTGCCGATGCCTGTCCTTCCTTAAATTGGTTGTAGTTCTCCGTCAGGTGGGCGATCGGGTCGATCAGCATGGCCACCGCCACCACGTAACTGCCAAACTCCTGCCCGGTCAGGTTGCCAACGGAGATCTGCCATCCCCCCAGAAACAGCAGCAACAAGACACAGAGCGAATACAGGAAGCCCACAACGGGAAACTGCACCGCCTTCAACCAAGCGGCCTCGTACTTAGCCCGACGGTTGCGCTCAGCCTCACGGGTGAAGCGTTCCACCTCGTAGTCCTCGGCGGCAAAGGCGCGAACCAAGCGAATGCCGCTGAAAACCTCCGTCAGCATCGAGGACAGGTCGGACACACGGTTTTGACTGCGGCGGGAGGTCTCTAACATACGTTCGCCAAACCAGCCGATCAGCCAGCCCATCAGCGGCACTGCAATCAGGCTAGCGGCTGTCAGTTGCCAGTTGAGATAGACCATATAGGCAAAGACAGCAACCAGTTGCAGCACGCAGGGCGTGAAGTCGTGAAACACCTTATTGATGACTTCCCCTACCCGGTCGATGTCCTCCGTCAGACGGTAGGCCAGATCGCCTGTCTGCGCCCGCTCAAAGTAGCTCAGATTGAGCGTTTGCAGGTGGGCATAGGTGCGCTTTCGGAGATCTAGGGCGATCGCCAGGGCTGCCTTTGCCATCAACGAGTCTTGTCCATACTGCGCCACCTTCTGCACAAAGAAGATAGCCGCCACAATGCCCGACAACTGCGCTAGTTGCAACACCTGCCCCCGAACCAGCAGGTCAAGCAGTTTGCCGGCCAGCCAGGCCAGCAGTGGCCAGCAAGCCGTGAAGATCAGGGTGCAGAGCAATGCCTGAGTAATCGTGCGCCAATGGGGACGCAGGTAGGGCAATAAGCGCCAGTAGCTAGAGCGAGTGTTCAAGATGCGTAGATTGTAAGGGAAAGGGCATCGACCACTAGAGGCCGCAAGGTGACGAAATGACAAAATAGACGATATATAGCGGTTTTCACTTGAGTGAAGTCCAAGGGAGTGGGGGCGGAACCCCCACGCAGGGGACGATGCCTCCTGCATCCCCGTACCTCACTAGCGTAAGAAACGCTATAAAAATCGACAGGAGCGTTAGTCGGGGTGCAGCGGGGTTGAGGGCATCGAGTGGTGCGCCGTGACCCTACCCCTTGCTTTTCCGGGCACATCGCATCCGGAAAAGCAAGGGGGGTGAGCTTATCCCAAATTCACGTTACCCGATCGTATAGCCCTACACGCCTAGGTTAGGACAAAGCATTTTATGGGAAACCCCGCTGCGCGAGGTTTCCCACAAAACACGTTTTACATCATGAGCGCGTAGTGCCATTTTATGGCACTAATTTATGGCACTAAATAGTGCCATAAATATGGATTGGTCTCTACAGTCGGGCGATCGCCTCCACCAGTTCATCTGGGGTCTGCACCACACAGGTGGGGTTTGCTTCCTGCAAAGCCGTCACCGAGTTAAAGCCCCACCCAACGGCAATCACTGGAATGTTGATCTTGTGAGCCGCCTCAATGTCACGGGTCTCGTCACCCACATAGATGACTGACGCAGGATCTAACTGATTGTTGCCGATGATTTGTTGGATGATGCGGCCTTTGCCAAACAGCGTCACCCCCGACTGCAAAAAATCAAACAGTCCCTCCATGTGCTGATGCTGCAGAAAAGCTTCCACATTACTCTGCGTGTTGGAGGTGACGATACCGAGCGAGTGTCCCTGCGTTTTTAGGGTTTGCAGTGCGGTGCGAATGCCAGGAATGGGCTGGAGTTGGGTGATGTCCTGCCCTAGCTCTGTCTTCAGGCGGCGCAACAGAAAAGGCAGTTTATAAAGAGGAATTTGGGACTGCTTGAGGATTTCTCTAGAACTAAGATTTTGATAGCGTTTGATGGCCTCTGGACTGGCAGGCTCATAGCCAAACTCTCGAGCGAGGCGGTTGGTAATCCGCAAAAACGCATCGAAGGAGTCAGCAATGGTGCCGTCAAAGTCAAAAATGACCACTTTCACAACAGGATCCAGAGGGAATGCAGGCGAATGATTTGGTGCAGGCTGTATATGCATCCTGTCACAGGAGGAGGAATTGTTGAAACCGCAGCGGTGGATTTTCCGTACCTCCAGGCAGGGCGATCGCTCCTAAAAACCTGAGAAAGCGGACGTTACTTTTCGTTACGATAAACCTAAGGATGCGCGAAAAACCCATCCAAATTTCTAAATTGGGGTTACGACAGAATTTTGCGATCGCTCACAACGCCGCCATACCCGGTCAGGGGATGAGTTGTAGTCCCGTTTTAATCCTGACTTCAGTCAGTCCACGCCAGTGGAGACGACAAACTCAACGATGACCAGGGCATTGCTCGTAGTGCTGATTTCAGTCGATTTACTCCAGTCAGGACTACAAACGTGATGAGCAGACGTAGTCTAGACCCCACTCAGAGGAGGCACAATGAACGAAAATCTGAGGGTCGGTAGCCTGTTTGGCATCCCCTTTTACCTCAACCTGTCCTGGTTTCTGGTGTTGGGGCTGGTGGCCTGGAACGATGGCACTTGGTTGCTTTCCCAGTTTCCTCAGCTAGGCGCCTTAGCCTATGGGCTGGGGCTAGTGGCGGCTTTGCTCTTGTTTGCCTCAGTCCTGGCCCACGAGTTGGGCCACAGTCTCATTGCTCGACGGCAGGGCATTGAGGTCAAGTCCATCACCCTCTTCATCTTCGGTGGACTGGCCATGCTGGGCGAAGAGTCAAAGACACCGGGCGATGCGTTTCGAGTGGCGATCGCAGGGCCATTGGTCAGCTTCACCCTATTTGGTCTGTTCAATGCGATCGGCACCTTCACTGGCGTCAGTGGTCCTCTGGCAGCACTGGTAGCACTGCTGGCCTACGTCAATCTCGCCCTAGGGACCTTTAACCTGATTCCAGGATTGCCGCTAGACGGGGGCAACGTGCTGAAGGCAATTGTCTGGAAAGTCACTGGAAAGCCCTACAGAGGACTGGCCTTTGCCAGCAAAGTGGGTCTGTTCTTTGGCTGGGTGGGGGTGTTTTTGGGCTTCGCCTCGTTGCTGGGGTTGTTTCCCTACGGCAGCATCTGGACGTTGTTGGTGGGCTGGTTCCTGCTGCAAAATGCTGGACGGTCTGCCCAGGCGGCGTCGATCCAGGAACTGTTGAGTGGTCTCACTGCGGCGGATGCCGTGACTCCCAATAGCCCGGTGGTATCGCAAATGATCTCGCTGCGTGAACTGGCGAATAACTACATTATTGGCAACCCAGCAAACTGGCGCAAGTTCCTGGTGAAGGACGAGGCCGGCAAGCTAGTTGGCGAAATCCTAGTTGAGGATATGAAGACCGTCCCCACCAACGACTGGTGGGACGTGACGGTACAGAAGTTGATGCGATCGCCCAGCGATGTGCAGACGGTTCCAGCGCATCAGCCCCTGCTGGAAGTTCTGGATTTGTTGAACCAGAGCCAGACCTCTGCCCTCGCAGTGGTGAAACAAGAGGATGGCACGCTGCTAGGTCTGCTGGAGAAAACCTCTATCATTGAACTGCTGCAAAAACGCGCCGAGGCCAAGGTGGCCTAGGAAACAGATGAACAGCCAGCCAAAGCCTGCTTACCCCGAAGTGGCGTTATCTGGCGCTACGCGCTATGGCGGCTTGCAGTGGTGTGGTCACAGACCACACCACCTCCACCCCTTAACCAGCGGGATCTTGTGCGACGTGACTGTCTCTCATAGAGATGAAACCCGTTATAAAGTGATTGATGTTCAGGAAATCTTCATTTCGTTCCCCAGGCAATTCTTCTAAGATCCCCCTATTAACGTGAATTCGGGATAAGCTGGAACCCTCGCTCTGATGTGCACAACGCGTACAAAGCAGTGAGGCTTTTGGGGTACCATGTACGGCACAATGCCCAAAACCCGCTTAACCCAAACTGACGTTATTACTTGATCTCCGATTATGGAGTTGCGGCTGCCAGTATTGCTGGCTGCCAACACCAGTGTGGGGGGTGTGGCGTCGTCCCACTCTATGTCACCTGTGGCAACACAAAGCTAGCAAGAGCCGGAATCCACCGGCAACGTAGCGGGTTGTTGTGGTCTACACCACAGCACCCCAACTCAATCACCAACGAAGTTGGTATGAATTAGGAGGAAACGTTACGAAAGGGAAGGTGGCGTTTTGTGCGTTTGGCGATCGCTCTTAACCAAACTGCATGCTACTGTTCAGTGAACAGTCTCGACGTACCGCTAGATTTTATGCCAATGCGTCACAAAGTCTGCTATTTTGCTTGCTAATGTCCACGCTGGCGACCGTAAAACCTCGGTTTTTGGCCTGTGCTTTTGGATATCTGCCTCATTTCCCGTTCAGTTCGGCTTTTCCCGCGCTTTCATTTCCCTCTAACCGTGCCGCTGCTTCCCTGATGACCACCGTTCCCGTTCCCCGACAACCCTCACAACCACCTGACCGGCTAGGTGGGTCGACTGCTCCTGAGGTGACCCCTGTCTTTGCACTGAAGGAATTGGTGTTACGGTTGCGCCGGGAACACAACAAAGTCCAGGATTTGCTCAGTTCCCTAGGGTTTGCCCTGCGCAGTTTTACTAACCTGAACCAATTTCTGGAACTGACTCCACTGATTGCCAGTCGCGTCACCGATGCAGATGGGGGGGCGCTGATCCTGTTTAAGCCTAACGGTCAGTTACGGCTGGAGCGGGTGCATTGCCAGAAGACTGACCAGTGTCAGGATGTAAGAAAAGCGCTGGAGTTGGCAACTCGACAACTCGTCGCCAATGCTGCCAAGGAGGGAAAAGCCGTTCCTTTGGTGAATCTCACCTCAGCCCTAGACCACCAGATTGGACAGACGCTGGGTTCGGATGTGCAGCTTTTTGGGACGGCTATTCTGGCAAAAAATGTAGAGCGGGGCCGCCTCTATGTGTTCAGCTACGACCCCCGCTATGAGTGGACGGAGACCCGCCAGAAGCTTGTTCGCTTGGTGGCAGACCAAACGGCTGTGGCGATCGCCAACGACGAACTAACGGTGGAACTCCGCAAGAAGGAACGCCTCGACCGGGAACTAGAAATTGGCGCAGAAATTCAATACCAGTTACTCCCTCGACAGTGCCCCAAGATCGAAGGGGTAGAACTGGCAGCCCGGTGTCGGACGGCCAACCGAGTCGGGGGTGACTACTACGATTTCATTCCTGCCAACTACGATCAGATCCTGTCTAAAAAAGGGCTATCGGAGTGCCATCGCTGGAGCATTGCGATCGGTGATGTGATGGGGAAGGGGGTGCCAGCAGGGCTAATCATGACCATGCTGCGGGGGATGCTGCGGGCAGAAGTGTTGAATGGTCACTCGCCCTCCCGCATTTTGCAGCACCTCAACCATGTCATGTATGCAGATCTGGAAAACTCCAACCGCTTTGTGACGTTGTTCTACTCGGAGTATGACGCAAAGACGCATACCCTCTCCTACAGCAATGCCGCTCACAACCCTCCTCTGCTCTGGCAAGCCGCTAGCCGCAGCATCAAGCGGCTCGATACGCTGGGGATGCTGATTGGGCTAGATGCTGATACGGAATATGAGGACGGCAAAGTCCAGTTACAACCAGGCGATACGCTGATCTACTACACTGATGGATTTACGGATGCTGCCAACCAAGCGGGCGATCGCTACGACGAAGAAAACCTGATGCGCGAATTTCAGTGGGCCTGCCAGCACTACAATAGCCCCCAAGCCATCCTGGATCACCTGTTTAGTCAAGTCGAGCAGTTCATTGGGCCAGGGCGACCTGTCGAGGATGATATGACCTTGATTGTGATGCGGGTCAACACTCCCCCCACCAACGAACCACCGGCACAGTGAGGAATTTGCCATTCAAGCATGGCCCCGCTGTAAATATAACGCCAGTTCGGGTGAAGCGGGTTTTGGGGCACCGCGCCCACAGAAAATCAAGAGGTTCAGCTTATCTGGAATTCACGCTGGACTACTTTCATGACTCGCGCCCCGAGCTTAGCGAAGACCGCTAGGACTGAGTCTTTTCAGAAGATTTGTAGGTGGCAGCAATCTGCAATGCCTTGAGTATTTGCCATCCCCCCTGGAAGGAGCAGTGGTGAGCAGACAGCGGGCCTGCTGCGTTTTGGGGAAGGCGATCGCATCTCAGATCGACTCTTCACCGAGGATACTTGGCTCCCCTGCTCCCAAGTTGGGAGCAGGGGCTGGGGGATGAGGGCTTACAAAGGTGACATGCGCCTAAAAATACCACCCCTTGAGGCCATAAATCTTAAACTTAATGTAAAGAGATCGTTGCTCTCTTGACGTTAGCTTCATAGTTGACTAAATTAGTGGCAGATCGATGAATCGGGGATTGAATTCATCAGGTTGAGAGTTCTTGGATCGATCTATCGCATTTCTTGGCATCTGAATAAATGGCTTTTCCCCTTCGAAGCGAAAGCTTGGCTAAGAAGTATCACGTTGCATTTACCGACGGTGCACTGCCCAGCTACTGATACTGAAAGTCAAACCAGCCATTTCTAGGAAAAACTATTGAGCCTGATATCAAATTGGCATCTCTGCTTTGGGTTCATTTTGTCAGCAATTGCAGTATAGCCATGCTGTTGCCACTGAAGTCTTACCATGACTTCGGCCTGCTCTTTATTTTCCGTTGATCACTGATGGTTTGCATGCAATCAGTAGGCTGTCATTGTTTTTGATCAAGCAGTTCACTCCACTTTCATTCATCATAAGAGGTAGGTTTACGATGCTTTTCAAAATATTTGGAGTAGGAGCATTACTGGCTAGCACAATTGCAGTCGGAACTATGGTTGCAACTCCGGCACAAGCCGTCTCTATTGCTGGGTCGGTTGGGTTTGATGGACAACTCGATCTGAATGAAACCGACCCTACCGCTCCGATTTTTCAAAACTTCAGGAACTTTGCAGATATTGATGTAGATGGCATCTTCGTAGGCTTTGTCCCAACCGAAGTGAAGGATTTAGCGTTGACCAACGTTGGCAGAAACACTTTCCAAGCAGGTGCCGTGGCTGAGTGGAAGGTGTATACCAAGTTTGGCGACGGGAATACTGTCCTCGATCGCATCTTTTTTGACTTAGATCCAGGCGCCACCTGGACGAGAAATGTTACTGACCTTGGAGGTGTCTCGTACACCAATGGCCCTGGCTACACTGGTCGCTACAGGCGTGAGTCTGACGGTGTGCAGTTTCTGGGCGCTGGGTTCCTCAACTTGTCGCGAACAGCTAACGGCGATGGTGTGTTTGTTTCGCAGTTTGAAATTACTCAGGATGCCGCACCAATTCCCACTCCAGCGCTTTTACCAGGTCTAGTAGGGCTAGGAATGGCAGCCTTGCGCCGTCGCAACCAAGAAGACGCCGAAGAAGCTGAAGCTTAGGAGATGCTTTGAAGGACTGACAAGCTGTTTGGCATTAGCCTGAAAAGCCCCCAAGCCTCTTTATTTACAGAGGACTTGGGGGCTTTTTGCTCGGATCCGCTTTTAGCGTGGATATGAGTAACAGTTGCCACTAATGGTAATATCATCAGCCCTGCCAGTATGGAGCTTATGCTTTTTGTGGAAGCTTTTTGTGGAAACCTTGGGCCACATGGCTTCCACTCTGGTTTCATCAACTACTGGACCGTGGAAGCAACGGCCTCATCTGCTTTCACAACACCCATCGGCTCCAGGCTGTATCCCACCACTAGCACACCTTGACAAAACACGCCTTGGCGGGAGCGCAGTTCAAAGGCAGGCTCTTTGCCCTGTTCAAATTCTTGGGCAGTCAACAACTTGCAGCCCTGCTCACTCATGACTAACTGGACTGGAGTTTTGCGGGTGCGAGACACGAGATAGTGGGTGGGCTGGAACTGGTCTGTGTGGAGCATGGAGACGACCTCAAACACCTGAAAGCATTCTGTGATTACTAATATCAAGCAAAACCCTGGCAATTTGGAGGGTCTGGGGGTAGGGGAAACTCGCCCTCGGGGGGGTGGATTTGCCGACCCGTCGGGGCATTCGGTTATCCGACCTACGCAGGGTTCCGGAACCCCGATAAAGTAAATTTATGAAGTACATAAAAGTTCATAGAACGCTTGGGTCTGTGAAGTATTTCGCCCCTCGCTACTGATTAGAGAGACCTCACCATGTTTGAGTATTTCACTGAAAGAGCGATCGCTGCCGTGATGCGTGCCCAGGAAGAGGCTCGTCGCCTGGGTCACAATTTCGTTGGCACGGAGCAGATCCTGCTCGGTCTGATTCAGACGAAGGGCAGCATCGCCGCAGATGTATTGGCAGAACAGGGAGTCACCTTGGATGCGGCAAGGGTGGAAGTGGAAAAAATCATTGGCCGTGGTTCCGGGTTTGTGCCTGCCGAAATTCCCTTTACGCCCAAAGCCAAGCGGGTGTTTGAGCAAGCGTTTCAAGAGTCGCGTCAGTTCGACCAGCGCTACATTGCTCCAGAACACCTCCTCTTAAGCCTGATCCGAGAAGAAGAAAGTGTAGCAGTACGAGTCTTAGAAAACCTTGGAGTTGATCTGGCTGACCTGCGAAGACAGATCGTGAAGGCGCTCGCCGAGGTGGAAGCGGTGCCTGCTGGCGATCGGCGCGATCGCAGCGACTCTTCCCGATCCAACCGCAGCAAAACAAGCGCGTTGCAGAAATTTGGCATCAACCTGACGGAACTGGCCGCGAAAGGTCAGCTAGACCCGGTTGTGGGCCGGGAGAAAGAAATTGAGCGGGTGATCCAGCTCCTCGGTCGTCGCACCAAGAACAACCCTGTGCTGGTGGGTGAACCCGGTGTGGGAAAAACAGCGATCGCCGAAGGACTCGCCCAGCGCATTGCCTACCACGACGTGCCCGAAATTCTGCTCGACAAGCAAGTCATTAGTCTAAACATTGGCACCCTAATTGCGGGCACTCGCTTCCGGGGTGACTTTGAGGAGCGCATCAAGCAGATTATGGACGAGGTGCGCGCCGCCGGAAACGTGATCCTTGTCATCGATGAGATCCACACCCTTGTGGGGGCAGGTTCCCTCGAGGGAGGAACTGATGCTGCCAACCTGTTGAAACCGGCCTTAGCCCGTGGCGAACTCCAGTGCATCGGCGCAACCACCCTCGATGAATACCGCCAATACATCGAGCGGGATGCAGCGCTCGAACGGCGTTTCCAGCCGGTCACTGTGGGTGAACCCAGCGTCGAAGACACGGTCGAGATTCTCCGAGGCCTACGGCAGCGCTACGAACAGCACCACCGGGTATTAATTACCGACGATGCTCTTGCTGCTGCCGCCCAGTGGTCTGCCCGATACATCACTGACCGCTTTCTGCCTGACAAGGCGATCGATCTGATGGATGAAGCCGGGTCACGGGTACGCTTCCGCTACTCGCTCAAGTCGCCCGACAAAGCCCTGAAGCAAGAGTTGCGTCAGGTCACGGCTGAGAAGGATGAAGCGGTGCGCGTGCAAGACTTTGACAAAGCCACTCAACTGCGCGATCGCGAACTAGAACTACAAGCGCAGATCAAAGCACTCCAGCAAAACGCCTCCAGCGAAATGCCGCTGACGGCAGATCAGCTTGCCTCCCTGCCGGCGGTGACGGCGGAAGACATCGCCCAAGTGGTCGAGTCCTGGACTGGCATTCCCGTTAGCAAGCTCACTGAGTCTGAGGCAATCTCTCTGCTGCACCTAGAAGATCGTCTGCACGAGCGAGTGATTGGTCAGGATGAAGCGGTCAAGGCGGCAGCGCGTGCCATTCGCCGCGCCCGTGTTGGCCTGAAGCATCCCGATCGCCCGATCGCCAGTTTGCTGTTCTCTGGCCCTACGGGGGTCGGCAAGACAGAGCTGGCCAAAGCCCTCGCCGTAGCACTCTTTGGTTCGGAAGAAGCACTGGTTCGGCTAGATATGTCCGAACTGATGGAGAGCCACACGGTTTCTAAGCTAATCGGTGCACCGCCGGGCTACGTTGGCTACGACGAGGGTGGACAGTTGACAGAAGCCGTCCGTCGCAAGCCCTATACCGTCGTTCTGCTAGATGAGATCGAGAAGGCTCACCCTGATGTCTTTAACCTACTGCTGCAAATCCTAGAGGATGGCCGCCTCACCGATGCTAAAGGACGAGTGGTCAGCTTTAAAAACACGCTAATCATCATGACCTCGAACCTCGGCTCGAAGGTGATTGAGAAAGGTGGCGGTGGCCTTGGCTTCGAGCTAGACGGCGGAACAGCAGCGGCACAGTACAACCGCATTCGCGATCGCGTCAACGACGAGTTGAAGCAGTACTTCCGCCCGGAATTGCTGAACCGACTGGACGAGATCATCGTCTTCCGTCAACTCAACCGCGAAGAAGTCACCCAGATTGCCGATCTGATGATTCGGCAACTGGCAGACCATGTTGGCGGGCAGGGGGTGACGCTAGAAGTCACCGATGCCCTGAGGGATCGCCTTGTGGCTGAAGGCTTCAACCCCAGCTATGGTGCTCGCCCCCTGCGGCGCACCATGACTCGCCTGATTGAAGACAACTTGGCAGAAGCCATGCTGTTAGGCCAGATCCAAACCGGAGAGACGGCTGTGATGGATCTGGACGATGACAACCAGGTGGTAGTCCTGCGGAAAGTGATCCAAAGCCTCCAGCCTGTGAGTTAGCGCAATTACAGGGCTGATCTCTGAAAGGATGAAAGACAAGTGCCAGGATGCCTGCAAAGCAAGCATCCTGGTATTGATCGTATAGTGCTACACGTATAGGTTAGGACAACGCTGGTTGTGGGAACCCCGCTGGGCAGGGTTTTCCACAACCAGCGTTTTACATCATGAGCGCATAGCGCCATACAGCCATACAATTGAGTCCCAACATCCTTCCCGATTGCTGCAGGAATAGGATCAAAATTAGATATTGCTCGTTAGATATTGCCCGCTCGCACTGTTCCCCCCATGCCCTACTCGCTCACTGTTGCCGATTTCCTCCAGGCCGAGACTCCCATCCTGGATGTCCGCAGCCCCGCAGAATTTGCCCAAGGCCACATTCCTGGTGCGGTTAGCTTTCCGTTGTTTAGCGATGAGGAGCGAGCGCAGGTGGGCACCTGCTATAAGCACCAGGGCCGAGACGCAGCAGTAGAGTTAGGGTTCGCGATTGTCGGTCCCAAATTGGCGAGTTTCCTGACTCAGGCGAAAGCCCTGGCTCCCCACCGACAAGTCCGTCTGCACTGTTGGCGGGGAGGGATGCGCAGTGAAGCAGTGGCTTGGGCCCTGGAAATGGCAGGTTTTCAGGTGACTACTCTCGTGGGAGGATACAAAGCCTTTCGCCGCTGGGCACTCGCGACGTTTCATGAAAAACGTCCGATTGTCATTTTGGGAGGGATGACAGGCACCGGTAAGACCGAGATTCTTCACGCGCTGGCGGCAGCAGGAGAACCAGTGTTGGATCTAGAGGCGATCGCCAATCATCGTGGCAGCAGCTTCGGCGCAATAGGCCTCCCCCCCCAACCGACGAACGAACAGTTTGAAAATGAGATTGCCCTCCAGTGGTCACGCTTTAATCCTCAAAGACCTGTGTGGATCGAGGCCGAGAGCAAACGCATCGGGCTTTGCCGCATCCCTGAAGCATTGTTTCGTCAAATGGACGATGCTCCCATCCTAGAGGTTGTCCGTTCCTACGAAGAGCGCCTCCAGCATTTGATTGACATCTACGGTGCCTTTTCCACAGACGCACTGGTGACTGCGACGGAGCGAATTCGTAAACGGCTGGGGGGCTTGCGCACCCAGGAGGCGATCGCCTACTTGCGAGAGCGTCGCCTTGCCGAAGCGCTCCACATTATCCTCACCTACTACGACAAGACCTATACCTATGACCTTCAGCGACGCAACGTTACTGTGGTTCCTGTCAACTTAGTTGGCTGCTCTGCGCGTCAGGGCGCTCAACGGTTAATCGCTGCGGCTCAACACCTCCAAGCCCATCCTATTCCCCTAAAGCAATGCAACTGACGCTGACACCCACAACCCTGCAAATTCACCTGACTGGACAAGAACGGCTTTGGGCATTCCATCTGGGTTGCTTGATTGAAGTCCCGCTTACAAAAATCACCCGTGTGACTACCGAGCTGCCCGTCAGTACCTGGCGCGAAATCCGTGCCCCTGGCACCTATCTTCCCGGTGTTATCAAGGCAGGGACCTATTACACTGAGCGAGGTCGTGAGTTTTGGTATGTGACGGATTGGTCGTCTGTGCTTCATCTTGAGATTCAAGATGACTATTATCAGGAGATTATCCTCACAGTTGCCGATCACTTAACCTGGGTGGAACGCATTCGTCAACGTATATCTCCTCCCATTCAGTTCTCAGTTGATACTTGAGCATGATCACAAACGCATAACACTCATGTCTGGGCAAGCCTCTAATTTATTACTCAAATTCAGTCGTCATTTGTTTTCCGATCCGATTCAGCAAGCACAGTTTGTAGAGGCATTAATTCACCCCAAATCTTTTGCGCCCTGCATTCTCTGGTGTCAACCGCGTCCAGCAGAATTACCGTTTCAGCCAGAACCCCCCCTTCCTTGGCAACCTGACTTTGTAGATCGATTGGCGATCGCCACCAAACCTGGCAAGCACCCCCTCCACGACGCTGGCCACTACTACTGTTTAGACTTTTCTTCTGTCTTTGCCGCCGCCGTTTTGCTAGCCATTGCGTCACCTGTTGAGGTCATTTTTGATATGTGCGCCTCACCGGGAGGGAAAAGTATTTTTGCCTGGCGGGCCCTTCACCCCCAGGTGTTGTTTGCTAACGAAGTGATTGGCAAACGCATGGCAGCCTTAGTTGCAAACCTGAAACGATGCCGCGTGAGCAGGGCGATCGCCCTCAGCCTCGACTCCAAAGTTCTGTCTGAAACACTAGCGAAAACAGCGGATGTGGTGCTGGTAGACGCCCCCTGCACTGGACAATCACTACTCGCCAAAGGGGACAAAGCCCCTGGTTGTTTTCACCCAGTGACGATCAACAAAAATGCGAATCGCCAAAAACGAATTGTGGCAAACTCTGCTCAGCTCGTTGCCCCCCAAGGCTATTTGGCTTATATGACCTGCGCCTATTCCCCTGAAGAAAATGAGCAAGTCTGCACCTGGTTCCTCAGTCGCTTTCCTCAATTTCAGCCAGTCGAAGTTGCCTTCTTAAAAGACTATCAATCCCCCCTGACCACGCTGCCTTGTTATCGGATTTTTCCCCAAGATGGACTGGGAGCAGGCGCGTTTAGCTGTCTGTTTCAGAACACAGCGTCTGGCGACAAGCAAAGTATCCCTGAGTCTTTTTGGCATCGCCCTGGATTGGTGCATTTGGGCTGAGGGGGTCTCGGACTAGGCTGCTGGCACCCTCGCTATGCTACTCTGAGGACGGTTTGTGCTGATTTGTTTGTCCTGATTGATTTGTTTACAGCGCTACGCGCTCATGCTTTAGAACGCGGTTTATGGGAGACCCCACAGCACGACGTTTCCCACAAACCGCGTTGTCCTAGCCTATGCGTGTAGTGCTATATCCTGATTGACAGTGATAATTGACAGTGCGATCGCCCCCAAAGGGTCAAGATGGTAATACGTTCGGTTTCCCAAAATTGGCAGACGCTCGTTCAAAGGCTCACACCCTACTTGTTTTTGCTGCCTGCACTGCTGGTCTTGGGAGTAACTGTGTTTTATCCAGCACTTCAGGCGTTTTACCTGAGTTTTACGGAGTACGGGTTTGATATTACCCAGCCGCCCCAGTGGGTTGGGTTGGCCAATTTCCGGCGGTTAGTGGGCGATCGCGTCTTCTGGCGAACCCTGGGCAACACCATGCTCTACCTAGTAGGTGTGGTGCCCATCCTAGTCGTTCTACCTCTGGGACTTGCCATTCTTGTGAACCGTGCTTTACCAGGAATTCGCTGGTTCCGTGCGGCATACTACACCCCCGTGGTGATTTCAATGGTGGTGGCAGGGATTGCTTGGCGCTGGTTGTATGCAGAGACAGGGTTATTGAACCAACTGCTGCAATGGTTGCGGCTTGCAGAAACAGGAGTGCCCTGGCTGACCAGTCCCCAGTTGGCGCTCTTTAGCGTCATGGTGGTGACGATCTGGAAAGGCCTAGGATATTACATGGTGATTTACCTAGCAGGGCTACAGGCCATTCCAACTGACCTGTACGAAGCTGCTGCCATTGATGGCTCCGATGGATGGCAGCAGCACTGGGATATTACAGTTCCCCTGATGCGGCCTTACCTGTTGCTGGTGGCGGTCATCTCTGCCATTTCGGCCACCAAGGTGTTTGAAGAAGTGTTTATTATGACGCAGGGAGGCCCCCGCAACAGTTCAAAAACGATTGTGTACTACGTTTATGAACAAGCGTTTCAAGACCTGGAGATGAGCTATGCCTGCACCATTGGTCTGGTGTTGTTTCTGCTGATTCTAGGACTGTCCATGCTGCGCCTTAGCTTCAGTCGAGAATCGGGCAACCTAGTGGCCTAAGGGCAGCCTGAGTCTTGGTGACTAAGGAGCAACGGGTGATTTCCGGTACCCTCCGGTGCGATCGCCTCCATTCCAACCGACGCCTTGCAGGTGACACATTGCCGCAGCATAGGACTCAGAGGTCAAGCGCCGATCGGCCAACCACTGCTGCAACTTTGGCTGCGATCGAGACAGTCGGCATCTAACCCAATCTTCAACCCCCTCCGATAGTCGGGGCACTGTGACTGAACTATCCATCGTTTTGCTGCCAACTCCAAGCGATGCTACTAATGTCGCCCCTCTGCTGCGTTTTGGCGTCAAACTTAAGTAAGACTTTTGCTTTAGTCAAAATGCGCGCCATTGGCGGCAGTGAGCAGGGTTTCTGGGGGAGGACACGCCCTGAAAGACTGTAAACTTTTATTAAGTCTAGTGTGTGTGCCTTTGCTGCTATGTCACTCCCACCCATCTCGATTGGACGATTTTTGAGTCTGCTGCTCTGTGTCTGCCTATTAGGTTGCTTCAGTTGGGTTCCAAGCGCGATCGCCCTTGGTGGTCCCCAGCCCGAACTCCAAGCTCCTGCCCCGCAATTTACCCTGCCCACCAACGTGGGGGATGGTGAAATCTCGCTGTCTGATTACCGGGGCGAGTGGGTGGTCGTTTACTTCTATCCCAAAGACTTTACATCGGGCTGCACGTTGGAAGCCCGACGGTTCCAGCAAGACTTGCCAAAATATCAACAGCGCCACACCCAAATTTTGGGCATCAGCGTGGATGATGTGGATTCGCACCGAGAGTTCTGTGACGCTGAGGGGCTGAAGTTTCCATTATTGGCAGATGTGGATGGTGCTGTCAGCAAAGCCTATGGCTCCTGGTTGAGTGGGATGTCTCTGCGACATACCTATATCATTGACCCAGAGGGCACGTTGAGGGCGCGTTTTTTAGGGGTGAATCCAGCCATTCACAGCACTGAGGTACTGGCAAAACTGGATGAACTCCAGTCCTGAACAGTGTTGCAGGTGTGCAAACAGCAGCACACCCCCCTCAAGCACCACGGCATCCGTTCAACAAAGCGGGTGTCGCTCGCCAACGACGGCACGGCACAGCGCTAGAACGGCAACCCATCGAGGGGTATAATAGCGCGACCTTATCCAGCCAATGCTGGGCTGCCCCTGTCCTCTCTTCATCGGTGTCGCCATGCATCTCTCCAACATCCTCCTCTATCCGATCAAGTCCCTCGACGGCATTGCGGTAGAGACGGCCTCAATCCTGCCAGGGGGGTCTCTAGCCCACGACCGGGAGTTTGCCCTAGTGGATGAGATGGGGCGCGTTGTGAATGCCAAGCGAACAGCGCAAATCCAACGAATCCGATCGACCTATGACTTGGCCGCCCGGACGGTGACGCTGGGGGTGCAGGGCGAATACTCGCGGCAGACCTTTCATTTAGATCACGAACGATCGCTCCTAGAAGCTTGGTTTTCCGATTACTTTGGCTACCCGGTCTGGTTGCAACAAAACCTGCACATGGGTTTTCCTGATGACACCGATGCCTCCGGGCCGACGCTAGTGAGTGTGGCAACCCTGGAAACTGTTGCCGCCTGGTTTCCGGGGAGCACCCTGGAAGAAATGCGCGATCGCTTCCGCAGCAATCTTGAAATTGCGGGGACTCCCCCTTTCTGGGAAGACCAATTGCTGGCAAAACCAGGCGAAGTCGTGCCTTTCCAGATTGGCGAGGTCACTCTGCTGGGCAATAATCCCTGTCAGCGCTGTGTGGTTCCCACCCGCCACCCCCAAACCGCCGCAGTAACTGCCCAGTTTCAAAACCGCTTCTCTGCTCTCCGCAGTGAAACCCTCCCCGATTGGGCTCCCATCTCCCGCTTCAACTACTTCTATAAACTGACGTTGAATACAAAGGTGCCAACGACAGAAGCCGGAAAGGTTTTGCGGCTAGGAGATGGGGTGAAGTTAGCAGTTTCCCCAGAGCAGCCATAAACTGGAGCTTGTGGCGCTACGCGCTCATGTATAGAAAACCCCCCTCATGACCTGATACCCCCCCTCATGACCTGATACAAAATCCGTCTGTAAAATAGCAATTTATTGTGGTGTAAACCGTGCGCAGCGCATGGTTTACACCACAATAAACCGACTTAATAACCGACGGAGTCGGTATGAGAGGGCTCATTTAGGAGTTTTCAATACCAGATAGACGCAACGGCAAATCAGACTTAGCGAATCCGTCGCTGACGGCTAGCCGAAGAACGGCGGCGACGACTCGCAGCAGCGCTGCCTCCGACCAGACCCAATAGGGCCAGGGGTTTGAGCCGCGGGCTGGGTGCTTGTGGCGATCGCATCTGCACTCCTCGTGTTACCGCAGATGTCGGGCGATCGCTCTGCCGCAGCGTTTGCTGGTACACCCTTTCTGCAACAGCGCCCAGCCCCAATGCCAGCAGCAAGCTCAGCGCCAGCGGACTCTTCAGCCCTGCTTGCTCACCTTTGATGAAAAACGAGGCATAGACAAAATAAATCGAACCTAACGCACAGAGGATAAGCAGAAAAGCAATCATCCCAGGCTGGTGAGCAAACGTATAGAAAGGGCCTTCAACTTCAAGAAACTCACTATGCGTCTGAAACGGACTGGGGTTAAAGATTGCCAACAAAGGACTGAACTGCATAGACACTTGCCTTACTCCGCGTACTTGGTGGAACCAGAAGACTGAGCCACAGGAAGCTGCTCATTGACATACTCGTAGGTTGCGTATTCGGGATACCCAGGGACCCCCAGATCCGCCAGATCTAGACCGGCTACTTCTTCTTCCGGCGAAACCCGCAGCAAGTCAAACCGCTTCATCACCCAGCTACAGCCGTATCCTGGCAGAAATCCCAGCAGCCCTGCAAATAGCACCACACCCAGGATCTGTGTGCCTAGATTGATGGCAGGAATGCCTTCACCCTGAGGGAAGCCACCGGCTGCAACACCTACCACCACAGCACCAAAGACGCCGCACCAGCCATGGACAGCAATGGCACCAACCGCGTCATCCACACCCATACGCTCTACAAACATGGCCACTTTGGGCATCAAGAAGGCACCCACAAAGGCGATTAGCATGACGACTGCCGGGTGGTAGATATCCATCCCGCCAGCAGCAGAAATAATCCCTGCGAGCCCACCTGAAATTGTGTAAAAGGGGTCAGCCTTTGCTGAAATGTAGGCACCAACTAACCCGGCAGCGAGTGCCAGGGTGGTGCTGACGCCAATGGAGGCCAGCGTCACAGGTGTGCCATAGATGGTTGTTTCCCCTTCATACCCTGGCAGAAAAATGACGCAGGCGGCCAAAAATGCATAAAAACCGATAAAGATGAGCAGCAAGCCCACCATCGTCAGGGGCAGGTTGTGAGGCATAATTTGCCGAGGTTTTCCTTGCGGGTCATATTTGCCAACCCGGGGACCGAGGTTCAACAGCACACCCAGGGTAAAGAAGGCTGCTGTTGCGTGGAGAATTCCCGAACAACCAAAATCGTGGTAGCCCATCTTAGCGAAGAGCCAGCCAAAATAGTTCCAGCCCCAGGCTGCTGCCACTAGCCAAGTAAAGCCCCCTAGGATAATAGACAGGAAAACATAGGCCCCAATCTTGACTCGCTCAATCAGCGCTCCCGACATGATGGAGGCCGTTGTCATGGCAAACAGGGCAAATGCGAAGAAGAATACCCCTGTCATGTGATCAGCATTGTTGGGGCCAAGGGCAGACGACCAGGGATAGGAGCCTTCCACGTAGGGCATTGCCGCCTTAATCGCTTCACTGGCCTCAGGATTTGTCCAAGGGCCAAGAATGGGGCCAGCCATTGGAAATAGTGGAAATGCGTTGTAGACCCACCAACCGAAAAAGAAGAAAGCCAAACCGACACTCGCCAGCGTGATCAAATTTTTGACCATCGTGGCTAACACATTTTTGACCCGCGATGCGCCACCCTCGTAGGCCAAAAAGCCCGCGTGGATCAACAGCATAAACACAGAAGCCCAATAATAAAAGGACTCTGATACGAAGGTATGAAGAAACTCTTGAGCCTCAGGAGACATGAGCCGCACCTACAACCAAAACTTGATCTATCACCGTATCGGATTTGTTATGACAAGTTTGTAGTGCAAGTACCAAAATCTAAAGAAAACCTGAAGTAAACCTGTCAACAGTGGATTCTGATGGGCAAGCGCAAAGCGCTTGCCCATCAGAATTAGAAAACCGTGTTGGCTACAGAACTCGTCTGTAGAGTAACGTGAGAGTAACGTGAATTCGGGATACGCCGAAGCCCCTGATGTTCCGTACGCGGTGCTGCAAAACCCACTTAACCCAAACTCACGTTCAAGTAGTATGTCTCAAGTTGCGCCCGTCGCTTTGGGGTTAAACGTCAAGAGTTGACTCCTCACATTTGGCTCAGGGTATTCTCTAGCTTGTCGGCAATCCCTGCGACCCAATTTTCGTCCTGCTGGGTATAACTGCGGGGGGCGTTAGCTCCCAGGATCATGGCTCCGTGTTTGCCAATTGGTTGGACGATCACCCCTTGAGTATTGTCGGGCAGGTAGTCAAACTCAATTCTGCCCGGGTAGAGTGGTAGGCTGACCAGATACACAGGGCTTTGCTTTTCCAACACCCGTTTGAGAATCGGTCCAGGCGTCACCGTGGCAGTTTTGCCCAGTACTCCCCGTCGCAACAAGACACGATCGCCATACCAGATGACGAGCGATCGCGTCACAGTATTTGTGAGCAACAGGTGTGAAGCCCAGGCCAGTTCTAGCTTGACTGCTGCGGGCAGGTCTGCCGCCAACTCAAACCCCTCTTCGCCGTGCAACACCACGGCTTCTGGCGGGATGGGTTGTACCCGCTGCCACAACAGCCCTGTGAGGATGAGCAGCGCACTGAGAATGACCCCTAGCACATCGGAGCGGGCCTGAAAATCCGTTAGTTCAGGCGTGAGCACGCGGTTGATCAGGAGGAGCGTACCGCCCAGACCACCAACAGCGATGGGCAACAGGCGAAGGATACGGTTCGGGTCAGAGCGAGGCATGGGAGTTGAGGTGAGGGAAACAGTCAGAACAGCGTTGTGAGTTTGGATGGTTGTGAGTTTGGATGGTTGCCAGTGGTTTGGCGGGGGTTGATAGTTTAGGCTCCCACATTCTGGTGTTGGCAGGGGATGCGATCGCTGTCTGATCCTGACATATTCTCTGGCCTGCTGTCTTAAGCAGGGTATCTATTCCAACAAGTCTCATTTTGGGCCTCTGGTGTGGTTTTAACCCACCCGTGGCAGGCTAAAACCACACTGGAGGTGGGATGTGCCCCCTGCGGGTGCGAACATCCCACCTCTAATTTTCCTACTGAGAATTACTGTATCTATTCAACGTGAATTCGGGATACGCTGAAACCCTTGCTGTTCCGGGCGCGATGCGCCCGGAACAGCAAGGGTTTTGGGTCACCGCGCCGGGCGTGGTGACCCAAAACCTGCTTAACCAGAACTGACGTTATTCAGAGCAATCCACTAGAGCAGTCAATTTTTCCCAGGCAGCAACACTTGAAAAATCGAAGTCTTGAAAAATCGAAGTTAAGATACCTGAGGGAGGCAATTTTTCAGCATCCTTACGACGTACCTGCTGAGACTATTCTCTCAATGCTGAGCTGACCGCATCCCCTAACTCCTGCTCCTAAGGTTAGGAGCAGGGCAGTCAGATTCAAAGTCTCTTTCCCAAATCTGGAAGAGCAATCTAAGGGTATAACTCGCTTCCCGCAGAGTGGGCAGGCTGAGTCGTCACCTTGACGATGAGGGGCTGACGCAGTACAGATGCAGTGTAATGCAGTTTAAGGATTGATGGAGCATTTCTGTGTTGGATCCGTTGGCGGTGAACCTGTTCTCCTTGCTGATCAGTTCGGAGCAGGTGCCAAAGTTACAAACAGTAGACTGGGCGGCATGGCGATCGCCCGCCTGGATTGTGGCACTCAAGACCCCAGAGAAAGTGAATGACCCGACGGCGATCGCAGCCACCCAACACCATCTCAACAGCCTGGCTGCCGTGGGGATGCCACCGGGGGCGCAGGGGGTCTGGCTGCAATCTGGCAATCAGATCTTGGCAGAACACCAGGGCACCCGCCCCATTCCTGCGGCTTCCCTCACAAAAATTGCGACGACCCTAGCAGCGCTCGAAACCTGGCAACCCACTGACCAGTTTGAGACCGTTGCCGGGGTCACAGGTGAACTCCGGGACGGCGTTGTTCAGGGAGACCTAGTGATCCAGGGTGGAGGCGATCCGCTATTTGTGTGGGAAGAGGCGATCGCCCTTGGTAATGCACTGGCCCAGGCGGGCATCGCCCGCGTTGCCGGGAACCTGGTGATTACGGGCAAGTTCAGCATGAATTTTAAGGCTGACCCTGGAGTGGCGGGCCACTTCCTCAAACGCGGACTGAATGCAGACCTATGGAACTCGGAAATTAACACGCAGTATGCCGCTTTACCTGCAGGCACTCCCAAGCCACGCATTGTGATTAGTGGCGAGGTTCAGGTTGCCCCCACGCCACCTTCCTTCAGGCCAGTGGTGCGGCGCCAGTCTCTGCCACTGATACAAATCCTGAAAGCGATGAATATTTTCAGCAACAACCATATTGCTGATTCGGTGGCGCAGGATTTAGGTGGTGGGGCAGCGATCGCCCAGAAAGCCGCTGCTGCTGCCAGGGTTCCGCCGGAGGAAATCCGCTTAATCAACGGTTCTGGGCTGGGAGAGGAGAACCAGATCTCTCCCAGAGCAGTGGTTGCCATGCTGATGACCCTGCAACAGAAGCTCCAGGCTATCGATCTGAGTGTGGCAGACGTTTTGCCAGTGATTGGCCGGGAGCGCGGCACCTTGGGTGGACGGCAGATCATCCCCGGTGCAGCAGTCAAGACTGGCACACTGAATCGAGTCAGTTCACTGGCTGGCATTATTCCAACGCGCGATCGCGGCCTGGTCTGGTTTAGCATCGTTGATATTGGCACGGCTGACCTGAAGGCGTTGCACAACCTCCAGGATGAGCTGCTGCAAACGCTGGTCAATGCCTGGGGTGAGGGTTCCCCTGTCCCACCGGATCTGCAACCGAGCGATCGCATTCCCAGCTATCAGCAAGTCCTCGGTGATCCAGGACGGAATCAGGTGTTTCCCTAATATGGCGCTAGGCGCTCATGCCAAAAAACGCGTTTTAACGTCAGTTCGAGTTTAGAGGGTGTTGGGTCACCGCGCCGGGCGCGGTGACCCAACACCCTTACTGTTCCGGGCGCGACGCGCCCGGAACAGTAAGGGTTTCAAATTATCCCGAATTCACGTTAGAAACGCAGGAGGATTATCGGCCTGCCTGAGGCATGATCTCCGTCAGCACATTCCCGCCGCTAACCGTGACCTGTTGCGTTGCCAGATTACCCACTGCGCGCGGCCCTGTTACAGTAAACGCTGGATTGCTCTGACGATAGGTGACCTGGCCTTCGGCCTGCATCTGTCGCGATGAGAGGTTGTAGGTGAGAGCATTAGCGGTTAGTTGAGCATTGTTGCGTTGCCCGGTTGCCCGCACGTTGCCATCGAGATAGGCGGTATTTGTTTTCAGGTCGAGGCGACCTCGGCTGGCAGTGAGGGTAATTTGCTGTTGCCGCTCCACCAGAGTGACGGGTTGGTCGGCCTTGAGGGTTTGTTGGGGCACATTCCAGGTCAAAAGATTGCTGGAAATTTGGAGCGGCGGGTTGACCAGATTCACCCGTGCGTTGGCACTGAGGGTAGCAATCTTTGTTTTTAGGAAAAACTCACCGCGATCGCCCGTTGCAGTGTCGGTTGGCGCTCCGTTGATCAGGCGCGTAAATTTGACGGGGCGATCGCTCCTGATCTGGCCGTTATCTAGCAGCCAGGTCAGAGTTTCGGCCTGGAGTTGCACAATCTGTTCGCCCTTGGTCGTTGCGGTGACACCACCCAGCAGTTCTAGGCGACGGTCTTGCTGATAAAGTCTGGCTTCTTGAGCAGAGGCATTAACTTGGGGGTGTGTGCCTCGGAGGTTATGGCGAACCACTAGCAGCCCATCTTTAGGAGTCCACCGCAATTCATCGCCCTGCAACACTGCCCCACTCCTCAAATCGGTAGCGATGATCTGACCCAATAGGGAGATCTGCTCACCATTTTGCTGGACTCGGCCCTTCTGCCCCTGAATCTGATAGATGGGTTGACCAGCCTCAAATAGCTCTCCTTTGGGATTGAGCACCTCTGCCAGTTGTTTGTCTTGACTGTAGGTAGCCTGCTCTGCCTTAACTACCCACAGCTTGCGCCCCTGCTCATCGGCTTGCTCCAGGGTGATGTTGGTGAAGGTCAGGTCGTTCTCGATCTGCGAGGTGCCGTCTCCCTGAGCTGCTGTCTCGGAGTCGCGGTTTTGCCGACAGGCAGTGCCACCAAACACCAGTAGCACAACCAACAGCAGAGCCACTGGGAAGCGGAATGGGATACGAAATAGGGATGCCAGAGTTTGCATAAGGGCTGATCATTCAAACTCTAGCTTAGACGACGCAAGCGAGCAATCGCTCCCATTGCCTCAACTTTTCCTCTGGGTCAGCCACAGGATGGTGCAACTAGGCAGCTCCCATCATCCGATCGACAATCCGTTGCACAATCTGCATACCAGTCACAGCCTGCCAACCAAACAGCAGTGTCAACACAACATTCAGGAAAATATGAGTGTAGCGAGCAAACTCATTGCCCTTTTGCATAAAGGGAGTCATGGCCGCCGAGGTGGCAATTAACCCTGCCATTCCCAACCCCACAATCAGATGGGGGCCAACAAAGAGCTTGCCATTGTTAATGTAGGTCACGGCCATGCCTCCAATAGTGCCCAGCACCATGAGGGAGAGCAAAATGGCCCCAATCTGGTGATGACGAATGTTAAAGCGGCCCTGGAGTAGTTTTTTCTTTTCGTCGCCTTCCGCCGTGCGAGCGCGTCGCCACTGAATGCCCAGGTATAGAGCGTAGATGGTTAACCCAAACAACACCCACATCAGGATGGGATGACCAAACTGGCTGTAGACCTTAATCGACTCTGGGATCTCGAAGCTCATGGTGTTTCCTCTTACGCCACAAATCTTAAAAAAACTGGAAGACTCTCTTCATAGAACTTAGCATGAAAATCTTCCTGCAAAAGGGGAGCCATCTGTGGATGACTCCCCTTTTGCCAAGAGAGCGAAAAGCAACGCTGCGACGCAGGTCAACGTCAGTTGGGGTTTTCAGGGATGGGGGCGCTGCGCGGTGAGCAGTGCCCCAAAGCCCTTGCTGTTCCGTGCGCGACGCGCACGGAACAGCAAGGGCTTCAGCGTATCCCGAATTCACGTTAAAACAGGTTTGGGGTGGCCGTATCTGCTGCTTGGGGTTCTGCCTGCGAACTGGGCTGGGGTTGTTGCTGAATGACCAAGGGAGGTTCCGTAATCATGCCAACGAGGCGATCGCTCGGAAAGCACAGCATTGCTTTGCCTTCGTTGACGGGAATCTGGAAGACTCGCTGACCCCGCTTTTCGGGAGGATTAACCACCGTTTCAAACAACTGTTGCAGTAGCAAATTGTTGGAAGGAATCATCACCATGTATTGCAGGCCGCCTTCCAGCAGCAGGGTGACGGAAACCTCTGGGGGCGGTGGAGTGGTTTGCATTTCAGCCATGAGAATACCTCAATTGGGGGTGATGGAGCCTTGTCTTGTTTTGGTTGTAAACAGTGCGGTGATGCTGCCCTGCTCACAACCAAGAGTGAACTGAGAGTATGTTTCCCAAATTAGTGATAAAAGTGGCGAATGCCTGTAACCATCATCGCCACCCCTAATTCATTTGCGGCGTTAATTGAGTCCTGGTCTCGCAGGCTACCCCCCGGTTGCACAATCGCCACAATTCCAGCCGCCGCCGCCTGCCGCACCGAGTCATCAAAGGGGAAAAAGCCATCGCTAGCTAACACCGCCCCTCTTGCTTTTTCGCCAGCCTGCTCAAGGGCCAGTTTAACAGACCCAACCCGATTCATCTGACCAGCACCGACTCCCAAAGTGGTGCGATCGCCCGTCACCACAATTGCGTTGGACTTGACGTGCTTACACACCTTCCAGGCAAAGGCAAGTTCCGCCACTTGGTCAGGGGTAGGAGCTTTCTGCGTCACCACCTGCCACTGGGTGGGGTCGATCCCATCATCGTCTGCGGCCTGTACCAACAATCCGCCAGCGATCACCTTCACGGTTTGTGGTTCGCCCTTGCGCAGGTCGGGCAACACCAGCACCCGCACCTTTCCCTTCGACTTGAGGATTGTTTCAGCGTCAGCATCGCAAGCTGGTGCCACAACACATTCCAGGAACGTCTGGGTCAATAGTTCCGCTGTGGCAGCATCAATGCTTTGGTTGAGCGCAACAATGCCTCCAAAGGCAGACACCGAATCGGCCTCAAACGCTTTGCGGTAGGCCTCAGAGATGCTGCTACCCAAGGCCACTCCGCAGGGATTCGTGTGCTTGATGATAACGGCAGCGGCTTCAACGGGGTCAAACTCTGTCACAATCCTACGGGCAGCCTCCAGATCCACCAGGTTGTTGTAGCTGAGTTCCTTACCCTGAAGCTTGGTGGCAGCAGTCCAGCCTGTAGGGGTTGTGCCGATCTGGTACCAAGCGGCGGGTTGGTGGGGGTTTTCGCCGTAGCGCAGGGGTTGGATTTGGGTGCCAGTGAGGGCAAAGCGCTCCGGTAGGACATCTGGTTGCGGTGCAGCGGGGGAGTTGCTCAGGTAGGTGGCGATCGCCAAGTCATAGGTGGCGGTGTGCCAGAACCCCTCCAGCGCCCTAGCCTGGCGGAATTCCAAGGAGACCTCGCCATGGTTCTGGCGCAGTTCCTCCAGGTAGTCTGCGTAGCGTTCGGGATTACACAACACCGTCAGATGGGCAAAGTTTTTGGCGGCAGCCCGCAGCATGGCTGGCCCGCCGATGTCGATCTGCTCCACCGCTTCTGGGAGCGTCACCCCTGGTCTGGCGATGGTCTGCTGGAAGGGGTAGAGGTTCACCACCACTAGGTCGATGGGGCGGATCTGGTTGGCCTCTAGGTCTGCTAGGTCCTGCGGTATGTCTCGCCGGGCCAAAATGCCACCGTGGATGCGGGGGTGCAGCGTCTTCACCCGTCCGCCCAAAATTTCTGGAGAGCCAGTGTACTCCGACACCTTCATCACGGGGATGCCAGCCTCCTTGAGGGCTTGAGCCGTCCCGCCGCTACTGACAATTTCAAATCCGAATTCCTCCACCAGACTGCGGGCAAAATCAATCAGCCCCGTCTTGTCGGAAACGCTCAGGAGTGCCAAACGTGCCATAGTCTCTGCGATAAAATCCTGCACAGTCCCCCTTCAGAATAGATGGAAACGACCATCGAGAAAATTAGGTGTTGCTTAATCTGGCGATGAAGTCTGGGTGAGAAGCAGCGAGCGTGCACCTTGTTTCCAAAACCTCATGCTTCAAATCAGCACCCCTGAAAATTATCATTTGAGGGAGCCCGTATTGAGACGTTGAGCGTTGAGAGGTTAAGCCTTGTCGTTAACTGCCATTTCTGTCCCGCCTCAGACGGGAGCAGCGCCGCAAGGTCTGCTAGTGCTGCTCCACGGCTGGGGAGCGAATGCCGAAGATGTGGCGGCGATCGCCACTGTTCTGAACCTGCCGGACTATCAATTACTCTTTCCAAATGGGCCGTTTGCCTACCCATACGCTGCGGCTGGCAGGGCCTGGTATAACTTCCCGGCTGACTTTACGTTCACAGGCCGCCCCAATCTCTCACACCACCCTGAACTGTTGGCCAGCCGTCAGCAGTTAAGGGAGTGGCTGCAATCTCTGGAGGGGAGTACTGGGGTTCCCCTGTCGCGTACGGTGCTGGGGGGCTTTTCTCAGGGGGGAGCCATGACCCTGGATGTAGGGTTAGGTTTACCACTGGCAGGTCTGGTGGTGTTGAGTGGCTACCTGCACGCCCCACCGCAAACTACCCAAACCACGCTCCCGAAGGTTTTGATGGCGCATGGCACGCAGGACCTAGTGGTGCCTATCAGTGCAGCCCGACAGGCCAGAGAGAGCCTGCTGGCGATGGGGGTAGACCTGGACTATCGGGAATTGCCAATGGGACACGAAATTTCATTGAGAATTGTTGAACTGGTGCAAAACTTTACCGAGGAAATACGGTTGCACCCGCAGGAAACGGCATAGGATGGAAGGTGGATAGAGAGCCAATCTTGGGGTTCATTCTTGGGGTTCACAGAGAATCCTCAATCGGCACAGAACCTATCGGCACAGAACCTATCTGTCCAGCATGATGGATGTTCATTCATTACTCCATGAGGGGGGAGGGTGTTATGCGGGTATTGAGCTTTTCAGATCAAGATGTGGCTCGTATGACGGAACGAGACGTCGCAGAATTGGCCGTCCGGCTTGAGCAGGACGAGTACACCAATGTGTTTGAAGGGCTGAACGACTGGCATCTGTTACGGGCGATCGCTTTTCAACGTCCTGAACTAGCAGAACCTTACCTCTATCTGCTGGACATTGAGCCGTTCGACGAAGCCTAGGTCCAGGGAATAGTCCCACGGGAGACTCTGCCTTCACTATTGACTAGGAAATCAGTAAAGAACGACTGAAGCCGACAGATTTGCGAAACTATCTGCGAAACTGAGAGATTCCTTGTGAAAACAGCGATGCTATCGTTTTCACAAGGAATTTACTTTTTGATGTCCAGCCCGCTCCGCCCACAAAACACAGTTAAGGCAGGGTGCAATCCTGCTTTTGTCGGCGAGGGCGATCGCCTAGTTCCACCCATGAAATCTCCCTTCTCCCTCAAATCTGCCCAACAGGAAGCGCTCTCTGCCTGGTTGTTTCTAGCTCCAGCCCTGGTTTTGCTAGGAATTTTTGTGCTCTACCCAATCGGCTACCTTGCTTTCTTGAGCTTTACCCAGGGCATTTTTACCCGTGCTGGCCTGCATTGGGTGGGGCTACGCAATTATTGGCGATTATTTAGCAGCCCTGACTTTTGGCAGGTGGTGGGGAACACCCTCTATTTCACGGCAGCAACGGTGATCCCCAGTCTCGTTGTGCCCCTGGGGTTGGCAGTCTTGCTCAATCGCAGTATGGCTCTACGGGGGATTTTACGGACAGCCTATTTCATCCCCTCCATCACCTCCCTCGTTGCAGTCGGCTTGGGATTTCGCTGGTTGTTCCAAAACGATGGCCCAGTCAACGCATTGCTCGCTAGTTTTGGGTTACATCCAATTCCCTGGTTGGCAAGCACCACTTGGGCAATGCCTGTCCTGATTCTGCTGAGTTTTTGGAAACAGATCGGCTTTAATCTGGTGGTGTTCCTAGCTGGACTGCAAACAATCCCGAAGAACCGCTATGAGGCTGCTGAACTCGATGGGGCGAATGGGTGGCAGCGGTTTTGGTATATCACCTTACCGGGTCTACGCCCGACCCTGGTGTTTGCAACGGTAACCACGGCAATTTTCACCCTCCGCAGTTTTGAGCAGCCCTACGTGATGACTGGAGGCGGGCCGCTCAATTCCACCAATTTGCTGGTCTACTACATCTATACCGAAGCATTTGGGCAGTTTGATTTTGGCTATGCCGCCGCCGCTGCTACTTTTTTGCTGGCCGTGACGCTGGTGTTGGTCTACCTGCAACTGCGGTTCACTCACCTGGCAGATTAGCGCGATCGCTCCCTGTTCGACCGCGATTCCGAGGGGAGGAGCGCTCGCCTATAATCGAAGGCGAACGATGGTGTCGTAGCACACGTCAACTCTCGCTAGTTAATTAACGTGAATTCAGGATAAGCTGAAACCCTTGCTGTTTCGTGCGCGACGCGCACGAAA
>DVEB01000230.1 GCA_015295905.1 Synechococcales cyanobacterium M55_K2018_004
AACCCTTGCTTTTCCGTGCGCGTCGCGCACGGAAAAGCAAGGGTTTCAGCTTATCTCGAACTCACGTTAAAGGACTCCATACACTCGATCGCCAAACGGAAAGAACGCATCGGGTGGTTTCAGCTTATCTCGAACTCACGTTAAAGGACTCCAGCCAAATGCAAAGAAACTTACCGTTGAGACTTGTTGAAGTAATTGTGATGGGCGGGATTGTTCTAGCGTTTATCTTGCCTGCTTTGTTCCCAAGTAGCGAGACGCCAGAGCAAGAGGAGCTATCTCTCGTTCCCAGGATGTATGTACTTTTGTCCTTACCCTAGCCCCTTCTCCAACGTTAGGAGAAGGGGCTAGGGGATGAGGGCACCTACTCTCTATCCCCAGGGCAGGAAGAATCGTGGGTAAAACTGCTGCCCCTACGGACACTCCGAGAGACTCCATCCCCAGGGCAGGAGGAATCGTGCGATCGCCCAACCGGCACAGCAGGTTTTAGATGCCTTCTCTTTTGATGCCTTGTATAAGGTAGTCTTAAAAACCATCCCTTGTGGGAGGAATCAAGACAGAATAGGCTAAGTCCGTCATGATGGAGACCCTGCAGCGATGAGGCCGATTCGCACGTTCAATGTTACCCCGTCATTGCCCCCCCAACTAGAACCACTCCGGACCCTAGCCTACAACTTACACTGGGACTGGGACTACGAAGCCACTGATCTGTTTCAACGCTTAGATGCTGACCTGTGGGAATCGAGCCGCAACAACCCGGTACTGATGCTGGGTACCATCAGCCAGGACCGCCTGAGGGAAGTTGCCGAAGACGAAGGATTTTTGGCACAGATGGAGCGAGCTGCTCGCAAGTTAGACGATTACTTGCGGGAACGTGCCTGGTTTCGTAAGAATCGCCTCAAGAAACTGAGCGAGCGCCAAGGGCCAAATGCTCAGATGCAAGACTGCTATGCCTACTTCTCAGCAGAATTCGGCCTGACTGCAGCACTACCGATTTATTCCGGGGGGTTAGGGGTATTGGCCGGAGACCACCTCAAGTCGGCGAGCGACTTAGGACTGCCTCTGGTTGGTGTTGGGTTGCTCTATCAGGAAGGGTATTTTGCCCAATACCTGAATGCGGATGGCTGGCAACAGGAACGGTACCCGATCAATGATTTCTACAACATGCCTATCCACCTGGAACGCAACCCTGACGGAACAGAACTGCGGATCGAGGTAGACTATCCAGGCCGCAAGGTCTACGCACGGGTGTGGCGGGTGCAGGTGGGGGCGGTTCCCCTCTATCTTCTCGACACCAATTTGGAATGCAACAGTCAGTACGACCAGGATATTACCGATCAGCTTTACGGCGGTGATCTGGATCTGCGCATTCATCAGGAAATTATGTTGGGAATTGGTGGGGTCAGGATGCTGCGGGCCTTAGGGCTGACGCCCACTACCTATCACATGAATGAAGGACACTCCGCCTTCCTGTCATTAGAGCGGATTCGGATTCTGATCCAGGAAGAAGGGTTGACCTACGCTGAAGCCCAGCAGGTTGCCCAAGCCAGCCAGGTGTTTACGACTCATACGCCAGTCCCGGCAGGGATTGACCTGTTCCCTCCCGATAAAATTACCTACTACCTGGGGCACTATGCCGACTGTTTTGGGTTAGCTAGGGAACAGTTTCTTTCCTTAGGCAGGCAGAATTCTGGAGACTTGGCAGCTCCCTTTAGTATGGCAATCCTGGCAATTAAGATGGCCTCGTTTGTCAATGGCGTGAGTAAACTGCATGGCGTCGTGTCACGCCAGATGTTTGGCCCATTGTGGGCAAATGTGCCCCTCGACGAGACTCCTATTACGTCCATTACCAATGGAGTTCACGCTCTCAGTTGTGTGGCGAAATCAACCCAGGATCTCTACAGCCGTTACCTGGGGCCAAACTGGGACCGCGCTCCAGCAGATGATCCCCTCTGGGAGCGGGTCTACTCCATCCCCGATGAAGAACTGTGGCGCAACCACGAGCGGCAGCGATCGGCATTGGTGATGTTTGTGCGCGATCGCCTCCAGAGAAGCCTACGCGACCGAGGTGCCTCAGCCATTGAATTTAGTCATGCTCAGGAAGTACTAGATCCAACGGTGTTGACCATTGGTTTTGCGCGTCGGTTTGCCACCTATAAACGCGCTACTCTATTTATGCGCGATGTCGAGCGGATTAAAAAAATTCTGCTGGGGTTAGGCTCAAAGCAGCGCAAGGTGCAGTTCATCATCGCTGGAAAGGCACACCCCAAGGACAACCCAGGCAAGGAGTTGATCCGAGAAATTATTCACTTTACCCGCGATGAAGACATTCGTAACCATGTGGTGTTTATTCCCAACTACGACATTTGTGTCTCTCGAATGATGGTGGCGGGCTGTGATGTCTGGCTGAACACACCCCGTCGTCCCCGTGAGGCTTCTGGCACCAGCGGCATGAAGGCTGCGATGAACGGGCTGCCCAATCTGAGTGTGCTAGATGGCTGGTGGGACGAAGCAGATTACGTGCGCACAGGCTGGGCGATCGGACATGGAGAAGACTACACCGACCTAGACTACCAGGATGAGGTAGAAGCCAACGCTCTGTACGACTTGTTAGAGCAGGAAATTATTCCCCTGTTCTACAAGCGCGATGAGGACGGCCTACCTCGGGGATGGATTGCCAAAATGAAGGATGCGATTCGGCTCAACTGTCCCCGCTTTAACACGGCGAGGATGGTGGCAGAGTATGCAGAACGGGCCTACTTTCCCACTAGCGATCGCTTCCGGGCGATGACCGCAGACAACTACGCCCCAGCCAAGGAATTGGCCCACTGGCAGGCACACCTGTTTGAACACTTCTACGACATTAAGATTGAGCACATCGATATTTCAACGCCAAGCGATGTGCAGGTGGATCAGGAAATTGCTGTGAAAGCCCGCATCCATCTCGGTGCCCTCACCCCCAACGATGTGCAGGTTGAACTATACCAGGGTACCGTCAACGCATCCGGTGAAATTGTCAATGGAGTTCCTGTTGTCATGGAATACCAGGGACAGGATCCAGGAGACAGCGATACCAGTATCTATACTGGCGTCGTGACCTATCGAAACAGCGGTTTGCAGGGGTTATCGCTCCGCATCCTGCCCAAGCATCCCAACCTCAGCAGTCCGTATGCTCCTGGATTAATTCTCTGGGCTTCCTAATTCCGTGTGATACAGAATCCGTCTGTAAAGTAGCAGTTTGTCGTAGTGTAAAACGTGCGCTGCGCGCACGTTTTACACCACGACAAACCAACTCAATAACCGACGGAGTCGGTATGAGCCGTCTCTGGAGTGTGTGGAGTGCCAGAACGGTTATATGGCGCTACGCGCTCATGATGTAAAAGGCGTTTTTGGGGAAACCCGGCGCAGCGGGGTTTCCCAAAAAACGCGTTGTCCTCACCTCTACGTGTAGCGCTATGACAACGTGAATTCGGGATAAGCTGCAACCCTTGCTGTTCCGTGCGCGACGCGCACAGAACAGCAAGGGTTTTGGGGCACCGCGCCCGGCGCGTTGCCCCAAAACCCTCTTAACCCGAACTGACGTTATGACAGATCTCTGAGTGAGCGCCGTCCATTGAGAGAGTGTATGCAAAGGAGACAAAATGGGGCATTAGTATAGTCAGGGTAGTGCCCCGGTCGCCTGTGGCGATCGCCTTTATTGTCTCTCATTACGCTCATGGAGTCTGTGTCCTCCCTGCCAATTGCATCCACCCCTACACCGCGTCCCATCGTTGTGCAGACCCACAATCTACGCAAGGTCTACCGGACGGGGTTTTGGCTAAACCAGAAGATTGTCTCCCTACAGGGCTGTTCGCTGGAAGTGTTTCAAGGGGAAACATTTGGTCTGTTGGGGCAAAATGGGGCAGGCAAAACGACCCTGCTCAAAGCCCTGCTCAGCATCGTACGCCCTACCTCTGGCAGTGGCACTCTGCTGGGTAGACCTCTGGGCGATCGCAGCATCAAACAGCGGGTTGGCTACCTGCCCGAAAACCCCTACTTTTATGATTACCTGACCGGCTGGGAGTTTCTGCAATACACCGCAGGGCTGTTCCAGATTCCACCAGACACGCAGCGCAAACGCATCCCTGAGCTATTGGATATGGTGGGGTTGGCTCAAGCATCTGCCCGCAAGAAACAATTGCGCCAATACTCCAAAGGGATGTTGCAACGCATTGGCATGGCCCAGGCATTGATCAATGATCCTGAGGTCGTATTTCTCGATGAACCCATGTCTGGCCTAGACCCTTTAGGGCGCTTCCAGATCCGCGAAATTATTCTGTCGCTGAAGGCCCAAGGCAAAACAATTTTCTTCAACAGCCATATCCTTTCAGATGTGGAGACAATCTGCGATCGCGTCGCCATCCTGGCCCGTGGCGAAATTCTTTGCATCGGTTCCCTCGATGAGTTGTTGGGCACTGCCACCCTCTACCAAGTCAAAGTGCAGGGGGGCAGTCGAGACGTTTTGCAGCAGTGGATGTCTGACCTGGAATTGCAGGACGGCCTCTGGCGCGGACACCTGAAGGGAAATCCTCAAGATTTTCTTGCCAGCCTGCGCTTGATGAATGCAAATCTGGTTTCTATGGACATGGCCCGCACTTCTCTAGAAGACTTTTTTGTTCAACAACTGCGTCAACGCGGGATTTACAACAGCCAATAATCCGTGCTGCAAAAAGTGTTCAACGTCCAGAGCCCTTGAACAACCACCAAAAATTGACCTAAGCTGATGAGACTGAGTGATTGCAGTTGCTCTCCATCTATCTTTTATCGATTTTTCTTCCATGACCTCGGACGCCCCCCTGCTTGAAGTCGAAGATGTTTACGCTGGCTATATCCAGGACTTAAATATTCTTCAGGGTATTAACTTCCGTATCTATCCCGGCGAACTTGTCACCGTAGTGGGCCCCAATGGAGCCGGCAAATCAACCCTGGCGAAGGCCATTTTTGGGCTACTGCGGCTTAACCAGGGCAGCATTCGCTTCAAGGGCGAATCCATCGGTGGCCTCAAGCCCGACCAGATTGTGCAACGTGGGATGTGCTACGTTCCGCAGATTGCCAACGTTTTCCCCTCCCTCAGCATTGACGAGAACTTGGAGATGGGAGCCTTTATCCGCAAAACGCCGATTGCCCATCTCAAGCAGCATGTCTACGAGACTTTCCCCGTCTTAGCAGAACGTCGCAAACAACGGGCTGGCACTCTCTCTGGCGGTGAACGGCAAATGCTGGCTATGGGGCGTGCCCTGATGTTGGAACCGATGCTGTTAATCCTAGATGAACCCTCTGCGGCGCTCTCTCCTATCCTGGTCAATAGCGTCTTTGATCGCATCAAGCAGATCAACGAAACTGGCACTGCCATCATGCTGGTGGAGCAAAACGCCCGCAAAGCGCTTGCGATGTCGCACCGTGGCTATGTGTTGGATGCGGGACGCGATTGCTTTGAAGGCCCTGGCCCCGAGTTGCTCAACGACCCTAAGGTGAGTGAACTTTATCTGGGCGCGAGGAGTCGGCAGGCGAGTGGGGCGTAGCGGTTTGTCAAACTTGAAGTGATGGGTATCCGGCGGCTAGCCCTTCACCTATCCACGGCGGGTACTGGCGTGAAACTAAAATCCTTACGATGCGTTATGGCGAGTGCCTAACGGATCCTACAGTGGGTACGCAATTGCTATTGCAAATCCCCTACTCTACTAGCCCCTAATTCATCTACTACCTCACCCACCTTAGCCACCTCCAATGCCCTCCTCCCCTCCTGCCCTCGCCCTCCACACCACCAGTTCTGAACTGGGCTTGGCCTTGTGCGATTCTACAGGAGTAGTGCGATCGCAGGTCTGGCAGGTAGGGCGAGAGATGTCTACTCATCTACATGGGTACTTGCAGGAATTCATCCACCCCCATGCATGGACAGATTTTGCTTTTCTAGCGGTGGCCAAGGGGCCGGGCAGCTTTACTAGTACACGAATAGGGCTGGTGACGGCACGCACGCTGGCCCAGCAGCTAGCAATCCCGCTGTTCGCAGTTTCAACCTTGGCAGCGATCGCCCATCAAACAATTCCAATCGCCCAAGCCCAGCAAATTGCTGTTCAAATGGCGGCTCAGCGCGGCTCGGTCTATGGAGCAATTTACTCAGTGCACCAGGAAACCCTGGAGGTCCCTACATTAAATCTGGTGCCTGAGCTAGCGGATGCCGTTTTCCCTGAAGACAAGTGGAAGCATCTCCTAGAAACTTGGCAGTATCCCTACACAGTGGTAGTTGCCAGCGAAGGCCAGGGAGCTTATGTGACCAGTGTGCTGGCGATCGCACAATACCAGTGGCAGCAGGGCGATCGGCCCCACTGGTCGGCAGCCCTCCCCTTTTATGGCCAGAGTCCCGTGTAATACTGATTCCGTCAGTCATTGGGTCAGTTTGTTGCGGTATAAGCTGTACGTTGCCCGCAACGAAGTCCCAGCTCCAAATGACATCACTTTTTTCCAAAAAATCAGCTCTCATACCAACTCCATCGGTTATTGAGTCAGTTTGTTGTGGTGTGAAACGG
>DVEB01000175.1 GCA_015295905.1 Synechococcales cyanobacterium M55_K2018_004
TAAGAGGGTTTTGGGTCACCGCGCCCGGCGCGGTGACCCAAAACCCTTGCTTTTCCGTGCGCATCGCGCACGGAAAAGCAAGGGCTTCAGTTTATCCCGAATTCACGTTATGGAGGTTGGGATGAGAAGTGCGGCAGTTCCTGCTTAGCATGGCCAACTTCAACGCTAGTTTTGGCGTGAATAGCACGCGCAGTGCGCCGCTCACGCCAAAACTTGTGCGCTCAATCAGGACTATCTCCTGCGTTGGGCTGAAGGAGATCTGCGCTTAGGCTAACTGAGCTTCACGATAAGGACTGGTGAGGCGATCGAGTTGTTGCACCAGCAGGCTGAGGAAGAGACCAACATCGGTGACTACGCCGACGGACTCAACAGAGCCGCGATCGCTCAGTTTCGTCACCACGGCAGGGTTAATGTCCACACAGACCATCTTGACGCCGGCAGGGGTCATGTTGCCCACACCAATGGAGTGCAGCATGGACGACAGCATCAGAATCATATCGGCACCGCGAATCAGACGGGCGTATTCTTCCTGAGCTTTGATTAGATCCATCTGCGTGTCGGGCAGGGGGCCATCATCGCGGATAGAGCCTGCCAAGGAGAAGGGCACATTGTGCTGAATGCACTCGTAGAACACTCCACTCTTCAGCACCCCCTGTTCCACGGCTGCGCGGATGCTGCCACACCGACGAATTGTGTTGATCACCTTCAGGTGGTGGCGGTGTCCGCCGCGGACCGATACGCCACGCTTCATATCGACGCCTAGGGAGGTGCCCATGATCGCCTGCTCGATGTCGTGAACGGCGATCGCATTGCCACCCAGCAGCGCCTGCACATATCCCTCGCGGATCAGTCGGGCCAGGTGTTCGCCACCGCCTGTGTGAATCACCACCGGGCCAGCAGTGACCACGACTTTGCCGCCTTGGTCACGCAGCTTCCGGAGTTCCCAAGCAATCTGCTCCACAATCAGTTCCACGCGCCGTTCGCTAGAGACGCCTGAACCCATGAAGCCAAATTCGGGCTGACTGCCGCGCTGTTCACGCACCTCTGGCTTACGGACGGTGCGAATTCCTTCAACCCCGACAATGACCCGGTCACCCACCTTGAGGTCGCGCAACAGCTTACACTCAGCCCGGACGCCCTCAGGCGTGTGGGACACGACAATCGCCCCATCCATGCGCTGGTTCTGAACAGGCACCCACTCGCAGTTAACCCGTACTTCAGTGGGATAGATCGTGGTGACATAGAAGTCATCAGGGGCAACGCCGTCCTTGGTCACCGTCTCCAGCGGATTATCGCAAACCTCTTGAGGTTGTGCCACCGCCCCCATGTCGATCAATTGCGACATCAGGGTTTCCATCACTGCATGATCGGGAGCCGTGACGCGAATTTCGGCACTGGAGGTGCTCTGCCGCTGCTCACCCAAGCGGAAGTTGAGCACCTGGAAGGAGCCACCCCCTTCCACGATCAGGTCTAGCGCTCGATTGATCAGGCCAGAGTCGAGCAAATGCCCTTCCAGGTGGATGACGCGGCTTTCGACGGCGGCAGCGGCATGGTGGAGCGGAATAATGGGTTCCGTCACTCGCAGCGTCAGACATTTGGCTGCACCACCGGCCTTGAGGAATTCCGTCAGCGGGGTTTCAACCACCTGGAAACCGACATCGCTTAACCGTTGCTTCAGCTCATCACTGGCCTTGTTCATGATGATGAGCTGGTTAATATTGACTGCGTTGCAAGCGAAATTGACTGCGTCTGTTTCGTCTACGGTGATGCGTTTGTTTGCCGGAACGCGCATCTCAATCAGGCGGTTGGAGTAGGCATCAAAGGCGGGTGGATAGTAGAGCAGATAGCCATTCGCCAGCGGACAGAAGCAGGTATCGAGGTGATAGAAGCGTTCATCCATCAAACGCAACGACAGCACTTCGATATCTAACCACTTGGCCAAGTAGGGGTGGGAGTCGAGCTCTGAGCGGAAGCCATAACCCGCCCACAGCCAGCGTCCTTCCCGGTCTAGCAGGGCGTCGCCCGCGCCTTCAAAGGGCAGTTCCTTGGGCAGTTCGAACACTTGGTAGCCCTGTTCCTCAAACCAAGCTTTGAAGAAGGGTTCTTCGCCCTGCCGCTCTTTGTGATAGAAGCGACTTAGCACCACTCGGTCTTCTAGCACCAACCCTGCGTTGGCAGTGAACACCATATCGGGTACCCCCCGCTGCGGGGGCACTAAGTCCACTGTGGCGTTTTCCTTGATGATGTGAAACAGATTTTGCCACTGTTCCATCGCGCGATCGCGCGATGACTTGTGAATGTTGCCCTCCATCCAGGGATTAATCACATAATCCACATCGTAGAATTCGGGCGCACACATGAGAAATCGAATCGAAGCACTCATAAAAGACTCTGCAAGTGAATGGGGGGACAGGGAAAAATTGGAGGTCGAGGAAACGTCAGACAGGCTTGGGGTGAAGTGGTGAAGCGCACAACAATGAGGAGATTTGCATACTATTTTAGATTTTGGATTTGCGACTTTTGATTGCAGACGCCTGACAGTGCCGTGCATTCAACTGGCGGCTTGGTTCATTCTCTGGCCCAGTGGGTAGCCGCCCCAAAATGAGCTTTAGGGCTGGATTAGGGGTGCCAATCACAGGTTGATGCATGCCACGAGTTGATTCGTACATACAGACTCGTACATACCTAAATGCTTGACCCAACTCGCTCCAGCTGAGGGGTTAAGGTGGTCAACATTGTCTCAAAAATCTGCTCAGGCAACACAAACTGTGAGTTGAATAAACCAATCTTTCATTTTAGGATGGGGATGAACCCGGAAATGTCTTGAAATCCTGACATTTGCGATCGCTCAGGTGGGCTAGTGTTTCGCTTGCTGGTCCTCTGTTTTCTGACCCTGATGAGTCTTCCAAAGCCCCAGGGCGATCGCCAGCAGGACAGGAGTCAACCAGTTTCCCCAGCGGACGTACAACGTCTGGGTGGTGCGGCGATAAATGGTGTGAGCGTGAGCCTCGCCAGTGCGGAAGCCGGAGAGCCACTCGGTTTTGCCGTGGGGATCCACAATCCCCGATAGCCCAGTGTTGGTAGCGCGGGCTGCCCAACGATCGTTCTCAATGGCTCGCATCAAGTCTTGAGCATGGTGTTGAGCCATCATGCCGCGACCGTAGGGGTCGTTGTTGGAAGCTGTGAGAATGAACTGACCGCCAGCCTGCGTCTGATGGCGGAAGAGTTCGGGGAAAGCAGACTCGTAACAAATACCGGCGATCGCCCGACCAAAGGGCGTATCCAATGTCTGATCGGCCCGTCCTGGCAGCATAGAACTCCCCACCGGAGAAAGGCGATCGATAACTGCCCCCAACACCGCTTCAAACGGAATGTATTCCCCTAAAGGGACTAGCTTCACCTTATCGTAGCGACTGAACGCCCTACCATCGCCAGTTATTGTGAATATCGTTTGCGTGATGCGGCCCTCTCGCGTGCCGACTGTTCCCACCCAGGCCATTACCCCCCGCTGCAAAATTGCCTGATATAGTCGATTCTGCTCCTGATGGGGGGTATCCACCCAATGCCAGGGCAAAGCTCCCTCTGGCATCAGCACTGCATCTACGCCTGCATCGGCAAGACGGAGATAGCCCTGCAGATAGTTTTGCAGCGATAACTGGAGTCCCTCCTCAAACAATTTGATGCGCGTCGGCACATTGCCCTGCACAATGCCCACCTTGAGGGCCGTCTCTGGGACATCCCGCAGCGGTTGCGAGTACAACCCAAACCCCACCAGATGCAGCGCAATCAGCAACGCTCCATTCAGCGCTAGCAACCGGCGAACCCGTCCTGAAGTGGTGTCTTTTGCCGCAATCCATGCCTCTGCCCAGAGCTGGTTGATGGCCACCAGCGCCGCAGTGACTGCCATCGGCCCTGATAATTGCCCCAGATGTAGGATTAACAGATTGTGGGGACTCTGCGTGTAGGCGAGGGCAGTCCAGTAGAGTGGCCCCCACCCCCAGATGGTCTCCAGCAAACACCAGACGGAGACGGAGAGCAGCAGCAGTGGTAGGGGAGGGGGGGGTGGCGATGGGGGAATGCGGCGGTAAAAGAGATGCAGGCTAAGACACCAAAGCACGGGGATGGCTGCCCCCCAGAGGGTGATAAAGCTCCAGGCAAACAGGGTGATGGCAACGCTCCCTAGCCAGGGGATGCCCATCCAGGTGAGCGGGTGTAGGTCACGAATCCAGGAGAGGGCGAGGCCATGGTAGCCAATGCCCCAGAGCAGGCAAAGCAGCACCTTGAAGCGCAGGGAAGACCGACAGATGCCGGGATGAACCAGCACTATCAGTGGGGCTAGGGCAACCCATGCGAATACCCAGAGAGTTGTGGGTGCGGGAGTCAAGCCCATCAGCAGCCCACTGCCTAGGGCGATCGCCATAGACCAGCGTCGTCGGGACGCTGGTTTCAGCGGGGCAAACTTGGAGAGCGATCGGAGGTTCATGCAGGCATTTTGCGTGTCGGCAACCCAAGCACTTAACTTAAATTCTTAACGTTTATAGTTGGCATAACTCCAAAAAATTTGTTACCTTAAATAAGGCGACGCGGGATAGAGCAGCCTGGTAGCTCGTCGGGCTCATAACCCGAAGGTCAGTGGTTCAAATCCACTTCCCGCCACCAAGTTAATTTAACTTCAAAAAGCCCCATGTGAGTGGGGCTTTTTATTTGGTGTTGACTTTGGTGTTGACTGGCACTTTGGTATTGACCGGCACGGCCATCTTGGTTAAGTGAGGGTGCAGGCGCTCTCTTGGCTAGAGGCGCTGCCCCCACATTCGCTCTGTGTTCTGCGCTAGGAAATCACTGATGAGGGAATGAACTCGGTAGAATAGGAGCGGTAGTCGCAGGGAAAGAACTCATGAGTCTTGCTGTTCGGCCTTCAGTATGGATTGGCGGAGCTAGTCTGATCGCTGGGGCTTGGGTGCTGGAGTGGCTGCACCCAGGCGCTACGCATTTCGGCGAAACTATGGTTTGGGGAGCCGCCGCAGTGGGAGCTGCCACTTGGCTGCTGCGGGGCTGCCAAAGTCCTGATCTCTCCGCTCCGTCGCCCAAAGTCCTCGACCGGGCCGCCGTTGAAGCAACGTTGCAGGCGGTGGAGCGTCGTATTCAACAACTGGAAACTGAGATCGGCGGTGAGGCAGAAGCAACCCTCCAGGGTGAGATGGCGATTGCCAACCTCCGCACCCAACTCGCAACCCTGTGGACAGCCCTAAATCGTCAGGCATTGCAGGTCGCGGTAGTTGGCAGCAAGTCAGTTGGCAAAACTACGCTGATCAAGCAGATTGAAGCGATCCAGACAGACCTGCCCCGCACCTTTAGCCTCCACGAAATTAATCTGCCTGCTAGTACTACGCAGCCAGAAGACGTGCCTTTGCAGACAAGGATTTGCTCGGCTGATCTGGTGCTGTTCCTGACGAAAGGTGATTTGACCGACTCGGACTATCAAACAGTGCAGCAACTCGTCCAACGGCAACACCGCGTTCTGGTGGTGTTGACGCAGCAGGACCAGTATCTGCCGGGGGAACGTCCGCTGGTGCTTCAGCAGGTTCGCGAACGGGTGCAGGGCAAGATCTTAGTGCAGGACGTGGTGGCGATCGCGGCGCAACCCGCTGTCCTCAAAGTTCGCCAACAGCAGGCCGATGGCACGCTGCACGAACGGCTGGAACAACCTGCACCGGACCTGCTCTCGCTGACGGAACGCCTGACGACTGTCCTCCATACTGAAGCGGATGTCCTGCTGCTGACGACGGTGCAACGGCAGGCGGAAGACCTGAAGGCCAGTGTCCAGACGGTGCTGAACCAACTACGACGCGATCGCGCTCTGCCGTTGATCGAACAATCTCAGTGGGTCGCTGCTGCCGCTGCCTTTGCAACGCCCGTTCCTAGCCTGGACTTGCTGGCGACGGCTGCTATTACCACTCAACTTGTGGCTGATCTAGGCCGGATTTATCAGCAGCAGTTCTCATTGGAACGGGAGAAGACCATCGCCACAACGCTGGCAGAACTGATGGTGAAGCTAGGGTTGGTGGAACTCTCGACCCAGGCGATCGCTCCCCTCCTCAAGAGCAATGCCCTCACCTTTGCAGCCGGGGGTCTGCTCCAGGGCATCAGCGCTGCCTACCTGACCCGCATTGCAGGACTCACTCTAGCCTCCTACTTTGAGGAACAGAGTGCTCTAGAAACAACGGGGGAAGGACTGCTGCAACTCGATCGCCTGACTCAGAAGCTCAAGGCTGTCTTTCAGGAAAATCAGCGGGGTGCCTTTGTGCAAACACTGGTGCAACAGGGAATTAGCCGTCTGATGCCAACGAGCCCGGCAACAACTCCGGCGGCCTCCTAGTTTCAGAGCAACGCGCCAGTGGACTGTTCTAACGTCAGTTCTGGTGAAGCGGGTTTTGGGTCACCGCGCCGGGCGCGG
>DVEB01000007.1 GCA_015295905.1 Synechococcales cyanobacterium M55_K2018_004
ACTCCCCCTCCCCTCCTGTACCCTTAAATTAAGTTTTCCTAAGCATCGCTCCACCCCCACTTGTCATCATGCAAACCATTCCCCAGTCTTCTCCCGAACCGACTTGGTATACCGTCATTCGCCTGCTGCGCTGGGATAAACCAGCGGGGCGGCTGATCCTGATGATCCCAGCACTGTGGGCAGTCGTTTTGGCCTCCAGAGGTGTGCCACCATTGCCCTTGATTGGAGTGATTGTGCTGGGGACGCTGGCCACCAGTGCGGCTGGTTGCATTGTGAATGACCTGTGGGATCGGGACATTGACCCCCAGGTGCAACGGACGCAGAACCGTCCCTTAGCAGCGCGATCGCTCTCTGTTAAAACTGGAATTGTGCTGGCCTTTGTTGCCTTGCTCTGCGCCTGGGGCCTATCACTTTACCTGAACCCCCTCAGTTTCTGGCTCTGCGTGGCCGCGGTGCCCGTGATTATTGTGTATCCTCTGGCAAAACGGGTGTTTCCCGTCCCGCAACTGGTGCTGTCAATCGCCTGGGGCTTTGCAGTCTTGATTAGCTGGACAGCAGTGACGGCGTCCCTAGAACCTCCCACGTGGTATCTATGGGGAGCAGTCGTGTTGTGGACTTTGGGGTTTGATACGGTCTACGCAATGGCTGACCGGGAAGACGATGAGCGGATCGGGGTCAATTCCAGTGCCCGCTTTTTCGGTCGCTATGCGGCGATCGCCGTTGCTCTATTTTTTGCAGGAACTGCCCTGTTGCTGGCACTTGAAGGACTGTCACTGTCGCTTGGTCTAGGCTTCTGGGTAGCACTGTTGGGGGCGATCGCCCTCTGGACACTGCAATTCCTGCAACTTAACACTGAAAAAACAGACCCCTCCCTCTATGGCCAGATCTTTCGTCAAAACGTTTGGATTGGCGTTGGCCTGCTGACAGGGATGCTCCTTGGTTTCCTCTAACACTTGGTTCCGCACAAACGGTTTGCTCCGCTTGAGCCGCTCTAACCACGCCACCCAAGCGCTCCTCCCCTCGTTTCCCCCAGACAAATCTGCCATTTTCCGATACTCCCACTGCTGTCGCCTAGCCACCTTCTCACTATGCTCACACCTTCCTCTCAGCCGATGATTCTCGGGTTTGACCCCGGTCGTCAGAAGTGCGGCCTTGCGATCATGGGGTTGGATCGGCAGTTGCTCTATCACCAAGTGGTGCCTTCGGCAGAGGCGATCGCCATCATCACCGGACTGCGGCAGCAATATCCGATCACCCAGCTTGTGATGGGTAACCAGACCAGTTCCAAAGAATGGAAGCAAAAATTGAGCGAGGAGATGGCAGACCCTCCCCGCGTGATCCTAGTCGATGAACGGTACAGCACGCTGGAAGCTCGCGATCGCTATTGGCAGATGTATCCTCCGACCGGACTTTTGCGTCTCCTCCCGCAGGGACTCCGCACCCCACCCCGCCCAATCGACGATATTGTGGCTATCTTGCTGATCGAACGCTACTTGGCACAACTAACCCATCGTCCCTCACATTGACTTCGCCCTTGAGAAATTAGCCCTTGAGAGCACGGGTGAAGTTTCTCCGGTAGGAGGCATTGACCAAGAAAACTGGCCATCCTAGCGTTAACAAGAGGCGGTTTGCGGTAAAGTTGGTACGCCCAAATCCATTCCAGAACTTCCAGGCTCCCACCCCGTAGACTACTAGAAGCCCCAATAGAAGCAATTGCAGCATAGGACACTCTCAAGCAACAAAGGAACTGTAGTTCCAGTGTAGACCAGGGATTTACTGTGCGTCGATGGGCGGTAGCAGCCGGGCGATCGCACTCTCGTTTCTGCCGATTCCAAATTGAAAAAATCCTTCACATCTCTGCCACCCAGAGGGATTTCTGTCAGAGTGAAGGAAGACTCCCTGAGGGTGACAGGAGGCCAGGAAAGTATGCGTGCAGTGTTAATGGCGGGTGGATCGGGGACACGGCTACGACCGTTGACCTGTGACCTCCCTAAGCCAATGGTGCCAATCCTCAATCGCCCGATTGCCGAACACATCGTCAACTTGCTGAAACGACACGGCATTACTGAGATCATTGCCACACTCCACTACTTGCCTGATGTGCTGAGGGACTACTTTTTGGACGGCAGTGAGTTTGGGGTGCAAATGACCTATGCCGTCGAAGAAGACCAACCGCTGGGAACCGCAGGCTGTGTCAAAAATGTGGCGGAACTGCTAGACCAGACTTTTCTGGTCATCAGTGGCGATAGTATCACCGATATTGACCTGACTGCCGCCATCCAGTTCCACAAAGAAAAGCGGGCCAAGGCTACTCTGGTGCTGGCTAGTGTCCCCGACCCCCTCGACTTCGGCGTGGTGATCACCGATGAGCAGCAGCGCGTCCGCCGCTTCTTAGAAAAACCGTCCAGTAGTGAAATTTTTTCCGATACGGTCAATACGGGCACGTATATCCTGGAGCCGGACGTGCTAGATTACCTGCCCGCCAATCAGGCGTCGGACTTTTCGAAAGACCTGTTCCCGCTGTTACTCGCCAAGGGAATGCCCATCTACGGCTATGTTGCCAGCGGCTACTGGTGTGATGTGGGTCATCTAGATGCCTATCGTGAAGCCCAATATGCCGCCCTGCAACGGCGCGTTCAGTTGCAAATTCCCTACGAAGAACAGGCTCCCCAGTTGTGGATTGGCTCCAGCACTACAATCGACCCCACAGCTTGCATCAAAGCCCCTGCTGTGATTGGCAACAACTGCCGGATTGGGCCAAGAGCACACATCGAAGCAGGCACCATTTTAGGCGATAACGTCATCGTTGGAGCGGATGCCGACCTGAAGCGCCCCATTGTCTGGAATGGAGTGACGATTGGTGAAGAAGTCCACCTACGCGCCTGTGTTGCCGCCCGGGGGGTGCGGATCGATCGGCGGGCGCACGTGCTTGAGGGCGCGATCGTTGGTTCCCTCTCGGTGGTGGGGGAAGAAGCCCTGGTCAACCCTGATGTGCGAGTGTGGCCGAGTAAACGCATCGAGCCAGGGGCCATCCTCAATACGAACTTGATCTGGGGCCACGCAGCTCACCGCAATTTATTTGGCCAGCGAGGGGTTTCTGGGCTAGCGAATGTGGATATTACGCCAGAGTTCGCGGTGCGGTTGGGGGCAGCCTATGGGTCTACCCTGCCTCCGGGGTCTCACGTCACCGTATCGCGAGATCAACGCAGCATTTCTCGTATGGTGTCGCGATCGCTGATTGCGGGTCTGATGTCGGTGGGCATTAACATCCAGGATCTGGAAGCGACGGCAATTCCCCTCGCCCGTGCGGTTGTGCCGACGCTCAAGGTAGCGGGCGGCATCCATGTGCGCGTCCACCCCGATCGCTCTGACCACATTCTGATCGAGTTCTTCGACCACAAGGGCATTAACCTATCGAAGGCACACGAAAAGAAGGTGGAAGGTGCCTACTTCAAGGAAGACTTCCGCCGTGCCCAGTTGCCGGAAATTGGGAATGTGGTGCGGCTCCACCAGGCCACCGAACTCTACAGTGAAGGCTTTGAGCGCCACCTCAAGCTGGATGCCATTCGTCACAGTAAGTCTAAGGTGGTGATTGACTATGCCTACGCCGTTTCAGGGGCTGTGTTGCCGCAAATCCTGGCCAAGTTTGGCTGCGATGCGGTCGTCCTCAATGCCAGCCTCATCCAAAATGTGCCCTCTGCTGCAGACCGGGAGGTGTTGCTGAGCCAGTTGGGGCATGTGGTGGAGGCTCTCAAGGCTAATTTTGGTGTCCAGGTCTCTGCTAACGGTGAGTTGCTAATTTTGGTGGATGAAACGGGCAGCCCCATCCGGGGAGAAATGCTGACTGCCCTGATGACCCACATGGTGCTGACCGATCGCCCCCGGGGCACGGTCGTGGTGCCTGTGAATGCCTCGAGTGCGGTAGAGGCGATCGCCCGTCGGCATGGTGGTCAGGTCATTCGCACCAAAGCCAACCCCACCGCACTCATGGAAGCTTGTAGTACCAACGCCAATGTTGTGCTGGGCGGCAGTGGCGAAATGGGCTTTATCTTTCCCTACTTCCACCCCGGGTTTGATGCCATGTACTGCATCGCTAAACTGATCGAGATGCTGACGGTGCAAGAGTTGGACGCCGGCGGAGGCCCCCCCCGCACCCTTGGACAAATCCGGGCAGAACTCCCCCGCGTCTGCCACAAGACAATTACAGTGCGCTGTCCCTGGACCGTTAAGGGAGCCCTGATGCGGCACCTAGTCGAGATCCATCCGTCCGAAAATCTAGAATTAGTGGACGGGGTCAAGATCCTCAATCAGCAGCACGATAGCTGGATCCTGGTGTTGCCCGATGCTGGGGAACCCCTAGTCCACCTCTGTGCCGACAGTCAAGATCGCGACTGGGTAGAAGAAACTTTGCGGGAGTACCGCGCCTTTGTGCAGGATTTCGTCAACCGGGAGCAGGGCCTCCAGGAAGTGAGCATGGAGATGGAGTAGAACACCGGACAAAACACCGGAGATGACAGCTTTTTAACGTCAGTTCTGGTTAAGCAGGTTTTGGGTGACTGCGCCCGGCGCGGTGACCCAAAGCCCTCGCTGTTCCGTGCGCGACGCCCACGGAACAGCGAGGGCTTCAGCTTATCCTGAATTCACGTGCTTTTTAGACAATCCTTAGGGTTTGGCGGCCCTAGGCGACGCGCAGTTCCACCCGGTCGAACCCATGCATTTTGGGGGGGAGAGCGGTTTTTGAGGTGACGTGCAACAGGCGTGGGATCTGACCACTGTTGTAGACACGAAACTCAGTTTCTACCGTTGCCTCCGCAGTACGTACCGCCTGGTTGAGGACAAGAGACCCAGTTGGGTCGGAGACGGAGCGGTGGAAAGTGCCGGGGGGAATGCGAAGGATATGACCATTGGCCTCTAGCCGCACCATGTGGAAGGGGTAGTCCCAGGAAAAATTGACCAGGTAGAAGGTGCGTCCTCCGGTCAGAGCCAGCAGGTTATCCTCCTGGTGGGGGTGCATATAGAACTGCCAAAACCCCTCTGAGGTATTGTTGGGGCTGACCGCAGGGCCATCATGGAAGACGAGATCACGAGCGTTAGAATTCGGGATCGTAATATCGAAAAACCGAACGCTGGGTGTATCGCGAAATTTCTGGTACGGTATCAACTCAAACATAGGGCGGGCTTGAACTCAGTAGTCGAAGTCGTTAACAAAACTTGGGGAACTTCACGACTGTTCATCTACCTTAACCTTGGAGATCCGGCCATACAAAACAGTTTACGACTCCCATCTATGCAGAAAGTGGATGGATGTAGCGAATGAACCTTGAGCATCTACAAATTTTTCTGACCGTGGTGGAGTGTGGCAGTTTTTCGGCAGCAGCGCTACACCTAGATATCTCCCAGTCTGCTGTGAGTCGGGCGATCGCCTCTCTGGAAGCCGAACTGGGTGTGACGCTGTTGACCCGTGGTCGCTTTGGTGCCTACCCCACGCAGGTGGGCGATCGCATTTTGGACTATGCCCGTCAGATGCTGGATGCCCGCAAGCAGATGGAGCAGGAAATTAACCAAGCGAAAGGTCTACAGGGAGGGCGAGTGCGGATTGCGTCCTTTCGCAGTGCTGCCACCCACCTGTTGCCGCCCCTGATTGCTCGCTTCTCGCAACGCTTTCCCATGATTGAGGTGACCCTGACCGAGGCTGACCCCACTGGCGTCGAGCAAGCCCTGCGGGAGGGGAAGGTGGATATTGGGCTATTTCCGTTACCCCGTGCTTCGGAAGACTTTGAGACCTGGGAGATTGCCCGCGACGAGTTTGTGGTGCTGTTGCCCAAATCCGTCCGCCTGAAGACAGCCACCCTGACCTGGAAAGACCTCTCGCGGCTCTCCTTCATCCTCTACAACTATGCGGAATGTACGTCAGCAGTGCGCGACCACTGGGCACGCTGGGGACAAACAATCAAAGTCGCTTACGAAATTAAGGAAGACTCTACCATCGTCAGCATGGTGGCACAGGGCTTAGGAGCCGCCATCCTCCCCCGCTTAGCAGCCTTGCCCATTCCAGCAGGAGTGCAGGTGCGATCGCTGCCTGAGCCGTTGGAGCGGATCATCGGTGCAGCCGTCCTAGCCAACGTTCTGCACCCCCCCGCCGTTTTTGCCTTCATCGACCTGCTGCGGGGAACGGGCTTGTTTGCGGAAGAGCACACGTCGTAACCCTCGGCACCGCGCAACCCCGCCAAGGTGAAGTTTGGTCTAGATCGCGCAAAACCTTTCTAGGAGGATGTTTGGCAGTGCAAGGTGTGACATTACCTTCGGTTCGGGTGAAGAGGATTTCAGCCTATCCCGCATGCCGTTGAAATTAGGCCAACGTCTAGTCATACGAAATCCGTCTATAAAGTAGCTGTTTGTTGTGGTGTGAAACGGGC
>DVEB01000021.1 GCA_015295905.1 Synechococcales cyanobacterium M55_K2018_004
ACTTGTCTCAAGACAGTCCTGTTCTGCGTCGCTGGCGGCAAGCAATTCCCGACCTCCAGCACGATATCCGCAACGATCCGGCCTTTCGCACCCGCCTACGCGCAGGTTATGCTTTTTTTCCCCGTGGTGACTCCAGCGGCCTGAGTGTGGCGGTTGAAGATATTTTCATCGGGCAGACAGGATTGACGCTCAGTGGTGAATATCAGCAAGGTTGGGGGGGAGGAAATGGGCGCGATCGCCAGTCCCTAGGAGCCGACCTGCGCTACTATGTCTTGCCGCTCGGAAGTTATGTCAACCTGGCGCCCGTGGTCGGCTACCGTCGCCTGGAAACCTCTGCCTACACCACCGAGGGAGTCAACCTAGGCGTGCGTCTGATGGTCTCGCTCTCGCGCACAGGAGCTGCCGACCTCTCCCTCAGCCAGACCTGGGTTGCACCGGGGAGTGAGGAGGAGGTGGGCATCACTACCCTCTCAGCAGGGTATGCTTTGACGCGCCATCTACGCATCTCCACAGACCTGCAGAAGCAGAATGCTCCCCAGCGGCGCGACAGCCGGGTGGGAATTCTGTTGGAGTGGATGCTTTAGGGTTCCGTCGAGAATTTTTGTCAGGGCTGCGACGCTGCAAACGATCCGTCAAGAATTGACAGACGACTAGAGACTGCAAGCCATGCGAACCATTGCTGAGATCAACGAAAAGATCCTTCAGAAGAAGGCGGTTGTTTACACTATTGAGGCCCTCAAGGCACGGGTGCAGGAAGTGGGGGTCACTCAGACGGCACAAGAAGTCGATGTCATTACGACGGGCACCTTTGAGCCGATGGAGTCTTCTGGGGCGGTGTTAAACCTAGGACATACCGATCCCCCCATTAAAATTCGCCACTGCTGGATTGATGGCGTCCCGGCCTACGCTGGGTTCGGAGCAGTCGATCTTTATCTGGGAGCCAGCCAGACGGTGGAGTATGGCAGTGGGGAAGTGGCAGAGTTTGACGACCTGCGGGATGCTCGGCTGCGTAGTCCGGGGCGTGAGGGCGGCGGCGGTTACGTGATTGCGGACCTGATTGCAGGCAAACCAGTGAAGTTGAGGGCGATCGGGCAGGTGACTGACTGCTACCCACGGGCCTCCATCGAAACAACCATCACCCGCGACACCATCAACCAGTTTTACTTGTTTAATCCTCGTAACCTTTACCAAAACTTCATCGTCGGGGTGAATGGGGGCGATCGCCCATTGTTCACTTACCTGGGACCACTGCAACCCCGTCTGGGCAATGCCGTATATTCTAATCCAGGCGCCATCTCCCCACTACTCAATGACCCCGACCTGAGCCTAGTGGGAATTGGCACCCGCATTTTTTTAGGCGGTGGGGTAGGCTATGTTGCCTGGGAAGGCACCCAACATTTTCCGTTGCAAAAACGCTTGCCGAACCGCACCCCCATCGGCCCTGCGGCAACCCTTGCCTTGATTGGCGACGCCAAACAAATGGATGCCCGTTGGGTGCGGGGCTGCTATTTCAAGAGCTATGGCCCCTCCATCATGCTTGGTGTCGGGGTGCCTCTGCCCGTGCTGAGTGAATCGGTGATTCTCCACTGTTCGGTGCAAGACCAGGACTTAGTTGCACCCGTGGTTGATTTTTCGATTCCCCGCCGCGTCCGTCCCACTTTCGGATTGGTCAGCTATGCCCAACTCAAGTCGGGCCGCATTATGATTGATGGCCGTAGTGTCCGAACGGCCCCCCTTTCAAGCATCTACCTCTCCCGCAAGGTTGCCGAAACACTGAAACAGTGGATCGAAGCAGGAGAGTTCACCCTGACAGAACCTGTAGCCCCAATTCCGAGCGATCGCACGTTCCTAGCCCAAGATCGTTGGGGTGCCCAACTAAACCTAGAGTAACGTCAGGTCGGGTTAAACGGGTTTTGGGGCACCGCGCCCGGCGCGGTGCCCCAAAACCTTTGCTGTTCCATGCGCAACACGCACGGAACAGCAAGGGGTTTAGCCTATCTGCAATTCACGTTAGCGTGAGTAGCCCCAAAGGCAACATCAATTCGCCACGCCTCAACCGGGGTTTTTCGTAGAGGTGGACAAAGCCTATGCCCACGAAAGATTGTTGCAGCAATTGATCCCAACCGTCAGTCCTAGGCTTCCTTCTGACGCTTGACAGGCTTTGAGGTCACCTCACGAGATGACAGAGATGGCTTCCCTTCCCCCTCATGCTTGCGAAAAGGACGTTGCCCTCCTGGCTTAGACCCTTTCCAAGGCTTCTTGTCCACGCCGCCTTTGCGGGGAGCACCAGGTTTGCTGGCCTTAGATTTGCGCTTGCGGGGTGGCACTAGACCAATCAGCTTACCCTCCTGAATAATCAGGCTACGTGCCTCACGCTTGACCTGGAGATCCCAGAAATAACCAACTGTTTTCCCAGATAGCTTGCCTCTCAGGTTGAGCTTGAAGTTTTTCTCCTCTCCAGAGGCTTTCTTGGGGGACTGCTGGATACGAACCACAACCCGGTCATCGTCTTCTGAATGGAAGAGGATTTCGCCTCGAATCGAAAAGATATTGTCTTCGGGCCTAACTGCATCAGTGGAAAGTACTGGTGGCTTATCTTCCTCCGCAGCATCTGTCTCATCAGACTTGAGTAAATTTTCTGGCTCCCAGACGCCCACGATCTGCACATGCAGATCTTCCTGTTTCTCACGGGTGCGGGGATAAACAACCCAGAGGTGGGGCTTTTCCAGGTCAATATGCTTCTTCACCAGACTCATCACACGCCCCAACAGCACGGCCTGCATGGTGGTGCCATCTTCAGTCGTCATTTCCCCCCGGGTGAACTGCTCTTCAGAAGGCTTATATTGCCCGTAGAGCAGACCAATGGCCCGATACTGCATTGGTTCGCTGGCAGGTGGAATTGGGTGCTGGCGCAGCTTGAGTGTAGGTGCTTCTGCAACTGTTGGCGACGGAGCAGGGGTCAGTTCTGCATCGACGGGCGGCACAGGGGGAGTAGGAGCGGCAGTTGTAGATGGCTTTGGCGGGGTTGGAGCAGGTTGATCCATCGGCGCAGCGGGTGGGACAACAGGTGGAAGTTTTGGTTTGGGCGACAGGCGCACGGACGATTCTGTCGCTGCGTCAGCGGGTGGAGTTGCTTCTGGGGACTTGGAAAACTGTTTGTCAGGGGCGCTCATAAAACCTCCCAAGGGCAAGGAGCCATCTGCCTGGGTTCGATAGCAGAACCAACAACATTAAGCATCTTAAAGATAAACACTAGGGTAGCATCCACCTGAGAGCCAACCTCTGACAGGTGAACGGAGATTGCGACATCTTCTCTGGATGCAAGGTTTACCTTGTTTATACGTTTATGATCCCCCAGATCAGGGATCTTTACAGGAACTTCCCGGAGGTATACCTGTGCTTTATCGAAGGTGAATGCAAGCACGTTTCAGTCGTATGAATCAATGTCTTATTCTATCTAACCCAAATTTCTGATTAACAGACCTCCTACATGAGTGCTTTTTGAGGGTGTGACTGGTTTTAGGGCTGTTTGAGGACATGAAGAGGGCATGAATTGTGGCGCGGCAATGCTGGGCAGCAGTTCATACCAGAGGTCTCATCATCTGTCGGTAAACTCATCTGTCGGTAAACACCGGCAATACTCAACGTGAGAGATTTGAGACTTTAGGTTTTGTGGTGCGGCGGTTGGACGAATTGCTGGGGTAGGATTCAAGACTGTCTTCCAGGGGATTTCAAGTGTTAGAGTGGAGCAGGCGTCGCCCGTACTGCTTGTTCACTTCGGTGGTTTGCAAACAGGATGCCTGTTTGGCTTGAGAGGCGAGCGCTCTATGAAGCGTCAGCTTTCTAGCTAATATGTCAATAGAGTTTGGGTTGTTGTGTGTTTGATAAACGCAATCGCTGGATTATTAATGTCGTGATGGCGATCGCCGCCATTGCCTTCATGGGTGTGTTGATTGCTCCCTTCCTGGGTGCATTTCAACAAACCGGGTCACAAACAGCTTCGACAGCCGCTTCTCCGACTGTCTCGCCTGCGGCCCAGCAGGCCGAGTTAGAAACTCAAGCCAAGGGCTATCAGCTTGTCTTGCAGCGAGAACCCAACAACCAGACCGCGCTACGGGGACTGTTGGAAATCCGTATTCGCCAAGGCGATATCAAGGGGGCAATTGAGCCACTGCAAAAACTGGCTGAACTCAACCCCGATGAGGCAGACTACACGATTTTGCTGGCCCAGGCTAAACAACGGCTTGGCGATCGCGAAGGAGCAGCCCAAGCCTACCGCGATATTTTGAAGACCCAACCTGGAAACATTGGTGCGTTGCAGGGGTTTGTCGATCTGATGCTGGAACAGCAACGCCCTGAGGCAGCAGTCGGGCTGTTGCAGGACACGCTGCGCGGAGCCAATGATGCCAACAAGGTGAAGCCGGGTAGTGTTGATGTGGCCTCGGTGCAGCTTTTGCTAGGACGGGTCTATGCCGAGCAGCAGAAGTTTAGTGAGGCGATCGCCATCTACGACCAGGCCATCGACAGCAACCCTCAAGATTTTCGTCCTGTTCTTGGCAAGGCAATTGTGTTACAACGTCAGGGCAAAAACGATGACGCTGCTCCCCTCTTTACCCAGGCTGTTTCCTTGGCCCCTGCCCAATATAAAGACCAGATCAACCAATTGGCTACGGGAGCAACCCCCACACCCGCTGCAACGACGGCTCCGACCAACATGTCCCCCGCCACTCCGCCTGCATCTCCATGAACTTTTGTAGTGACAACGTGACGGGCATTGCGCCAGCCATCCTGGAAGCCATTGCTGCTGCCAACGCAGGTTCAGCCATGCCCTATGGTGATGATCCAATCAGTCAGCGCCTCAATTCCCGGTTCTCGGAACTGTTTGAAACTTCAGTCAGCGTCTTCCCCGTTGCTACTGGATCTGCGGCCAACGCCCTAGCGCTTTCGACCCTCTGCCCTCCCTACGGAGCCATCTACTGCCATGCAGAGGCTCACATCAACGTAGATGAATGCGGTGCCCCGGAACTCTTTACTGGAGGGGCAAAACTGGTCACGCTGTCGGGTGAGCAGGGCAAGCTTCAGGCCAATGCCCTGGCGGAGTTATTGCAGAAGAGCGGTGCAGGGGTGGTGCATCACGTCCAACCTGCCGTTGTTAGCCTGACCCAGGCGACAGAAGCAGGCACGGTGTATACCGTGGCAGAAGTGGAGGCGATCGCCCAAGTCGCCCACACCCATCACCTGGCATTGCACATGGATGGGGCGCGGTTTGCCAATGCGGTCGTTAGCTTGGGATGCTCTCCGGCGACGATTACTTGGCGAGCGGGAGTAGATGTCCTTTCCTTTGGAGCTACCAAAAATGGCGCGCTGGCTGCCGAGGCGGTAGTCTTCTTTAATCCAGAGCAGGCGCAAGACTTCATCTATCGGCGTAAGCGGGGTGGTCACCTGTTCTCCAAGATGCGGTTCCTCTCAGCACAACTGGAAGCCTATCTTGAGCAAGACCTCTGGCTCAAAAACGCCGCCCATGCAAACCACATGGCACAAGTCCTAGCTCAAGGGTTAGCTACAGTGCCAGGGATTGAACTCTGTTATCCAGTCCAGGCGAATGAAATCTTTGCAGCCCTGCCCCGTCCAGTTCTAGAGGGTTTGCTGGCAGATGGCTTTCAGTTCTATCAGTGGGAGGGGGGCGATCGCCCCATGGTTCGGCTGGTGACCGCCTTCAACACTGACCTCAGTGACGTACAGCGCCTGATTGAGGCGGCAAAGCATCATGCAGAACGGTTGCCTGCTCTGCTCAGTTAATGACAGTTGAGTTATAGAGTTATAGGAGTTCTAGGGCAGCCATTTGTGCACAAGACTGTGCACAAATGGCCGCTCTGACGTGGGCAATGCTCAATCAACCACGCGCAGCAGACCACTACGCAGCGCATCAAAAACTCGGTTGACCTGAGCTTGTTCTCGTTCGGTCAGGGTGTTTTTGGACAACAGGGCTTTCATAAAGCGCTCCTGATCAGCACGGGAGATGCGACGAGACGTGAGGATGTGCTCAACCAATTGCTCAACTGAAGTTTCGGATAAGGCCACATGAAGCTGCATTTGATACAGTCTTAAATCGAGTTTCGTATCACTCAATCTTGAGTGATGATTACTACATTGTGTGTGATAAATCCCAGGGAATGCCGTGATCTCAGTCACACAAGGGTGGCGTATCAGCAAAGACTGATTAGCCTCTACACCTACTTGTGTTGCCAGTATAAAAAATTCAGAGAAACTGTGCTTGTACTGAAGATCGCCTGTATCGATTCGGCGGCAGTGATGGCATTTGGGATGGGCGACCTGATCCCAATGCTTGCAACTCTCACCCGACATTCCGCCCTTTGAAGTGTCACATCGGGAATTTAGTCGCATAATTTTCTA
>DVEB01000171.1 GCA_015295905.1 Synechococcales cyanobacterium M55_K2018_004
GGCGCGGTGCCCCAAAACCCTTGCTTTTCCATGCGCGACGCGCACGGAAAAGCAAGGGTTTCAGCTTATCCCGAATTCACGTTAAACTAGCCTGACTATAGCTGCTAGCAGTGGTGTGGCTTACGACTACGCCACCCAACCCCTCAGCCAGCGGGAGCTTGTGCAACGCGACTGTTGCTCATCAATATAAAATTCCTGTAGACGAAACGGAGAGAGAGGGATTCGAACCCTCGTTAGAGTTACCCCTAAACAGCATTTCCAGTGCTGCGCCTTCAACCACTCGGCCATCTCTCCAAGAGAGACCCAATCATTCGCTCAAACCTAAGCGAACTGATTGTCCAATCACAGAATTTTAATAGTAGCAGAACAGAGGCGCGACTGAAAAGAGTTTCTAACTCCTCCCTTTTGTTTGCAATGGCTCATTCACAACGAAGACGCACTATGATCACAAAGGTGAATTCTTTAGGAGTGATGCTTGGGTCAGTCACTCCGCTCACCAGACTGCTCACCCTACTGCATCTTAATATTTCTCCATGACTCGAACGCATTTCGTTCATATTCATCACCGCCAGATGGGAACTCGTTTCACTGTTGAGGTGCCTGAAGACCGCTACATCCTCCAATTTGCTGAAGAACAGGGCTACAGTCTCCCCTTCTCCTGCCGCAACGGAGCCTGCACTACCTGTGCTGTGCGGGTCATCTCCGGTGACATCTATCAACCTGAAGCAATGGGCCTCTCGCCAGAACTGCGAGCCAAAGGGTATGCTTTGCTCTGTGTTAGCTATCCCCTCTCAGAGTTGGAAGTTGAGACGCAGGATGAGGATGAGGTTTACGAGCTTCAGTTTGGTCGATTTTTCGGTAAAGGCAAAGTGCGACGAGCCTTACCGCTCGATGAAGAGTAGCTTTCCCTGAATTCAGCAGTTTCTCTGCCCACGGAATGAGCTCACGGAATGAGCCGACAATACTCTAGACGCACAGTTTTATGATTCATTCTGACCAACTCCACATCCTACTCGACGTGGCAACGGAGGCTGCTCTTGCCGGTGGAGCGGTGGTACAGTCTTACTTGGGGAAACTAGACGACATTGAGGAGAAGGGCCGCCCCGGAGATTTAGTCACCATTGCGGATCGAGAGGCAGAACAGGCGGTGTTGGCGGTGCTGCAGCGCCATTGTCCTGATCACGCCATCTTGGCGGAGGAATCAGGTCGGTCGGGAATCCAAGACAGCCCTTTTTTATGGGCGATCGACCCTTTAGATGGCACCACAAACTTTGCTCATCAGTATCCCTTCTTCGCAGTGTCCGTTGGCTTGTTGGTGGAAGGAGTTCCCACTGTCGGCGCGGTGTTTGACCCGTTTCACCAGGATTTATTTCGCGCCGCCAAGGGATTGGGGGCAACGCGCAACCGCCGTCCAATTTGTGTCTCGCAAACAGGACAGCTACGCCATAGTCTGCTCGTCACTGGGTTTGCTTATGACCGGCGTGAAACTGCCGATAACAACTACGCAGAATTCTGCCACCTGACCCACCTGACCCAGGGAGTGCGGCGGAGCGGATCTGCCTCGATCGATTTGGCTTACGTTGCCTGTGGCCGTCTGGATGGCTACTGGGAACGAGGACTTTCGCCCTGGGACTTGGCTGCTGGAGTGGTGCTAGTGGAAGAGGCCGGAGGCCGGGTGACTGCCTACGACGGAGGAAGCTTTGACCTGTCTTCAGGACGAATTCTAGCAACGAACGGCCACCTGCATGCTGAGCTTAGTCGCGTCCTATGCCAAATCACACCGCTACCTGTGACCTTCTTGGGAGGACAACTCGTTTGAGAGAGAAATTTTGAGGGGAAATTTTTTGAAGGGAAATCTTATAGTCCACCCGGCAAACTTTGCCTGATGAGCGTCAGTTCTGGTTAAGCAGGTTTTGGGGCACTGCGCATAGAAAATTAAGGGGTTCAGATGATCTGGAATTCACGTTGATTCGTGAACCAAGCGAATGAACCGATAGGGGTCACACAATTCCTTTGCAAAAGGGTCGGTTACTTTGAAGCGGTTGACCTACTGGGTTGGTAGCGACGCTTTCTTCAGGGCTTTCGTCTAAGATATGAAACAACTGAGTGAAACAACGGAAGGGATCGTCTACAGACACGTCACGGTGTACTTGCTGTTAGGTGGGGTACGCCGGAGGGAATTTTTGTAGTTAGGAGTAGGTGAGAGAAAGCGAATGTCTATCAAAATTGAGTCAGGACTATTCAGTCTGGAGTTTGCTGACTATCATGCCATTCTAGGAGTTCCTGTTGATGCTGATCCTAAAGACATTCGTAAGCACTACCTGAAGTTGGCACGACGGCTCCATCCTGATAGCTGTGCGAGAGAGTGTGAGCAAGACCGACAGCGAGCAGCCGAGTATTTATCAAAGCTAGTTAACCCGGCTTACGAAAAACTCTCGAACGAGAAGAATTTTTCAGAGTATATTGTCCTGCTTAAGCTGAAAGGACAGCAAGCCCTGCGGCAACAGGAAACGATTGTGCTGACTAGTGATACGGCTCGTCAGCTTGCCAGCGCTACGGGAGATTTGGATGTACCCTATCGGGCAGCGCTCAAGTCCCTTGCCGAAAAGCAGTATGAGCAGCTTGACCAGACGCTGGCTCTGACTGGCGAAATCAGCGAACTCAATATGGTCTACCTGATGCGGAAGGTTGCCAAGGGAGAACCTCCTACGGCATCTGCTGCAAAACCTATGGCGACTAGCGGCTCCACAGCAACTGGAGGAAATGGGCGATTGCCCTCCCCCCCACCTGCCCCGCCTCAACCTGCCCCTCGCAGCCGTGACAGCATCCTTGATTCCTACCTGCGGCGGGCGCAAGACTTTGAAGCCAAGCAAGATTACACCAATGCCATCAAAGAACTGCGCGATGCACTCAAGATGAGTCCAAACTCCGCCAATGTCCATACTCGCCTGGGTGTGATCTATATGAAGACAAATCAGGCGACAATGGCAAAGATCCACTTTCGCAAAGCGCTGGAGATCAATCCCCAAGACCTGACAGCAAAAGAAGGTCTGCGGCGGGTTGACCCGGAAGGTGCAAAGGCTGTCGCTGCCAATCAAAACGGTGCGGCTAAGGGGAGTAAAGCTGATCCAAAAGCAACAAAGGCAGCGCCCAAGGAGAATAAGTCCAATGCGAGTGGAGGTCTATTCGGTCTATTTGGGAAGAAGAAGTGATGGTTTACCAACCCCCGGTGGGAGCGAAGGATTTATTTCCGCTTGATGTGGCTCAGAAGCGCTGGATTGAAGAGCGTGTGCAGCAGGTGTTCCACCGCTGGGGCTATCACCGCATGATTACTTCGACCCTGGAACGGTTGGACACCCTGATGGCAGGGGGAGCTGTCCAGCGATCGACGGTCATTCAACTGCAAGATCGGGAAGAGGGAGAACTGGGGCTACGGCCTGAGCTAACGGCCTCTATCGCTCGTGCAGCGGCGACCCGGATGACGGGCAGTAGCAGTCCCCAACGGCTGTATTACAACGCCAATGTATTTCGGCGGGCGGCACGGGGAACCTTTAACCGCCAACAAGAGTTTTATCAGGCCGGCGTTGAACTCCTGGGGGGTGGGGGCGTGCTGGCAGATGCTGAGGTCCTGCTATTGTTAGCAGACTGCATCGTCAGTCTGGGACTACAGTCCTGGCATCTAGTCCTAGGTGAAGCAGGGTTGACCCGCTCGCTGCTCTCGGCTTTTCCGGAAGACATTCGCCCCCAGGTGCGAGAGGCGATCGCCCACCTAGACCGACTGCGATTAGAGAGCCTTCCTCTTTCCCCTCAGTTGCGCGAGCGGGCGCTGCTTTTGCTGGACTTGCGGGGCCGTCCCGAAGACGTGATCCAGCAAGTCTCTGCGATGGATCTGAATGACTCCCAGCAGCAGGCTCTGAGCAATTTGAAATCCCTGGTTGACCTGTTACAGGAAAGTTTTGCCAGTCCGTTTGAAACGCCTCCATTGCTGGTGCTTGACCTGAGTCTGATCCAAACCTTTGACTACTACACCGGGATCGTGTTTGAGGTGATCAGCGGCAGTGGGGGTGAGCGGCGGGTGCTGGGCCAAGGTGGACGGTATGACCAGTTGTTGGGACTATATCACCCCCAACGCCAGACCTGTCCTGGAATTGGCTTTGTTCTCAATATTGAAGAACTGCACCAGATACTCCTACCCACAGGACAGTTGCCCAGCCAAATCCCTGCCAGCGACTGGCTTGTGGTACCAACAACTCCCCAGGCGTATGCTGCTGCCTTTGCCCATGCCCGCGCTCTACAGACGAAGGACAGCCTACTACGGGTTGAGATGGAGTTGGGAGAGCGATCGCCCGACGATGTGCGGAAATTCGCAGGCGATCGCCGCATTAAGCAGATTGCCTGGGTTCGATCGGCAGAGGACATTGTAGTGGAAACACTCTAGTGAACGTGAATTCGGGATAAGCTGAAACCCTTGCTGTTCTGGGCGCGACGCGCACGGAACAGCAAGGGTTTTGGGGCACCGCGCCCGGCGCGGTGCCCTAAAACCCGCTTAACCCGAACTGACGTTAGTTAAACACTCTAATTTCAGTCGGTGTCGCCAGTTGGGCGGGGGAATGGTTGGTCTGGAGGAACCTCATTCTCCTGCTCAACGGCTCGATGTGCCAAGGCTGCCCGTGCATTGCGCCGCCACATTGCTGGCTTGATGCGTCGCAGGGCAGACGCTGGAAAGCGGCGGTGCCAGTCCTCCTCTGTTAGGTTTGCCAGTTCTTCTAGAGAAGGATTCACATTCCACGGGTAAGGTTGAAATTCCTCGACATCCGTTGCTTGAGCAAATCGCTGGTTCCAGGGGCAAACGTCCTGGCAGATATCACACCCTGCAACCCAGTTATGCAGGTGGGGTTTAATTGCAGCAGGAATATCCGCCGCCCGGTTTTCGATGGTGTGGTAAGCAATGCAACGGTTGGCATCTACCACAAAGGGCTGGGCGATCGCCTGGGTTGGGCAAGCATCGAGGCAACGGGTACAGGTGCCGCAGTGCTGCGTATGAGGGCGATCGGCTTCTAATTTGAGGTTGGTCAGCACTTCTCCCAGAAATACCCAGGAACCAAACTTGCGCGTAATCAAATTGCTATTTTTCGCAATCCAGCCCAGGCCGGCCCGTTCGGCCCAGAGCTTGTCCTGCACAGGGCCGGTATCGGCATAGTAGCGGGCTTCAATTCCCTCGCCTTGAGCTTCCAGCCAGAGAGCAAGAGACTTCAGTTTTTTCTGCATCACCCGGTGGTAATCCCGTCCCCAGCCATAGCGCGAGATTTTGGCAGTCTCGCCATCGTCACGGTGGGCATGGGGCGTGTAGTAGTTAAGCGCCACCGCAATGACAGACTGGACGGAAGGCATGACCCGCCGAATATCCCGTCGTTTCTCACTATCCATCCAGGCCATCTCAGCTTGATATCCCCGGTTCAGCCATGCTTCTAAAGCCTGCACAGAGCTTGAAACCTGCTGATAGTCCGCCTCCACCAGGGCAATTCCGACCTGATGAAATCCCAACTCCAGGGCTTTTTGTTTGATCTGAGCAGCTTGTGGTGCGGAAGACATAGCAGGTTTAGCACAACACATTAAAATCTACTAAAGTCAACTATTTGTAAAAATTATTTGCAAAATGTTAACTTCTGTTGCATTATGGAGAGTAGAAAGGTGGAAACGAGAGATCCATCGCATGGTTCAACGCTAAATGCAGTGAAATCCCTCTGGAGGGCATCTTATGACTTACACCACATCGTTTACACCCGGTATCATCTCCAATCCTTACCTTTCTGGTAATGCAGCGGATGCAGTTTCGGCTACAACGGCGTCCTTCAAGCGGCTGTCTGTGGATGATCAACTTGCTGTTCTGTGGTATGCCTACACCGAAATAGGGCGCTCCATCACCCCTGCTGCTCCTGGTGCAGCGCGTCTGCAGTTTGCTGAGGGTTTGCTGGAGCAGTTTAAGGCCATGTCCTACGACGAACAGCTCAAGGCAATGCGCGACTTGGCTGCCAACGTCAACACGCCTATCAGCCGCGCCTACGGAGTTCTGAGTGTCAACACTAAATTGGCATTCTGGTATCAGTTGGCTGAATTGATGAAGCAGGGATTGGTTGTTCCCGTACCCGCAGACTATCAACTCTCTGCCGAAGGACGTCAGGTTCTTCAGGCCATCAGCGCGTTAGACATGGGTCAACAGATTACGGTTTTGCGGAACGCAGTGGTGAAGATGGGGGTGGATCCCCTGGCATAGTTTCACCCTGCCTGAACGTGAGTTAGGTTTCTCTGAATCGTGTTCGGAGAAAATGCGGTACCTTTTAGCGGAGCAGGGAGCAACTTGCTCCGCTTTTTTTCAGCACTTTTTTTCAGCACTCTTTAAAGTTGCTAA
>DVEB01000144.1 GCA_015295905.1 Synechococcales cyanobacterium M55_K2018_004
TTTTATACGGAATCCGTTGCTTGTAGGGTCGGTTAGTTTTTGGTAGAACGCCCGCTGCGCGGGCGTTCTACCAAAAACTAACTGCTACTTTATAGGCGGATTCCGTATTAGTCGTCCGAATTGCGAGGGTTTGAGGATTGGAGTCAATAATTGGCCAGGGTGCGATCGATCCACGCCTGGTCAAAGATGAGCTGATAGATGCGGTTGTGGACTCTCAGCTTCTCCTGTTCTTTGATGACCAGTCCTGAGAGGAGGAGTTCGGTTTGTCCAGGGCTTTCTTCTAGTTGAATGGGGCCTTCGTTAAGGATGCGGTGGTAGAGGGTCAGCAGTTGGACGACTGACTGCGGATGCTTCAGGATGCGATCGCGAATGGTGCGTAAATGCTCTGGCTCGTCGTTAAACTCCCAATTATCAATAATTTTGGTGCGCACCAAATGCTCAATCCACTCGGCTTCTTGGTTGAGGCAAATCTGCCCCTGAGCATTGCGGATCAGCTTACAAACCTTCTGGGTCAGAAAGGGTTGGCCATTCGTCCAAGACAACACCTCCCGCAACACTGCCTGGGGATTGCCGACTTTGGAGGTGAGTCCCTGGAGTAGCGGTTGGGCTTCGTGGAGCTGAAAGTCGTTAAGTTGGATCGCCTGCCCAATGTTGAACGGCGTGCGGGTTTTGTCCTGAATCAGTTGAGAGGGGGTGGCCACACCGAATAGAGCCACCGAGAAGCGTTGATAGTCTGATTGGTCGGCACGTTTGTTATAGCAGGCCCTCAGCAAGATAAAAAAGTCATCGATCTCAAAGCTCAGGTTAATGACGCTATCGATTTCATCAATAAAAACAACTATAGGCGTCGAGATGGCTGTCAGCAAGACCGCGTGAATGAATTCGCCTAAGCGCTGGACGGGGGAGAGGAACTGGCGATCGCGCCACCAAGTACGAATATCTACCTGATCCAGTAAATTAAAGTTGTTGGCAAGGCTATAGACAAATCCGGCATACCACTGCTCGGCGGTAAGTTGGCGGTTGCCGATCTCGGAGATGTCGATCGCAGCACAGGCAAACCCTTCGGCCTGGAGCCGTCGCATCATCTGGACTCGCAGGCTCGACTTCCCCATCTGCCGTGCATTAAAGATATAGCAGAACTCACCGCGCTTCAGGCTAGCGTAAAGGTAGCGATCGGCTTGTCGTACCACATACGTGGGCGCATCTAGCGGTAGACTGCCGCCCACTTGATAATCATAAATCTCGGCCTCCTCTGCGCTGCGCAGGAGCGAGTTTTCGATCATCAACTCTGCCTGGGTCGCTTTCAAGATTTGCAACGTATCCGAGAGTTCCTGAGTGCGTTCCTGGACTCGTTTCTCTAGAATTTCGTTTTGCAGCTTTTGTTCCGTGATATCTTCAATAATTCCCTCGTAGTACAGCAGATTTCCATCGTCGTTGCGAACAGCGCGGGTGTTTTCCTCCACCCAGATTACACTGCCATCTTTGCGCAGACTTTGATAAATTAGGTTCTTCACTTCCCCCTGTTGCTCCATTAACTGTTGGAACGTCTGGCGGTCTTCGGGGTTGGGATAAATTTGCAGACCAATATCCGTGATCTCATTCTGCATGGCTTCAGGCGAGTCGTAGCCATAGATCCTCGCCATCGCTGGATTAATCCGAATAAAGCGACCATTCGGGGTGGACTGAAAAATTCCCTCAAGGGCATTTTCAAAGATGCCCCGGTAGTTTTCTTCGGCAATTCTCAGGGCTGCTTCTGCTCGCTTCTGTTCCGTAATGTTCCGAATGATCATCAACACTTCATCCTTGCCTGTGACGACCATGCGGACCTCTTCGTATTGCAACATACCATCAATCAGGAGTTGCTGCTCGTAGACCTGCATCAGCCCTGTTTGCAACGTCAGTTGAATGTATTGCATGCGGCGTTGCGCTTCCTGGGGGGGCAATGAATCGTAAACACTGTTGCCAACATTGAAATCATCACCATCGTAAATCGCCAGACGGGTTCTTCCTTGAATCTCTCGATAGGTGCCATCCTGATTCACTCGAATTAGGAGATCAGGCATGGCTTCAACGAGCGCACGATTGTTTGCTTCACTTTGTCGCAATGCTTCTTCTGCCTGTTTCCGCTGCGTCATATCACGGATCATTACCAACACCTCGTTGTCGTTCATCGGCATCAGTCGTGCTTCTTCGTAGTGCTGTTCTCCATCGATTTCTAAAGTGTATTCGTAGACCTGGAGTTCTTGGGTCTCCAGCGCTCGATGGACATAGTGCATTCGTTCCTCAGCGCGATCGCCCGGCATCAGTTCAAAAATACTGACACCCACATGGAAGTTGTCTTCGTTCAGCATTTTGGTCGTGCGTCCGGGAACTGCTCCCAGATAGCACCCATTCCGATCGATCTGCATCAACAGGTCGGGAATGGCACTGACGATCGCCTGGTTGGTCATCTGGGCTTTGCGGAGTTCTTCCTGGGCCTTGCGCCGCTCGGTGGTGTCAATCCCCACGACCACGATCGCTGTTCCCTGTTGGTATTTCTGGGCCGCTAGCAGGTAATAGCGTTCCTGGCCATCCACCAGAATGGCCACTTCTTGCGATGCAGACCGCTCGTCACTCTGCAAAAAGTCTTGAATAAATTGCACATAGGCAGAGCTATTGCCCACAGTGCCAACTGGGTTGCCAACGATCGCCTCTGCTGGGATATTTAAGCTCTTGGCCAAATACGCATTAATGCCCAGATAGAAACCATCCGCCGCAATCCAGGAAATGGGACCAGGAACAGCATTGAGGACTGCTTCCAGTTGTTCGTTTGTTTTTGCTAGGTCATCCTTGGTGGTTTGCAGGTCTGCATTACGTTTCTCCAGTGCAATGAAGGAGTCCTGCAACTGGACGGCCATCTGATTAAAGGACTGAGCCAGTTCTCCCAGTTCGTCTTGGCGGTTGAGTTCAACGGTCTGGCCTAACTCACCCATAGCAATCTTTTTGGCGGCCGCATTCAGGCGGAGGATTGGGCGAGTGATCCAGCGGGCAGTCAGGATGCCCAGCAGGATCGCAAGGGCCAGCGAGACGAGGTAGAGCAGGGTGGTGAGGCGGGTATTTTCGTCGATTTGCTCCATGTAGTCGGCTTCGGGGACGACCACAACGATGATCCAGTCAATCCCGCGCTGGTCATTAAAGGGCAGCAGTTGCACCAGTTGACGTTTGCCCTCCAGGTCAAATTCCAATTGGCGAGCCTGGGTGAGGGTGTTGAAGTGGGGGAGGCGATCGCGCAAATATTCGGCAGTGCCCCGAACCAACGGGTTCTGGCTCTCCGTTGCCAATAAATACCGCACGTCTTTGCCCTGGCTCTCGATCAGACGTTCCTCTGTGGAACTAGCGACTAGAACCCCATCGCGCTTCATGATGAACGTCTGCCCTGTTTTCCCCACGTCCAGGGTTTTCAGGAACGTACTCATTTCGGCAGGCAGAATAAAATCAGTGGCACAGACCCCGATCAGCGAGCCATTGTGGCGCCTGTAGACCGGGTAGCTGGCAGTGATGGTGGGCAGTTGGGTATCAAAATCGAGGTAAATTTCGCTCCAGGTGGCATCTCCTCGTTCCTGCGCAGCCTTGTACCAAGGACGCACCCGGGCGTCGTACTGGCGCGTGCCTTTACGAACCAGCGCACCGCGATCGCCCAGTTCATTCAGGGCATAGTAATACCCCAGCCGTCTCGTCGCCGCGTTGTAGACCAGCAGTTGCGGCTGCCGCTCCTCCCCCTGGCTACGCCCAACCCCCACTAGCGAACCGTCTCGCTCGCTGCCACAGTAGATTAAATTCGTGTCCGGATAAATCTTGGCCTGTTCCCACAGTTGGTAAAAGCCTTTCCCTGTTTCGATGTTGATATTGCCGTTGAGGAGGGCGCTGGCATTCACCCGGTTAATCGCATGGGGAATTTCGACGTAGGCTCCAAGTTGCTGCTCAATCCGTGCGGATGTTTCCCGCCGTAGTTGGGAGGACAAGTCCTGCACGGTTTCCTGGCCATTGCGAAAGGACAGATAACTCACCAAACCCACGGCTCCGGCCACCTGGAGCACAAATGGCACAATCAGAATTCGGCGGAGTGAGACCCGGTTCAGCCAGCGTTGGAACAAGGGTTTGGGGGAGGTCATGCCGTTGGGATCTCCTTCAGGCGATCGCGAAAATAGTGGGTATACAGCTCGCAACCGGGGACAGCCTGGTTGCCCTGGAGCTGGACCAGCCCCAGGCTTTGTAATTGAAATGCCTGCACCAAACCCAATTCGACCGGGGTCGGAGCAGCAACCACTTTTGAGAAGGCGCTGCCTAGTTCGGGCTGTTGTTGCAGGTTCCACAACTGTCGCCGCAGGTGGTCGCCATAGATACCAGTGGCGATCGCCTCAGTCTGCACTAACTGCTCTAGGGTCACATCCTGGTGCCACAGATGGTAGAGTGCTAGTTGGATGAGGTAAGGAGATCCCCCAACCAGTTGCATCAATTGTGTCGTATTCTCCTCATTCCAGGTCAGACCATGGCGCTGGGCCAGCACCTGCACCTGCTCTGGGGAAAAGGCCGTTAATTCGACCGGCAGACCAACGTTGAAAGGAGACTGGTTCACATTTAAGGGAATATAGACTTCGGTGGAGTGGGCCACCACCAGTCGCAGTTGCTTCCAGATATGGCGGTTCTTCGCTTCTTCGTGCCATGCCCGCAGCAGGCCAAAAAATTCATCCGCTAGGTCAGGATACTCAAATAGGCGATCGACATCATCCAGGCCCAGGACGAGGGGCTGTCCGATCTGAGGCAATAGGTATTGCTCAAAATAAATCTTGCAACTGACTTTGCTGCCAAACAAGTCGTCCCAGTAGTCCGCCAGTTTATGGGGAACCTGCACCCCCAAACTCACCGTGGCACAAAACCATTGCAGGAATGGGTCCAAACTTTGGAAGATGGCCTTGTCTGCCAGTTGAAAACTGAGGGCAACAGTCTTGCAGCCGTTCTGGTCAGCGTACTGCAACATTCGACTCATCAACGACGACTTTCCCATCCGACGAGGAGCTTTAATCCGCACTAGCCCCCCCGGTTGCAAGACGGCTTTATAACAGTCTGCTTCGGCGGGTCGTTCCATATAAAAGATTGATTCCAGCGGAACCTGTCCCCCCGGTAAATCTGGCTCAATCTCTACATCGGCCTCTCGACCGTCGGGAATATCAATGTCTTCTGGTTGGGGTTCAGGGAAATAATAGTCCCCTGGCTCCAGGGTTAACTTAAAGGCACGAAAAAAGGCTTTCAGGGTCTGCTTATCAACTCCCGTCTCGCAGGCAAAGACTTTCATCAGCGTATCAACAGCAAGTCTGGTACGTTCGCTCAGGGCTTCTAACGTGTAGCGATGGCCTGCATTTTCCTGGAACTCGGCATCGGCCTTGGCTGACTGAATTCTCTCAAACCCTTGGTTAGTCAGGATCACACCGCGTCGTCGTCGTCGCTTGGGCTGGTGGGTAGGGGCATCTGTCATAACGGCCTGCTTGGGGAAGGGACTGTTTCCGGCATAACGTCAGTTCGGATTAAGCGGGTTTTGGGGCACCGCGCCGGGCGCGGTGCCCCAAAACCCTCAATGTTCCGTGCGCGGCGCGCACGGAACATTGAGGGTTTCAGCCTATCCCGAATTCACGCGACATAGGGTTTAAATACCTGAAATTGAGCGGGGCGATCGCACACTGGCCTACTTCTTTACGTTTATTCTCACACCACTCTCCTGGCTTAACTTAGGAAACCGAGCGAGGTCAGCAAAAAACCTGATTCTGTCAAGGATTGGGCGATCGCCTCAAAAATTGCTTAACTTCTGGCTTATCTCCCTAAACATCGGTGGCTCAACTAGGAAAATCGGGGCAAACTGAATTCATCGTCAGGGAGTGAACACAACGGCTCCAAAGCCGAAGCCCCCTTCCCTGACGATGCCCCCCAATAACAACAAGGAGTACCAGGACAATGCAACTTTCCTATCGCGGCATTCCCTACAAAACCCAAAGCCCCGCCATCGAAGTCACCGAAACGAATCAACTAGGCCTATTCCTCGGCAATCGTTTCAAAATTAAGCACACAAATGTAATCCGGCATCATGAAGAAGGTAGCTATCTAAAATATCGTGGAGTTGACTATCAACAGTAATTCTCTAGACCTGAGCCGAGATCAGGGGACATTCAACCAGCAATTTCGCGCACCTCACTGGGATGGAAGGGTTATTTCAAGTAACTCGTTCCATCCCTCTTTTGTTCCAGAATCGCGCAGCAGTTATACACATTGCACAAGCCATGTGTTGCCAACGTTATTTCGATCAGAGTGATACCGACTTCGTCGGTTATTGATCGGTTTGTTGTGGTGTGAAACGGGCACTGC
>DVEB01000170.1 GCA_015295905.1 Synechococcales cyanobacterium M55_K2018_004
GTTCCGTGCGCGTCGCGCACGGAACAGCAAGGGTTTTAGCTTATCCCGAATTCACGTTAAACTAACGCCTTTGATTGTCCGTGTGTGTGCCGCACACGGACAATCAAACGCTTGGGAGCACTGCTGTCGTCAGAGCGAGACAGCGCAACACCCATCTAGATCCCTAGGCGACAGGAGCCAACGCCAGATTCTTTTGAATCATCTCGCGGTACTGGCTCTTCTGTTTCACTCCCACGCTCTGATCCACAAGGGCTTTGTCTTTGAAGAACTGCACCGTAGGAGTTCCCGTAATCCCTGCGTTTTCAGCGATTTCCTGGTCTTCTGAGATATCAATGATCACGTAGTGGATCTGGCCCTCAAACTCATCGATTACTTTGCTAAGAATCGGTTTAAGGGTATGACAGGGACCACAGGTGGGAGCCGTATAGAGCACCACAATCAAGCGATCGCTCTCATGGTAGAGCTTCCGCAATGCGTAGCCGCCCACATGACGGGTCTGAGTGATATCAAACTCAACCGCAGGCTTTCCCCCCTGATTGCTCTCTTCGGTGTGGGTATACCCTTCAGGGGCCTGCTCAGACTCTTTCGTCTGGTGGAACTCCTGGATCAGCCCCTGCTCAGATAGCCAGCGCTCCGCCAACAGTGCCGCCATACAGCCCGTGCCTGCAGCAGTAACGCCCTGGCGATATTCGTGGTCCTGCACATCTCCGGCGGCGTAGACCCCCTCTATGTTAGTCTTCACATCATGGTGAGTGATGATGTACCCTGTCTCATCTAGCTCGAGTTGTCCTCTAAAGAGGGAAGTATTGGGCGTGTGACCGATCGCATAGAAAAGCCCCCTGGCTTCAATCTCACGCTCTTCGCCAGTCTGGTTATTACGGACACGCACCCCCGTCATGAAACCGGTCTCATCGCCAAGCACATCCACAGCTTCGGTGTTCCAGTGGACGGTAATTTTGGGATTACTCAAAACGCGATCCTGCATCGCCTTGCTGGCCCGCATCTTGTCACTGCGCACCAACATATGTACGTGGTCGCCGTATTTGGTCAGGTAGATCGACTCTTCAGCCGCCGTATCACCCCCCCCAATCACGACTAGGGGCACGCCTCGGAAGATTGGGGTGGCACCGTCACAAATGGCACAGGCCGATATCCCCCGGTTCCAGAAGGTCTTTTCGCTTGGCAGTCCCAGTCGCTTTGCTGTGGCACCTGTGGCAATAATCACACTGTGGGCACGCACTTCTCGTTCGTCCGAGCGAATCACAAAGGGACGCTGGCTGAAATCAACAGAGGTCACATCTTCCGTCACCAATTCTGCCCCCCAGCGCACTGCCTGAGCTTTCATCCGCTCCATCAGTTCCGGCCCCATGATGCCTTCAGGGAAGCCGGGAAAGTTTTCGACCTCAGTGGTAGTCATCAACTGCCCGCCGGGTAGCCCACCTGCTTGGAAACCTTCAAACACAAAGGGCTTCAGGTTCGCGCGTGCTGTATAAATAGCAGCAGTGTACCCAGCCGGGCCAGATCCAATAATGACTACGTTTTCTACCGTCGGGTTTGCCATAAGCCCTTAATCAAACTCATAACGACTACGTTTAGCTCAGCGTAACACAGGACTCCTGAAATGGGAAGTTCCTTTGGTTTTACTCCCAACCTCTATTCAACCCAAAGATATAGTGGTTTTCATGGTTAACGTGAATTCGGGATAAGCTGAAACCCTTGCTTTTCCGTGTGCGTCGCGCACAGAAAAGCAAGGGTTTTGGGTCACCGCGCCGAGCGCGGTGACCCAAAACCTTCTTAACCAGAACTGACGTTAGTTATGATTGGCAGTCATGTCGCACCCGATCCTGCTGGTTCAGGGGTTGGGTGTGATCATAGGCCACGCCCCTGCCAGTAGCTAGCTCTATTCAACCCAAAAAGCAGTCCAAAAAATATCCCTCGCCCAGTGGACGAAGGACACAAAGCTTGAAAGTTCCCCACAACGCCGTCTTGCCTCAGTTTTTGACCTGGATAAATCCAGGGGGGAATCTCGGCCTCGGTTTAAAGTTTCCGGGTACGCGCCCGGTCTACTGCCACCGATACATCACGATTCCCACATTCAAAAAGCATAGATCATAAAACGTTATTGGCAGTCACCAACGCCGCAGCAGAACTTTCCTCATTGTAGCGGCTTGAGCCGGGGCGATCGCAACTCAGTGCAGGCTAATTTTGCAAGTGACGTTTTGCAAGTAGCGCCAGCAGCCAACTGAATGCATGGCACCGTCAGGTCTCTGCTATCTAAAATCGCAAATCCAAAATCTAAAATGGTACGAAAACTGCCAAATTTGCGTAGCCAATCACGCGCAAACCAGCCTGAAGCGATGGCAGGATAGAATGAATGAGCAAAGGTTCTCAATATAAATAGAGATAACGTTAGAGAGCGAAAGAGCGGGAGCTGCGCGGCGCATGGGTAAAGTTGTAGGCATTGACCTGGGGACGACCAATTCTGTAGTGGCGGTCATAGAAGGTGGCAAACCCGTTGTCATTGCCAATGCCGAGGGGATGCGGACTACCCCCTCAGTGGTGGCTTTTACCAAAGAGGGCGAGCAGTTGGTGGGGCAGATGGCACGCCGACAAGCCGTCTTGAATCCCCAAAATACCTTCTACGGTGTGAAACGCTTTATGGGACGGCGCTACGCCGAACTTAGCCCGGAAACAAAACGAGTCCCTTACACCATCCGCAAGGACGAAAACGGCGGTATCAAAATCCGCTGCCCCCGCCTAGAGAAAGACTTCGCCCCCGAAGAAATTTCGGCGATGATCCTGCGCAAACTGGCGGACGAGGCCACTCGTTACCTGGGACAGCCCGTGACTGGAGCCGTCATCACCGTTCCAGCATACTTCAACGATGCCCAGCGACAGGCCACTCGCGATGCCGGACGGATCGCAGGGCTGGATGTGTTGCGCATCCTCAACGAGCCGACGGCCGCATCCCTAGCCTATGGACTCGATCGCCGCTCTAGCGAAACCATTCTGGTGTTTGACTTGGGGGGTGGCACTTTTGATGTGTCGATCTTAGAGGTGGGAGATGGCATTTTTGAGGTGAAGGCCACCAGTGGTGACACCCAGCTCGGTGGAGTTGATTTTGACAAGAAAATTGTAGACTGGCTGGCGGAGCAGTTTTTGCAGCAGGAAGAAATTGACCTACGGCGCGATCGCCAGTCTCTGCAACGTTTGATGGAGGCCGCCGAGAAGGCCAAGATCGAACTCTCAGGCGTGAGCCTCACCGAAATTAACCTGCCCTTTATCACCGCTACCCCAGAAGGCCCTAAGCACCTTGAAACTCGTCTCACCCGGGGGCAGTTTGAGGGGATGTGTAGCGATCTGATCAGCCGGTTGCGTGGCCCTGTCAAGCAAGCCCTGCGAGATGCCGGAATGACCGCAGATGATATCGACGAGGTGGTACTAGTCGGGGGGTCTACCCGGATGCCGATGGTCAAGCAACTGGTGCGATCGCTGATCAACCGGGAACCCAATGAAAACGTGAACCCTGATGAAGTAGTTGCTGTGGGTGCTGCCATCCAGGCGGGCATTCTGACCCAGGATGTGCAGGATATTCTGCTGCTGGATGTTACCCCCCTTTCGGTGGGGCTAGAGACCATTGGCGGCGTGATGAAAAAGCTGATCCCGCGCAACACCACCATTCCTGTTCGGCGTTCAGATATCTTCTCTACCTCGGAGAACAACCAGACGATGGTGGAAGTCCACGTTCTCCAAGGGGAGCGCGAGATGGCCGCTGACAACAAATCGTTGGGACGCTTCAAGCTCATGGGGATTCCGCCCGCGCCCAGAGGCGTGCCCCAGATCCTGGTTTCCTTTGATATTGATGCCAACGGCATTCTGCAAGTCACCGCAGTTGATAGAACCACAGGCCGCGAACAGGGCATCACCATTCAGGGGGCTTCTACCCTGAGTGAGGCTGAAATTCAACGGATGATTAAGGAAGCAGAACAGTATGCCCAGCAAGACCGCCAGAAGCGGGAAAAGGTTGAAAAGCGCACTAAGGCAGAAGCCCTCACCTACCAAGCCGAACGGCAACTGCGGGAGGTGGCGCTGGACTTTGGGATGCAGTTTGCCAGCAGCTACCGTCGCCGCATTGAGAACCTGATCCAGGAACTGCGAGACGCCCTGTCTAAAAATGACGAACGCGGCATCGATATGTTGGAGGCTAACCTACGGGATGCCCTGACGGAATTGCAGCGGGAAGTCTACCAGTTTAACCGTGAGGAAGAGGAGGAAGAGGGATTCTTCAGCTCAATCAAGCGCGCTATCCTGGGCGACGATGATGACGACTATCCGTTTGAGCGGCGTGATCGCTGGGATGACCGAGGCTATGGGAGTTCTTGGGACACCTTTGACCAGCGGGATAATCGCAGTCGCTACGGTTGGGAGGAGGATCGCTGGAACACCCCAGCACGACGGGACAACTTCGATCGCCGCGACAGCTACGACAATCGCAATACTCGCGAGAGTTGGGAGAATCAGGGAGCTCGCGACTCCTGGAATAGCCGTTCCGACAATCGAGCGGGGGGGTATGACAACCGCGGTTCTCGCGAGACCAGGGACAGTCGCGCCAGCCGCAGTGTGTGGGATGAGGAAGGCTCTGCGTTTCAACGGAGCGATCGCCGTCCACCACAAGACTCGCGTCCCCTGCGCGAGAGTCGAGATGCGCGTGACGATGGCTGGGATGCCCGCCCACCTCGCGAGAGCCGGGACAGTTGGGCCAGCCGGGACAGTTGGGACGCTCAAGACAGCCGTGATGCTCGCAATAGCGGCGACTCCTGGGAGAGTGGAGCGAGCCGCGATCGGAGCGATAATCGCCCCCTCCGCAGCCCTCGTACCGCCTGGGACGACTCGCCTCGTTCTCAGCCACGTCGTCCCTCTTCTCATGAGGATCCTCGCTATAGCCGCAGCCGGGGCGACTGGGACGATGAGGATGATGAGTGGCTCTAAGTCTGATTTCGTCCGCAACCTCTGCTCTCCCATCCTTGACTGTTGATCCCTCACTCTGACGCGATCGCTGAATGCAAAACTTTCGGAATTACTATCAACTGCTTGGAATTACCAAAGACGCGACAGCCGAGGATATCAAACGAGCTTATCGGAAGCTGGCGCGCCAGTACCACCCAGACCTGAACCCGGGCAACAAGGAGGCTGAGGAGAAATTTAAAGACATTGGGGAAGCCTACGAAGTTCTCTCTGACCCCGCCAAACGTGCCCAGTATGACCAGTTCAGCCGCTTCTGGAAGCAGAGTGGGTTTCACGGCGGGAGCGCCCCCCGAGGCAAAACCTGGAGCGATCGCTCCACGAGTCGGGGCACGGCTGAAGAGGTAGATTTCAGCCAGTTTCGAGACTTCAACAGCTTTGTCGAGCAACTGTTGAACCGCCGGACGGAATCTCCAGAGCCACCGCGAGCCGCTGATCCTTATCGCCCTGGGACAACCAAAACTGCCTATACGGTTCCCCGTTCGGCTCCGCCCCGCAACGCAGAAGCGCGGCTCTCTGTGCCTCTGGAACGGGCCTACCAGGGTGGGCGAGAGCGGATTCGTCTGGAAGATGGGCGATCGCTGGAAGTCAATATGCCCGAGGGGATGGTGACAGGACAAAAGATCCGTCTCAAGGGCCAGGGCGTTGCAGGGGGAGATTTGTACCTCAATATTGAAGTCTCACCCCATCCCTTCTTTCGACTAGAAGGGGCTGACATTCTCTGCCAAGTTCCCCTGACTCCGAGTGAAGCGGTTTTGGGCGGCCCGATTGAGGTGCCAACACTAGATGGCCTGGTGAAAATGATGATTCCGCCTGGAGTCCGCACGGGGCAAAAACTGCGTATGGCAGGGAAGGGCTACCCCATCAATGGTCGCCGTGGCGATCAGATTGTCGAAATTGTCATCCTGGTGCCCAAAGACATTACTCCGCAAGAACGCGACCTCTACGAAAAATTACGCCAGATTGAGACGTTTAACCCCCGTGCTGACCTGTTGGTTTAGGGACTTGCCCGTGTTTGCTTCAGGATAGACCTCTCCTCGGAAACCCTCCATGAAATTTTTTCTTGCTGTGACCCGTCTTGCCGCCACCTGTCTTGCCGGAATCCGTGATGTTCGAGTAGGCACTGGGGGAAAACGGGGCGATCGCCACACTCGCCACACCGGGGTAGATGTCGGTGGCCTGTTACTCTGGCGACCGTCCCTCGTATCCGTTGAACTCCTGGCTCCGCTCTCAGCCCTGCTCATGACCACCCTGCCTGTTTTACCAGTCTCCGCTTCCCCCTTCGCCCCCACCCTCAAACAGGCTAATAAGTCCTCCCCTGCCCTCCCCCCTCCCCCCTCGCGCCTCGCGCCTCGCGCCTCGCGC
>DVEB01000029.1 GCA_015295905.1 Synechococcales cyanobacterium M55_K2018_004
CGCAGCGCCCGTTTCACACCACAACAAACAGCTACTTTATAGACGGATTTCGTATTACTCACTATAGGACGGGATGCAAGGAGGAAACCCTTAGCGCCGACTGTTGCCAGCAAAAAGCGTGAGGGGCTTGCTCAGCAAGCCCCTCACGCTTTCTGGTGCAATGCGTTCCGGTGCGATCTAGTCTAGACGCTCAGTGAAAACCGCGACAGAAAAAAGCCAAACCAGCAGTGTGGGTGAAACAACGTTCCACCCACGTCGCTGGTGTGGATGGGAACTAGTGGATTCGCTGCGAGAGGAGTTGTTCCTCCAGCGCTGCAATCCGATTATAGGCAGCCGTGAGCTGTGCAGTCAGCCGTTGCACCTGAACTTCAGGAGAGAGCGATCGCTCCGCATTCTGGGCTTCACTTTCAGCAAAGCTCACATCCATCAAAACATCCTTATGTTCCATTTCAAGCTCAAGCGAACTGCGCTGGGCATGGGGATATCGTCCACCTCCCACATTCGTCAAACCGCGATGGGCACGATCAGATCCCTGCATTGCTGCAAGGCTGTCAGAAACCTGATGACTAAGTTGTTCAAGTTGCTGTTGCAAGCTATCGACCTTGAGGTGCAGGCTGGCAATAAGTTCCTGGAGTGCATCCATGTGACGCCCCATGTGACTGTGGTTTGTCACTCTATCTTAGAAAGTCCTTTCAATCAACATCAATTTATTCCCAGATTATTTAACCTTTATCCTTAACCTTTATTCCATTGCAATGATTCACATACCGAGTTTATGGATTCTCCCTCCACAAGATCTGCACAATTGCATTCGCTTTGCTTTAGTTTCTCTAAACCATGCGTCAGTCAACCTTCCATCGACCACAAATGCTCCCCAAATCGCAGAGAAAAAGCAACCAGTACCCGATTTTTTCTTGGTTGCAGAATATCTCGGATGCGAGCAGCGTCCGCCAAACATCACTCTAGAAAATTCAACATCGCCCAACTGCCTCAGAGACGAGGCGATCGGGCTAGAATGCGATCACGTCCTTCACGCCAACCCCTGCCCAAAACTACCAAAACCATAATGCACAAGTGCACAAGATCCCGCTGGGTAACGGGTTGAGTGGAGTGGGTTGTGACCACACCACTGCAAGCAGCTATACCACTGGAAAATACAACACCCTGAACATTCCACCCCAACTGAACATCCAACCCCGAGCATCCAACAATGTTGAGCTTTGATTCATTTTTTACGGCCTGCGCAGGACTCTGGAAAACAGAGCGCATCTATCACTTTGTTACCAAGGGTGAGGTGGAGCGCTCCTACACAGAGTTTCGAGCAACGGCGCTGGGGAGTGGAGATAAGCAGCAGATCCTGAGCATGGTTGCGCCTGACGACGAACCCGGTGGCTTGCAGATGAAGCTCTCTGCCGATGCCATGGGAGCGCTGTGTCCTGGTTTTGCCATCCACTTCGATACCGAGTCTGAAACGGGTGAAAAGGTCTCCATGAGCCTGAAGGCGCTGTTTGTCCCGGAAGAGCATGTGCTGCTGACAGAGGCCAACCGTGCCGGATTGCTCCTGCCGAGTGCAGCTCAAGTTTCAGACGATGACCGCGAACTGATCCGGGGATACTATTTGCGCGACCAAGGATATTCCGAGGCGGGGGCGATCGCCGGACGGTTCACCTATCAGCCCACTCGCCAAACCCTCGAAATGACCACCTACTACAATCGCTCCGTTGCGGTTGATCAGATGCGGTTTGTCGCCCCCGACCTGCGGATGCGTACGATTGTCACCTACCAACGCCCCGCCGCCGGAGAAGTTCCTACGGTAATTGATTTGATTGGCTTCGGTGTTGAGCGCAAGGTGGAGGCTTAAGGGTGGCTCAGCAATCGCGCGATTGGAGCGATCGCCCTAGGGCAGGCCTGACCCGGCGATCGCTCCTGTTGGGACTAGGGGCGCTGAGCCTCGGTTCAGTCCTAACTGGTTGTAACCGATCAGCAACTGCCGATCTGCGGGTTGACTTGCTGCGAGGATCAATCCCACCTCAGCTTCCAGGCGACTTTCGCAAAAGTCTCAACGCGGCTATTCGCCTCAATTTTGTCTCCGTCCCTCAGCTCTCAACCCTGTTTGCACAGTTGCAGACCTGGGCGGCTCATGCAACTCTACCCCATGCTGCTAGCCCGTCGCCTGTCGATAACATTGCAGACTTGATGACTCTGGGTGATTTCTGGCTGGCTGCTGCCATCCAGCAGCAACTCATCCAGCCGTTGCCCCTAGCCGACTTGGCAGGCTGGCAGCAACTGGGGGAAGCCTGGCAGCAGTTAGTACGTCGTAATGACCAGGGGATTCCCGACGCTCAGGGGGCGATCTGGGCTGCTCCCTACCGCTGGGGGAGTGTGGCGATCGCTTACCGCAAGGACAAGTTTGACTCCCTAGGGTGGGTGCCGACGCGCTGGGAAGACCTGTGGCGACCCGAACTGCGAGGCCGCATCTCTCTGTTGGACAGCCCTCGCACAGTGATTGGGATTGTCCTGAAGCGGCTGGGACAGTCGGTCAATACTGAAAATCCTGCGGCTGTGCCCGATCTAGTGTCTACGTTAACGGCCCTGCATCAGCAAACCCGCTTCTATAGCTCGACTGCCTATTTACAACCCTTGTTACTAGCAGATACTTGGGTTGCCATGGGCTGGTCTACTGACCTGCTCCCCATCGTGCAGCGAGATAGTCGAATTGAGGCCATTGTTCCCGAACCAGGTACGATCGTTTTTGCCGACCTGTGGGTGCGTCCAGTCGGCGCGGTGGAGAAACCCCGTCAGCCTACCTCCCTGTTTACACAATGGATTGACTTTTGCTGGAGCAAAGAGGTTGCCCTTTCCCTGTCGCTCCTCAGTGATGCAGCGTCTCCCATCCTCACCACCCTCGACCGCCGCACGCTGCCTAGTAGTGTGCAGTCTAACCCTTTGCTACTCCCAGCAGCAGAGACACTGGAACGCAGCGAGTTTTTGCTACCCGTTTCGACAGCCACGATAGAGCAGTACGGACGACTGTGGCGTGACCTGCGGGTACCTGTCAAATCAAGTTGACAAGCGGTATGGCGTGGGTGCGTGCACTGTGTATACCGAACGTGAATTCGGGATACGCTGAAACCCTTGCTGTTCCGTGCGCAACGCGCACGGAACAGCAAGGGTTTTGGGGCACTGCGCCGGCGCGGTGCCCCAAAACCCTCTTAACCAGAACTGACGTGACCTACGCCATACGGCTGTTTGAGGTGGGTGCTCGAAGCCACTGAAAGTCAGTTCAGGGTCAGCGGGGTTTGGAGCACCGAGCTCGGTGCTCCAAACCCCGCTGACCCTGAATTCACGTCGCGTTATGACGCTATCCCTCAGCAGGGCAGCAACAGAGGACGGAAGCCGTGCTTTTGGGAGACCTGACCGATGAGATCCATCTTCTCTAGAGTGATTTGATTGCGGCCCCAGGAAAAATTGGTATAGAGCTTCTCAAACTCCAGCAGCATAGACTCAGCAAAACAGGCAAATAACTGCCGAGCAGGCACGTCCATATTGACGATGCTCATGATCTTCCACTCAATGTCGAGGGAGTGCTCCACAATGCCACCATTCAGCACAAAAACATGAGGATGCTGGAGGCGAGTAGCCAAATTTTTGGGATAGCCGCCGTCGATCATGAGGCAAGGTTGCTTGAGCGTGGTGGGGTCAATTTCGATCCCCTTCGGCATACTGGCAACCCAAACCACAATATCTGCTAAGGGAAGGGCCTCCTCCAAGCTCAAAATCTTGCCGCGTCCCAACTCATCCCGGAGGGTATGCAAGCGCTCCTGGTCACGGGCAATCAGCAACAGATCGTTTACATCCGTCTTAGCATTCAACCAGCGGCACACTGCACTGCCAATATCTCCCGTGGCCCCGCAGACGGCGACCGTTGCCTTAGCTAGGTCGATGCCCAGCTGTCGGGATGCCTGCTCCACCTGACGACAGATAATGTATGCCGTGTGGGTGTTGCCTGTGGTGAAGCGGGCAAAGTCGAGGGTGATATCTCGCACCTGCTTAATCTGGGACAGGTTGAAATTTTCAAAAATAATTGAGGAGAAGCCTCCTAATGCCGTGATGTTAATCCCATGTTTTTGGGCATGGGCCATGGCGTTGATGATCTTGCGAGTGGCGGCTTTGATGCGTCGGTTTGCTAGCATCTCTGGCAAGAAGCAGGACTCAACGTATTTTCCTTCGATCTGCTGTCCAGTAGCGCTGGTGACTTTGATGTGATCGACAATCTGAGGGGGAGCGCTACACCAGAAGTCAAGCCCCTGGTCGGCGTATTCAGGATATCCAAGATCGCGGGCAACGAGTTGAGCGTGTTCTAGGCTGGTGAGATGTCCAATTAGACCAAACATTAGCGGTTCAGGCTGACCAAAAAGGCGGATAAGGGATGGCTTGGGAAAAAATACCCATTGATGATACTACACAAAAATCAATACAAGGGGGAAGGTGGGGGAATGAGTGGGCGGTGAGTGATATCGGCTGTGCCGTGAGTGTTTAGCCAAGGGGAGGCTGGGGTGGAGAAAGGTGCTGGATTAACAGGGGGGCAGCCTGGAGGAGAGTTTGGGTGTAAGGGTGTTGGGGGTTTGTGAAGATTTCGTGAGTTGGCCCTAGTTCGACGATCTTGCCAGCGGTCATAACGGCAATGCGATCGCACAGAAACTTTGCCACCCAGAGGTCATGCGTAATGAACAGGTAGGTGAGGTCAAACTCGCGCTTGAGTTCCAGCATCAGATCGAGGACTTGAGCTTGGACGCTGGCATCTAGCATGCTAACGGGTTCGTCGCAGATCAGGAGTTTAGGGCGAGTGATCAGGGCGCGGGCGATCGCCACCCGTTGCTGCTGCCCACCAGAGAGGTCACCGGGGTAGCGGTAGTAGTAGTCGTCAACGGGGGTGAGGCCAACCCGCTCCAGCATGGCCATGACCTGTTGCTTGGCGGCTGCAGGGGTAGCCAAGCCATGGATCAGGAGGGGGTCAGCAATGCCTTCACCGACCGTCATCAGGGGATTGAGGCAGGCATGGGGGTCTTGAAACACCATCTGGATCTGTCGTCGTTGCTGCTGGAGCGATCGCCCGGACAGAGAGGTTAGGTCATTCCCCAGAAACTCAACCCGGCCTGCGGTCGGTCGCACCAGTTGCAAGATCGTGCGGGAGAGCGTACTTTTGCCACAGCCAGACTCGCCCACCAGCCCAAGAATTTCCCCCGGATAAAGCTCCAGGTCAATCCCATCTACCGCTTTGATGACGACCTCCCCCTGGCGAGCGAGCAGGCGGGCAACGACGTTTTGCTCTAGGGTGTAGTGCTTCTGGAGATGGGTGAGTTTGAGCAGGGGGGGAGTTGGGTGGGAGCAGTGAGCAGAATGGGGCGGTGGGGTAGTAGAGCCAGCGTGGAGGTGGAGGGCAGCCTTGAGCAGCGAGCGTGTGTAGTCGTGTTGGGGGGACTGGAAGACCTGTTGGGTGGCTCCTGTTTCCACGACTTTGCCCTGGTACATGACGGCGATGCGATCGCAATATGCCCCCACCATCGCTAGGTCGTGCGAGATCAGCAGCAGGGCGAGGTCACGGTCTTGGCAGAGGCGTGTTAGTTCGCGCAGGATTTGGGCAGAGACGGTGACATCCAGGCTGGTGGTGGGTTCGTCAGCGACGATCAGTTTGGGGTTGAGCAGTAGGGCTAGGGCGATCGCCACCCGCTGCCGCATCCCGCCGCTGAACTCGTGGGGATATTGTGACCAGCGACTGGCGGGAATTTTGACCGCTTCTAGGGTGGCGATCGCCCTTTCTTTGGCGGCTCGTTTCGAGAGGTGAGGCTCGTGGGCCAGCAGGGTCTCCAGGCAGTGGTCGCCAATGGTCATGAGGGGATCCAGGCGGGTCATCGGGTCCTGGAAGATGAGGGCTACTGCCTCGCCTCGAAATCGCCGTAACGCTGCGGGCGACAGGTCAAATACAGACTGTCCCTGAAAGCAGACCTGACCTTCAACCCGGCTGGAGGGCGGAAGTAAGCGCATAGAGGCGCGCCCTAGCGTACTCTTGCCACAACCCGACTCCCCCACTAGGCCCAGTCGCTCGCCTGCTCTCAGTTGCAGCGAGACACCATCGACGGCCCACTGAATTGGCGCTCCGCCTGAAATGCCGCCCCGCTGGTAGGGGTAGGCTACCCGCAGATTGTCAATGCAAAACAGCGCGTCACGCATACGGTTTACTGAGACCCGGTTCGGCTTTTTTATTGTAGTGGTTTGCCGAACCCGCGTTGCCTCGTTATCACCAACTGCAGGACGGCTGATGCCATTGTAGATTTGCGATTGAGCGTTAACGTCAGTTCTGGTTAAGAAGGGTTTGGGTC
>DVEB01000142.1 GCA_015295905.1 Synechococcales cyanobacterium M55_K2018_004
CGCGGGGTTGCCCGCAAAACGTATTGTCCTAACCTATGCGCGTAGCACTATATCCGGTGCAGTTTGAAAGACGGTGATGCTGTCTTACAGAAATTAACTCTCAGGAATTGAAAAAAGTGCGGTGCAATGCACCGCACTTTTTTTTACTATGGCTGAGTAGACTCTCTTGAATAATGTGTGGGCGTACTGCATCCCCCCCGTGCCGCTTGTCCTCAGCCCCCCTTTAGTGACTGTTGGTGGGGCACGTTTCGTAAAGGTCACATAGCAAAGGTCACATTAGAGTAGTGGTATGGCTGCTTGCAGTGGTGGGGGCACGGCCCCCACTACTCAACCCATTAACCAGCGGGATCTTGTGAACGTGACTGGCTCTCATCAATATGAAAACCGCTATAGCGGTTTTCACTGGGGTGAAGTACAAGGGGGATGGAGGCAGACCCTCCACGCAGGCGGCGATGTCCCTGCACCCCCGTATCTCCCTAGCGCAAGAAGCGCTATATACACCGTCAGAGTATGCAGCATAAAACCGGAACACGTCTAAGGGCACTTTTTAGCACCATTGCGATCGCCTGTTCTCCTCTCATCCTGTTCTCGACTCTTGGTTCCACCTCACCGACCTCGTCTGCCTCACTCTCACCGACCTCACTTCCCACTCCCCCTGAAACTCCCCCCCCCGAAACTACTCTTCAACGGATTGCCCGGACGGGCGTGATGAATGCGGGGACCCGCACCGACTCCAGCCCCTTCGCGTTCCAGGTGGCGGAGGGGCGTTTTCAGGGATTTGCGGTGGATTTGCTGGGGTTAATTCACGACCGTGTTGAACAGGTGTTAGGACGCAACGTTCAGCTCAACTGGGTTCCCGTCACCGTCAACGAACGGTTTCTACAGGTACAGCGGGGACAGGTTGACCTCGAATGTGCTGTTAGTAGCATTACACCGGGGCGATCGGCACAGATCGATTTCTCCCTCAGCTATTTCACGACAGGAACTCAGGTTTTAGTCGCTCGCAACTTTACGGTCAAGCAGAACGAATTTCGTATTGGGGTGATCCCTAACACCAGCAATGCGCTCACAGTTGAGACTCGACTGCGTAATGTGCGGTTGTTTTTCTTTGGCGATCGCTCTTCTGGATTTGCGGCCCTAGAAAACCGCAACATCGACGGTTTTGCCAGTGACGGCATTTTGCTCTACGGTCTGTTGCGTGTGCGAAACGCTGTGCAGCGTTACGAGATAACTCCGAATCCAACGATGGATGTCTCTCGATATGGCTGTATCTTGCCAAACAACGACCCCGAATTTCGCCAGCTTGTGAATCAAACTATTGAAGACCTGCTGCAAGGAATCCTAGATGGCAAGTCTCCCTACCTCCAGATCTTCGACACGTGGTTTGGCCCAGACGGATTTACGCCAATTCCCCGCGAACCCATTTTTCGGGAATTTCGCCGTACCCTCCAAGAAAATGGTCGGACGGAAGGGGTTCCCTAACCTATATCCAATCTATGCTGGAGCAGGATTAGGCGAAATACCAAATCTACACCGGCTTCGAGCAGTTGAGCCGACGGGCAAACTGCTGAGACTTTAAGCCATACTCGATCGCCTCCAGAATCCGAATCACCCCCGTGGTGTTAATCATTTCAGGACTTTTGCCGGCTCGTTCTGCTGCTTGCAAAGCCTTCTCAGTCAGTTTATGACTGGTATATCCTGTCATCACTAAAATCAAGTCTGCACTGGAAATATGGCTCTCGGCCTGCTCAGCAATCTGCGGCCCGGCCTGAGCCGTACACCAAATCAATGTCACATTGGCATCGCGCAGACGATTACGAACCGCCGTCTCTAGTCGATCATGCCCGCCAAAAATGACCACCTTGCCCTCTAGCTGGGCATAGGGGTTGGGGCGCTTCTCGGACGTACGGTGTCGCACACGCGGCTGCACATCGGGGCTACGTTCAACTCTGGCGCGGTTTTCCAGCGCTTTGTTATAGATGAAATTCAGCGTTTGCTCGTGTGTCCCCCGCAACCGGGCGACTGGGCCTTCTTCACTGTTGGCATTAATTTGAGCAATTAACGCTTCAACGACCTCTTCTAGCGCGCCAATGGCTTTCAGGTCGGCCATATAGCCACGAATGGCAACCGCTGCATCCGTTGCACTGTAAAAATCTTGCTGTTCGCGGATCATGTCCAAGATGTCATCCTTGAGCGCATGACGCCAGCGAGCAGCCTGCTCTGCCAACCGTTCGTCGAGTAATCGCTCTTCATTGAGAATGACCTGACGGTCTACCAGTTGGGTGGCCAGTTGGGGGGCATCCTCAAGCTTTTGTCGCAGTTCTGCGGCCTTATCTTCTAGTTTGCGACGGGTGACACTATCACTAAAATCGTTTGGGTCAAACTGCGACAGCATCTGCTCAGTTTGTTCTAATAATGGCTTCAGACGTTTTTGGATTTCGATTATTTTTTGCTGAATTTGTTCATCACGTTGCTGTTGTAATTTTTTTTCTTCGAGTTCTATCTTTGCCAGTGACAGCAAATCCTGAACTGAAGATTCAATATCATCCAGTTCTGTATAGTCCATATTTCCTACTAATCAACTAATTTTGCCGAGAAAAATTTAACTGGAATGCATCAATTGCACCTGAACAGACCACCTGAACAGACAATAGGGGCAATACTCAAGACAGCAAGTCTTTGAGCCTTCAATTTGAGTCTTCCAGTCATTCAGTGATTGACTCCTGTTCTATTATTGCTACTTTTGTAAGAGATGCGTGTAAGAGGCGCATGGAGCCATCCCCAATGCAACCAGACAAAATAACCAGACAAAATAACTAGTAGAGCAGGTTCAAATTCCTTAGTGCCTGCTCTGAGGTGATATGCGCCGGGCCGCATCACCGAAACTTGCAAATGGTGCAAGATGTGAGTGGTCTGAGATTCTGAGATTAAGTAATAATGCAACCCTCCTATGCAATATCGTCGATTTGGACGCACAGAATTATTGATGCCGGTGTTCTCGTGTGGGGGCATGCGCTACCAGTACAAATGGCAGGATGTTCCAGACTCCGAGATTTCCCAGGATAGCCAAAAAAACCTGGAAGCGACGATCTATCGAGCCATCGATGCTGGCATCACTCACATCGAAACTGCGCGGGGCTACGGAACATCCGAAGTGCAGTTAGGGCGAGTGTTGCCTCGCTTACCGCGAGAAAACCTTATCGTACAGACGAAAGTGGCTCCAGTCGAAGATGCCGAGGAATTTCGGAGGACAGTGGAACAGTCTCTGGCAAATTTACGGTTGGATTACGTTGATTTACTAGCGCTACACGGGGTCAATACTTCTGAGTTGTTGGATTATACCATTAGGCCACGGGGGTGTCTTGAAGTGGCGAGACAGTTTCAGGCGCAGGGGCGAGTGCGGTTCATTGGTTTTTCTACCCATGCCCCGACCGATGTAATTGTTAGGGCGATCGCCACCGACCAGTTTGATTACGTCAATCTGCACTGGTACTACATCAACCAGCGCAACTGGCCCGCTATTGCAGCCGCCACCCAACACGATATGGGGGTTTTCATCATCAGCCCCTCTGACAAGGGGGGAATGCTCTACAGCCCACCTCAAAAGTTGGTAGACCTGTGCGCGCCCCTCAGCCCGATTGTGTTCAACAACCTGTTTTGCCTCAGCCACCCACAGGTGCATACCCTCAGCATTGGCGCTGCCCGCCCCTCAGACTTCGACGAACATCTGAAGACCCTACCCTTGCTGGATCAGGCGTCAGAGATTTTGCCTGCCATTCTAGAACGTCTAGAGAACGAAGCAATCCGCTGTCTGGGGGAGGACTGGTATAAGACCTGGGAGATTGGCTTACCTAGCGTGGAGGAAACGCCTGGCCACATTAATATTCGCTCCATTCTCTGGCTGCGAAACCTGGCGTTGGCTTACGATCTAGTGGACTATGCCAAAGCCCGCTATGGGATGTTGGGCAATGCTAGCCACTGGTTCCCTGGGGAAAAGGCGACCCATCTTGACCAACTCGACTTGCGCGATTGTTTGAGCCGCAGCCCCCACGCAGAGAAAATTCCGGCACTGCTACGGGAGGCTCACAACCTGCTAGTGGGTGAGGAACGCCAGCGGTTGTCTCAGGCCTGAGGTGTGGTGTTGGGGGGGCACTGTCCGATGCCGATGCCGAGTCAACGATGACGAAGGGGCTGACGAAAAATCTCTTGCGATCTGCCGCCCCAAACCCCTTATAGTATTGGGAGTTACTGAAAAGCTTAAGTAATCGTGAAAGCCATCACCCTGCTTGGTTCAACCGGCTCCATCGGTACCCAAACCCTCGATATTGTCCGTGAGTGTCCTGACCAGTTCCGAGTGGTGGGGCTGGCCGCAGGTCGCAATGCGACGTTGTTTGCTCAGCAAATTCGGGAGTTTCGTCCTGAAATCGCTGCCATCTGCGATGAGAGCCAGTTGACGGCGGTGCAAGAGGCGATCGCAGACCTCGACAAGCCCCCCATCTTGCTGGCTGGGGAGGCAGCGATCGCAGAGGTCGCACGCTACGGCGACGCTGAAGCCGTCGTTACTGGCATCGTCGGCTGTGCTGGGTTGATGCCCACCATTGCTGCCATCACGGCCGGGAAAGATATCGCCCTGGCCAACAAAGAAACCCTGATTGCGGGTGGTCCCGTTGTCCTGCCACTGGTGCAGCAGCATGGCGTCAAACTGCTACCTGCAGACTCAGAACATTCTGCGATTTTTCAGTGTCTCCAAGGAGTCCCTGAGGGTGGGCTGCGCCGCATCTTGCTGACTGCATCCGGTGGTGCCTTTCGTGACCTACCTGTGGAAAAACTGGCGACGGTGAAGGTGGCCGATGCCCTGAAGCACCCCAACTGGACGATGGGCCGCAAGATTACCATTGACTCTGCCACGCTGATGAACAAGGGACTGGAAGTCATCGAAGCCCACTTCCTGTTTGGCCTAGACTACGACTTTATTGAGATTGTTATCCATCCCCAGAGCATTATTCACTCGTTGATTGAACTGCAAGACACCTCTGTCCTCGCACAACTGGGTCTGCCCGATATGCGGCTGCCCCTCCTCTACGCCCTCTCCTATCCGGAACGCATCCCAACCAGTTGGGAACGGCTCAATCTCCTAAAGTGTGGTGACCTCACCTTCCGCGCGCCAGATCACAAGAAATATCCCTGTATGCAACTGGCCTATGCTGCCGGACGGGCTGGTGGTTCCATGCCTGCGGTGCTGAATGCCGCCAACGAGCAGGCTGTCGATCTGTTCCTGCGGGAACAGATTGCCTTCCTCGATATCCCCCGCTTGATTGAGACGGTGTGCGATCGCCACCATCCCCACAATCGCAGCCAACCCACCCTAGAAGATATCATCGAAGCAGACCGCTGGGCACGGCAAGAAGTGCTGGCTGCTCAGGAAAAATTGCCCCAGGCCGCCACTGTCGCTTAAGCTGCCTAAAATCCCCAACCCACGATCTAACCCCCAGCATCCAACCTTCCAAATGCCCTAACCCCTCCTATGTATAATCCCTTGCAACAACTCAAACGGCTTCCTTGGTTAACGTTGCTTCAGGTTGCGGCTTTAGCGGTTGTTGCAATCACTCTGCTGGAAGGACTGCTGCTGCTCGGTTACGGCTCGGTGCCGCTACTACAACGGATGTTGCAGCTTCTATTCTCGCCGCCGCTCGATATTTTGATGGTGGTGCTGGTGAGTGGGGCGTTGGGCGCGATCGCTGTTTTCTTTCTAGAGCAATTGAAGCGAGATATCTACATCACCACAGGGGTGTTGTGGGCACTGGTACCTTGCCTGATCCTGTGGATCTTGCTGCGGGGATTCCTCCCTATTCCGGCTCTGATTAGTCCCAACCAGACCTCCCTGATCGGCATCGTGCTCGGCATTTTCATGTATGGTCGCAAGTATTGGCGCTAGGAACCAAACCGGAGTGCCTGTCCCCGCACATCTGTATTGAGTTTGCCGTGGTCGTAAACTACCTGACCGCCCACGATAGTCACCACCGGGAATCCTGTGAGTTCCCAGCCCTCAAATGGACTCCAGCCACACTTTGTCTGCAGTTCTTCCCGTCGCACTGGTCGGTAGGTGTTGAGGTCTACTAGCACCAGATCGGCGTCGTAGCCAGGGGCAATGATGCCCTTGTTGGGAATCTGATAGCCCTTCGCCACAGCAGTAGACATCCAGTTAGCAACCTGGGCCACGGTGCAGCGTCCCTTCATCGCCTGGGTCAGCATCAGGGGCAGGGACGTTTCCACACCGGGCATTCCCGAAGGCGTGTGGGGATAGCCTTTGGCCTTTTCTTCCAGGGTGTGGGGGGCGTGGTCGGTGGCGATGAAGTCGATGACGCCATCCAACAGGGCTTGCCAGAGGATCTCGTTGTCTCTGGGCGATCGCAAGGGTGGGTTCATTTGGGCCAACGTGCCGATCGTCTTGTAGGCATCTGTATTCAGGAGGAGGTGCTGCGGCGTCACCTCTGCGGTCACCCAGGCAGGTTTGTCCTGGCGCAATAGTTCGGCCTCTTCTCCGGTGGATAGGTGCAGGATGTGGAGCCGGCGCTGATATTTTTTGGAGAGGGCTAGCGCTCGCTGGGTTGCCATCAGCGCTGCTTGGTTGTCCTGAATGACGGAATGGATCGCAGGGTCAGTTTCGTCGGCAAACTGGGCGCGGCGCTCGCGCAGTCGCTTCATGTCCTCCGCGTGGACAGCAATCAGGCGATTTTCATAATTCGGGTCAGACAGGTCGCGGTAGAAGATGCGGTCGAGCACTGCGTCGTCATCGACCAACAGCGGGCCATGCATCGACCCCATAAAGACTTTGATACCACAGACCGGATTAGCGGTTCGCAAGTCTGGCAAGTTCTCAGCCGTCGCGCCAATAAAGAATCCATAGTTGACCAGACATTTTTCAGCGGCGCGACGGAGTTTGTCATCCAGTGCGGCCTGGGTAATGGTCAAAGGCTTTGTGTTGGGCATTTCTAGAAACGAGGTCACGCCTCCCTTGGCGCAGGCACAGGAGGCGGTGAACAGGTCTTCTTTATGTTCCAGTCCGGGTTCGCGGAAATGCACTTGGGGGTCGATCACGCCTGGCAACAAAGTTAGCCCCGTTGCGTCAATTTCTGGCAGGTCGGCTGAGGGGGCGATCGCCCCTGCTGCTGTGACCTGTAAAATTTGCCCATCCCGCACCTCCACATCCCCTGGAGAGATAGTTCCATCGGGGTGGAGAACTTGGGCGTTGCGAATCAGGAGCGATCGCCTATTCATTTCACTCATAATTGCAGTCCAAAATGCCAAAAGATCAATTTATCGCTAGAGTTGGAGATGCATCGGTTAGAGCAATAAATGTTAGGCTATCGATACAATAAGTCGTTAGAGAAAGTCGTTAGAGACTCATGACTGAACTGCAGTGAAGGGAGACTGGCGCCAAATCAGTAGAGTTGGCTCTTCTCTTCACCCAACCCCTCCAAGCCATTGTTTCGCTCTGAAGTCAAACATGTCCGATCAAATCGACCCTACTCCCCAACCTGATGCCCAACCTCCTCAAGGGTTGCCTGCGGAACCACTGTCCACGAGCGTCCCCAAGGCTGCAAATGGTGGGGGCATATCATCCGCATCACAACGACCCGCCGACAATCCCTGGGTTGAAGGACTGAAGACCATTGGGGTGAGCATAGTGTTGGCGTTGGGCATCCGCACCTTTGTAGCCGAGGCTCGTTACATCCCCTCTGGCTCCATGCTACCAACTCTAGAGATCAACGATCGCCTGATTGTTGAAAAGGTCAGCTACCTGTTTCAAAGTCCCAACCGAGGAGACATCATTGTCTTTGTGCCGCCTGACCAGTTAAACCAGCGCAGCTTCAAAGACGCCTTTATTAAGCGGGTGATTGGTCTACCAGGAGAGAAAATCCAGGTAAAAAATGGCCAGGTCTTTATCAACGACCAACCCTTGACAGAAAACTATCTGGAGTCTCCCCCGGACTATGAATGGGGGCCAGAGATCGTTCCAGCGAACTCTTATCTCGTTCTGGGGGATAATCGTAACAACAGTTTTGACAGTCACTTCTGGGGCTTTGTGCCACGCGAAAACATTATTGGGCGGGCAGCAGTGCGCTTCTGGCCCCCCAACCGCATTGGGGGTATCGGACCAGAGCCACCTTATCAGACACAGGGCCAGTAGGTTAAAAAGGCAGTAGGTTAAACGACAGTTTTCGGCGGCGGCAATCCCCCCAGGCGGGTTCACACGGCTTACCCACTCACAGGCGTTGCTGATTTAAGCAATGATTGTTTGAGTGAGGGGCGCACGGAGTGCGCCCCTCACTCAAACAATCATCTTTGGATTAAGCAACGCCCCCACTCATGTGTCGCCTACCACGGGTCGCCTACAAGTATGAAGAAAACGGAAAAGAGGACAAAAATCTGGCGCTTGACCTGGAGAATACTGTAACTGTCCTTTCGCTGCTCATCTTCTGAGAACATCGCTGGACGAGTATCCACTACCCGGCTGAGAGCCGGGGTAATGTCCAGTCGGGGTTCCTGGGCCGTTGTTCTGTGCCTGGTATTCCTGTTCGATGAGATGGATCGATGAAGATGGGCAAGTTTCCCAAATGTCGCCTATGCAACTCACTCCCCAGGAAAAAGATAAACTACTGATCTTCACTGCTGCGCTGCTGGCCGAACGCCGCAAAGCTAAAGGACTAAAGCTCAACTATCCCGAAGCAGTTGCATACCTCTCGGCGGCCATTTTGGAGGGAGCCAGAGAAGGGCGCACGGTCGCAGAGTTGATGAGCTACGGCACGACGTTGTTGACGCGGGATGATGTGATGGAGGGTATCCCCGAAATGTTGCACGAAGTCCAGGTGGAGGCCACCTTTCCCGACGGCACGAAACTAGTCACGGTTCATGACCCGATTCGATAAAGTTCGACAAAGGAGATTAGATTCGATGATCCCTGGTGAAGTGTTTGTTGAGGATAGTGAAATTATCTTAAATGAAGGGCAACCAACAGTTACGTTGAGAGTGGCCAATACGGGCGATCGCCCCATTCAAGTCGGTTCTCACTATCACTTCTTTGAGGTCAACAAGGCATTAACGTTTGACCGCGACCGAGCGAAAGGAATGCGGCTGGATATTCCTGCCGGAACTGCCGTTCGCTTTGAGCCAGGGGACGAAAAGGAAGTGACGCTTGTTCCACTCAGAGGCAGTCGGGAAGTCTACGGGTTTAATGCTCTGGTGAATGGTCCCCTAGACGGACCGAGTCCTGATCAGCAGAAACCCCCTAAAAAGAAGAAGAAAAAAGCATAGCTTTATTGTTCTGGTCAGCCAATCTCTGGTTAGGAAATCTAGGGTGAATTGAAACCAATTGCTATAGCGCTGGGTGTCTTCTCCCAGCGATCGAGGGGTTTTAGAATACTCCCTAGGCGTAGGCTGACGCTAGGAGTGTCTCCCCAATGAGTGCAATGCCTCGGTTACCAGGATATCGGATTGTCGTTTCCCTCTATGAAAGCCCCCAGACACTGGTCTACAGAGGAATTCGGGAGTGCGATCGCCAGCCAGTGGTGATCAAGGTTCCGCGTCACGCCTTTCCTAGCATTCACGAACTGGTGCAGTTCCGTAACGAGTACACCATTGCCTGCAACCTCAATCACCCCAACATTCTGAAATCTCTTGCCCTGGAGCCTTACCAGAACGGGTATGCTCTGGTGATGGAAGATTTTCAGGGGATCTCGCTCAAAGAACAGTTGAAGCAAGCAGGGCCGTGGGGGAATACGCCACAACGCTTGACGGCATTTTTTCAAATTGCCCTGCAAGTGGTAGAGGCTCTTGCTGAGCTGCACCATCAGCGTGTGATTCACAAAGACCTCAAGCCCAGCAACATTCTGATCCATCCAGACACCCGGCAGGTCAAACTGGCGGATTTCAGCCTCGCTTCCCTGCTGCCCCGCGAGACCCAGGAGATACAAGCGGCCCATGCCCTGGAGGGCACCCTTGCCTATCTGGCACCAGAGCAAACGGGGCGGATGAATCGCGGCATTGACTACCGCAGCGACTTCTATGCCCTGGGGGTCACTTTTTATCAGTTACTCACGGGGCAGTTGCCGTTTGTTAGCGATGACCCGATGGAGTTAATTCACTGCCATCTGGCAAAACACCCCGTGCCCCCCCATGAAGTCGGGGCTTCAGGATCTATCATTCCCGCTGTCCTCTCAGACATTGTTCTGAAACTGATGGCGAAGAATGCTGAAGATCGCTATCAAAGTGCGCTAGGCATCCGGCATGACCTCGAGGAGTGCCTGGCCCAGTGGCAGGAAAATCTGAGGATCGTGCCCTTTCAGTTAGGTCGGCGAGATGTCAGCGATCGCTTCCTGATTCCCGAAACGCTCTACGGACGCGCCCAAGAAGTCCAGACCTTATTGGATGCTTTTGCCCGCGTTGCATCGTTGCCAGAGCATCCCCCCCCTGACCAATCTCAAACTCCCAATCCCCCTTCCCCAATTCCCAGTCCCAAATCCGAACTGGTGCTGGTCACTGGCTTTTCTGGCATTGGCAAAACGGCTGTCGTGAATGAAGTTCACAAGCCCATTACTCGACAGCACGGCTATTTCATCAAAGGCAAATTTGACCAATTTAACCGCAACATCCCCTTTTCTGGTGTGGTGCAGGCTCTGCGCGACCTGATGCGGCAACTGCTGAGTGAAAGTGATGCCCAGTTGCAGGTGTGGAAGGCTCAGATGCTCGCGGCCCTGGGGGAGAGCGGCCAGGTGATGATTGACGTGATCCCAGAACTGGAGCAGGTGATTGGCCCCCAACCTGCTGCCGTTGAACTCTCTGGCATGGCAGCCCAGAATCGATTTAATTTACTGTTCCAGAAGTTTATTCAAGTCTTCGCAACGCCAGCCCATCCGTTGGTGTTGTTCTTAGATGACTTGCAGTGGGCAGATTCTGCCTCCCTCAACCTGATGCACCAGGTGATGACCGAGTTGGACACGAGCAATCTGCTGCTGATTGGGGCCTATCGCAACAATGAGGTGTCCCCCGCCCACCCCCTGATGCTGGCGATCGCCGCTATTGCCCAAGCCGGGGCTACGGTCAGCACCATCACGCTGCAACCCCTGACCCCAGCCGATCTCAATCACCTAGTGGCAGATACGCTCCATTGTCCCGAGGCGGTGGCTCACCCCCTCACCAAGCTAGTAGTTCAGAAAACCCAGGGCAACCCGTTTTTTGTCACCCAGTTTCTCAGAGCGCTGCACCAGGACGGGTTGATTACGTTTGACTGGCAGGCGGGGCACTGGCAGTGCGATATGGCGCGGGTGCAGGATGCTGCCCTAACGGATGACGTGGTGGAGTTTATGGCGTTGCAGTTGCAAAAGCTGCCTCCTCCAACCCAGGCGATCCTCAAGTTAGCCGCCTGCATTGGCAATCAATTTGACCTCACCACGCTGGCAATCGTCTCGGAGCAATCGGAAGTCGAAGCAGCAACCCGGCTGTGGACAGCGTTGCAACAGGGGTTCATTCTACCTCAGAGTCAGATCTACAAGTTTTTCCAGCAGCAGGCCGGCAGCAGTCGTTGGGAGGCGGGCAGTCCGCGAGAAACGATTGCTGATTTCTCGCGGCAGGATTCTGGCACCTGTGCCTATCGGTTTCTCCACGACCGCGTCCAGCAGGCGGCCTATTCCCTCATCCCAGACGACCAGAAACAGACGACCCATTACCACATCGGCCAATTGCTGTTGCAGCAAACCTCTGCCGCCGAGCGAGAGGAGCGCATTTTTGAACTGGTGAACCAACTCAACTGGGGCACCGCGCTGATGACCGACCAAGCCGATCGCGACGAGCTTGCCCACCTCAACCTGATTGCTGCGCGTAGGGCAAAAGCAGCAACAGCCTATCAAGCCGGACGGGACTATGCCGCCTTGGGTCTGTCGTTGCTAGGAGCGGCAGCTTGGCAACGGCAGTATGGCCTTACCCTGGCCCTGCATGAACTCGCCGCAGAATCGGCCTCCCTGTGTGGTGACTTTGCGGCGATGGAGCAGTGGATTGATGCTGTGATTGAACAAGCGAATACCCTACTGGAAACAATCCCCGTTTACCGCACAAGGATTCTGGCCAGTGTCTACCAAAACAAGCTGACCGAAGCCATTGCCATTGGGCAACAGACCCTACAGCGGTTGGGCGTGCAGTTTCCCGAAACTCCCACCCCCACTGATATTCACCAGCAGATTCAGGCGATCGCCGAGTTGATTGGCGATCGCACTATTGAGGAGTTAGTCCAACTCCCGCTGATGACTGATCCGACCCATCTTGCCATTACCCAGATCGCCAGTAGCCTATTAGGCACTGCTTACCTGTCGGGTTCGCCCCTATACCCACTGCTGGTGATGTTGGGTGTCAGGCTCTCAATTCAGTCGGGTAACACCCTTGCTTCACCCGTCAGCTATGCCTTCTATGGGGCAATTTTGTGCAACCTGTTGCAGGATGTGGAGACAGGCGTGCAGTTTGGCCAATTGGCACTGAACATTGTTTCCGCCCTGGAGGCCAAAGTTGCGAAACCGGAAGTCATTGGTGCTGTAGTCGCATTTATTCTGCACCGCAAACACCACCTCAGAGACCTACTGCCGATTGCCAAAGAGGGCTACACAACGGGGCTGGAGGTCGGCAGTCTGGAATATGCCGGTTACAATGCGATTCTGTTTTGCGTCAAGGCGTTTAACTGTGGTCAGCCGCTGGCCACTCTAGAGCCAGAAGTGCGCGCTTACTCCAATGGCATGGTCCAACTGCACCAACTGACCGCTGCTAACTATTGTTGGATCATCTGGCAGTCAATCTTAAATTTGCTGGGCCGTTCAGACCATCCCACCCGTTTGTCGGGAGAAGCATTACAGGAAGCGGAGTTTTTGCCATCCCTGCTCTCCGCCAACGATCCGGGGAAGTTGTTTCAGTTTTATCTCTATAAGGCGATGCTGTGCTTCCTGTTTGAGGACATTGCCGCCGCTATGACCCAGATCACAGCGGCCCGGCAATACTTAAGCGGAGCCGTTGGCCTGGTTGGTGAACCAACGCTCTATTACTATGACTCTTTGATTGCGATCGCCCACTGGGAGCAATCTCAGGATGACTCAGGGGATAACTTGGCTGCGGTGTTGCAGCGCGTGGCAGAGAACCAAGCCCAGTTACAACAAGCCTGGGCACAGTATGCCCCGATGAATTACCAGCACAAGGTGGACTTGGTGACTGCTGAACACTATCGCGTCTTAGGGAAACACTACGAAGCCGCAGACTGGTATGATCGTGCGATCGCAAGAGCCAGAGAAAACGGTTACATCCAGGACGCTGCCTTGGGCAATGAACTGGCTGCCCGGTTCTACCTCCAGTGGGGCAAAGACAAGGTTGCGGCAGGTTATCTGCAAGATGCTTACTACGACTACGCCCGTTGGGGAGCAAAAGCCAAAACCGATGACCTGGAAAATCGCTATCCTCAGCTTCTAGGACCGCTCTTCCAAGCGCAACACCACCACGTGATCCTCAGTCACACCAACCGCCAAACGGCGAAAACTGCTGCCGCGTTTGACCAACCTAGTCAGACCAGTCTATCCAGTCAGGCCAGTCAATCTAGCCGTTACTTGTCTGCTGCGACGCTTGATTTCGCCAGCGTCCTCAAAGCTTCTCAGGCGTTATCGAGTGAAATTCACCTCGATCAATTGGTGGCCAAACTGCTCCAGGTCGTGATGGAAAACGCTGGGGCCAAAAAGGCAGCCCTACTGATTGCCCAAGACGATAGCTTGGCAATTGAAGCCGTGGCCACCCTAAGCGATGCGGGTAGCACATTGTTCTCGGTGCCTCTTGCCATCAGCGAGGGCATTCCCCTCAGCTTGGTGAACTACGTCAAACACAGCTTAAAGACTGTGGTTCTGGATGACGCAACCGCTCAGACAGAGTTTACGGCTGATCCCTATCTGCTGAGTCACCAACCTAGGAGCGTGTTGTGTACGCCTATCCTGAATCAGGGGAAGTTTATCGGGCTATTGTATTTGGAAAATCCGTTGACTGTCGCTGCCTTTACTCGCGATCGCCTGGAAGTGATCCACCTGCTCTGCACCCAAGCTGCGATTTCTTTAGAAAATGCTCGTCTATATCGCAACCTCCAGGCCAGCGAAGCCCGCTATCAACGGCTGGCCGAAAACGTTCCTGGGGTGATTTATCAGTTTCGGCTGAGTCCTGAGGGGCAGCAGCATCTGTCCTACATCAGCCCCCGCTGTATTGAAATGTTTGAAGTAGAGCCGGAGCTCATTCTGGCAGATGCTCAGGCGATTCTGGGTATGGTTCATCCAGACGACTCCGTTAAGTTTGAGCAGTCTATCCTGGCCTCAGCCCAAACCCTACAATCCTGGCAGTGGGTAGGCCGCATTCGGTTGCCCTCGGGTCGGGTCAAATGGATTCAGGGAGGCTCCCGACCGGAACGCCAGTCGGATGGGGCGATTGTTTGGGATGGCATCCTGATGGATGTGAGCGATCGCAAACAGGCAGAGTCAGACATTCTGCTGCTCAACCAGGCGCTGGAACAACAAAATCAAAACCTAGAGGCCCTAGTCGAGCAACGCACGGCAGAACTCATGCGTCGGACTGTCCAGCTAGAGGCCAGCAATCGAGAGCTGGAATTTTTCTCCTATTCGGTCTCTCATGATCTACGCGCTCCCCTGCGCCATATCAATGGCTTCGTCAGTGCCCTACAACAGCAATTGCAGAACCACCATGCTCTGTCTGACCCTAAAGTTGACCATTATGTGCAGGTCATTCAAAACAGTAGCCAGAAAATGGCACTCTTAATCGACAGCCTCCTCGATCTCTCTCGCATTGGGCGCAAACCCATGCAGTATCAACCCGTGAACCTGCGACAACTGGTGGATGAAGCGATCGCCTCATTGCAGCACAATCCAGACCTCGAAACTACAGCGGAATTTGTCATTGGTGAGTTGCCCACTGTCCAGGGGGATGCCCGATTGCTGCAACAGGTCTTGAATAATCTGGTTAGCAACGCCGTTAAATTCAGCCGTAACCATCCCACTCCCCACATTGAAATCGGTAGTTTGCCGGCGGGAGTGATCTTCATTCGCGACAATGGGGCTGGGTTTGATATGCAGTATGCCGACAAGCTCTTTGGACCGTTTCAGCGGTTACACACTGCAACGGAATTTGAGGGCACCGGCATCGGACTGGCGATTGTGCAACGGATCATCCATCGTCATGGCGGCAAAGTTTGGGCCGAGAGCCAGCCCAACCAAGGCGCTACCTTCTATTTCACCCTGGGCGGTTCTGCCCATCCGTAAGCTGAAACTCTCGATTTTCCGGGCGCGACGCGCAGGAAAAATCAAGGGGTTCGGGTCACCGCACCAGGCGCAGTGCCCCAAACCCCACTTAACCCGAACTGACGTTACCTAGGCTTGAGTCATCACCAAGTCTGCTGGCAGTCGCTTGAACGACAGCCGTTCGTTTTCAACATCGACGAAGATGGTGTCTCCATCGGTGAACTCACCGCGCAGGATATGCTTGGCGATCGCCGTTTCCAACTCTCGTTGGATGGCTCGCTTCAACGGACGAGCACCGTATACTGGGTCGTAGCCCACTTCCGCCAGGAAGTCGAGCGCCGCATCGGAGAGCTTGAGAGCCATCTTGCGATCTTCCAGTCGCTGCGCCAAGCGTTGCACTTGCAGTTGCACAATCTGCCGCAGTTGGTTTTGTTTGAGGCTGTGGAAGATGATCACCTCATCCACCCGGTTGAGGAACTCAGGTCGGAAGTTTGCTCTCATGGCTTCCATCACCCGAGCTTTCATCTCTTCGTAATTGGCATCATCCGCTGCCAAATCCAGGATGTATTGGGAACCAATGTTACTGGTCATAATGATGACCGTATTCTTAAAGTCCACTGTGCGACCCTGCGAATCGGTGACGCGACCATCATCGAGGATTTGCAGGAAGATGTTGAATACATCCGGGTGAGCCTTCTCAATTTCGTCAAACAGAATGACGGCATAGGGGCGACGTCGGATTGCTTCCGTCAACTGACCGCCTTCTTCGTAGCCCACGTAGCCCGGAGGCGCACCGATCAGACGCGAGACAGCGTGTTTCTCCATGTATTCCGACATGTCGATACGCACCATTGCCTCTTCGGTGTCAAACAGGTAGGCCGCCAAGGCTTTGGCCAGCTCGGTCTTACCTACACCCGTTGGCCCCAGGAAGATGAAGCTGGCAATCGGACGGTTGGGGTCGGCCAGTCCAGCCCGCGATCGCTGGATTGCATCGGCTACGGCAGTCACGGCTTCGTCTTGACCAACGACACGGCGGTGCAGTTCGTCTTCTAAGTGCAGCAACTTCTCCATCTCGGATTCCACCAGCTTGCTGACGGGAATGCCCGTCCACTTAGAAATAATTTCTGCAATGTCGGATTCGGTCACTTCCTCACGCAGCAGAGATTTACCACTCTTCTGCGCCTCGTTCAGCTTGGCGTCGGCCTCATCGAGTTGTTTTTGCAGAGCTGTTAACTTTTCGTACTTCAACTGAGCCGCTCGGTTGTAGTCGTAGTCTCGCTCGGCCTGTTGCACCTCGATGTTGACCTTTTCGATCTCCTGCTTGAGCCGCTGAATTTCTTGGATGATGCCTTTTTCTGCGTCCCACTGGGCGTTGAGGGTGGCCTGGGTCTCTTTCAGATCTGCCAGTTCTCGCTCTAATCGTTCCAGGCGATCGCGCGAGGCCGGATCGGTCTCTTTCTGCAACGAGACTCTTTCCATCTCGAGTTGCAGGATCTTGCGATCGACCTCATCCAGTTCTTCTGGCTTGGAGGTGATCTCCATCTTCAGCTTGGCCGCGGCCTCATCCACCAAGTCGATCGCCTTATCGGGCAAGAAGCGATCGCTAATGTAGCGGTGAGACAACACTGCCGCTGCTACCAGCGCACCATCAGAGATCTTCACCCCGTGGTGGTTTTCGTAGCGTTCGCGCAGCCCCCGCAGGATCGAGATGGTGTCTTCCACCGTGGGCTGATCCACATACACCTGCTGGAACCGGCGTTCTAACGCCGCATCCTTTTCAATATACTTGCGATATTCGTCCAGCGTCGTCGCTCCGATGCAGCGCAGTTCGCCACGGGCCAGCATCGGCTTCAGCAGGTTGCCAGCGTCCATTGCGCCCTGGGTTGCACCCGCTCCCACAACGGTGTGAATTTCGTCAATAAACAGGATGATGTTGCCCTGGGAATCCGTCACTTCCTTGAGGACGGCTTTCAGACGTTCCTCAAACTCGCCCCGGAATTTGGCCCCGGCAATTAGGGCACCCATATCCAGGGCAATCAACCTACGGTTCTTGAGTGATTCTGGCACGTCGCCGTTGACGATGCGCTGAGCAAGTCCTTCGGCGATCGCCGTTTTACCCACCCCAGGTTCGCCAATCAACACTGGGTTATTTTTCGTGCGGCGCGAGAGGATCTGGATCGTGCGGCGAATTTCCTCATCCCGACCAATCACGGGGTCAAGCTTACCCGCGCGGGCAAACTCCGTCAGGTCGCGGCCATACTTTTCTAGAGCTTCGTACTTTCCTTCGGGGCTTTGGTCAGTCACTTTTTGATTACCTCGTACCTGTTGAATAGCGGCTTTGAGATTGGCCTCCGTCAGCCGCACCTCGTTAAACAAGCCTTTGCCGAAGTGGTCATCCTGGGCATAGCCCAATAGCAAATGCTCAATAGAAATAAAACTGTCGTCAAATTCCTTACGATACTTTTCGGCGCGGTCAAGCAGGGCATCGGCAGAGCGCCCCCAGTAGATGGAACTGATCGTGCCAGAGATCTTCGGCTGTTTTGCGATGAAGTTGTCGGTGTAGTCGCGCACGCGCGGCACGCTGACCCCCGCCTTGTTGAAGATACTCACCGCCAGCCCTTCCTGTTCGAGCAACGCCTTCATCAGGTGTTCGGTCTCAATCTGTTGCTGCTGGGCCTGACGAACAATGTCCTGAGTCTGGGCGATCGCCTCAAACGCCTTTTCGGTGAATTGATTGGGATTGGTTGGTTGCATAGCGCTTAAGAGATAAGGAGGTGAATTTAGGGGGCAGGAAGCTCAACGGCGGCAACAGGGAGAGGGCTGTCAGCAGTCTCACCCTGCAAATTCATCAACGTCATCCTAGTTCAGACCATGGGTCATGAACAGAGACTCTGCCACCTAAAACTTCCTAGGCTGTAGCAATCGGGATACATTTTGCTGAGCAGTCCAACACAATGCGGCCTCACAGCAAAATTCATCCATCCTGTCAGCGAATCTAAACCCGCTGTTCTGATTCTAGAGGGAAGCGGGCGATCGCCAAGTACGGTGTTCCCCAGCAAAAAGTCGGTGTTACCCGCCATTAGCCAATGCCATTGGCGGCTGCAGCATCTTCCTCGTCAACCGGGCGAATGATGGGGGTCGATTCAAGCGTCTGGGGTTGAAAAATTCCTTCCAAGGCTCGTTCTAGGGTTTCTGCCATGATGATGCGGTTGCCATAGGCAACGATTACCCGGGCCAGCGTTGGTAATTGATTCTGTTCTGCCACCAAGTAAAGCGGCTCCACGTAGAGCAGCGACTCCTCGATGGGAATCACCAGCAAGTTGCCTTGGATCACCTGCGAACCTCGACGGTTCCACAAAGAAATTTGCTGTGAAATCACAGGGTCTTGATTAATACGGGCCTCCAACTGTTCGGGGCCAAACACAAGCTCCTGTTTCGGAAATCGGTAGAGCAGCACCTTGCCATAATTCTCACCATCGGAACGAGCAGACATCCAAGCAATCAGGTTAGTCCGCTGGTTGGGAGTAAAGGGCAGGAACAGCAAGAACTCTTCAACTGACCCTGCTGGTAGCTTCATGATCAGGTAGTAGGGACGGACAGGTTGAGTCTTGCCACCATAGACCTCGTTGGGGGCACGCCACTGGTCTTCGCGGTTATAAAAGACCTGGGGTTCCGTCATGTGATAGACCATCAGTTGGTTCGACTGGACACTGTAAAAATCTTCCGGGTAGCGGATGTGGCGTTGCAGGGCCAGCGGCATGTGCGCAAACGGATGGAACAGGTCTGGAAAAATGCGACTCCAAGACTGAATAATCGGGTCTTCGGGGTCAGCCACATAGAAGGCAACATGGCCGTTGTAGGCATCCACCACAACTTTGACGGAATTACGGATGTAGTTGAAATCGTTCTCTCCAGGATCAGAGTAGGGGTAGCGATCGCTCGTGGTGTAGGCATCAATCATCCAGTACAGGTGGCTGGGGCTGGGGGTTGTTCCCGCAGGAGCGGCACTGTAGAAGTTGCTCACCAGCGGTTGGTTGCCGATATCCACCACCACCAAATAGGGGTTGCGATCATAGCGCAGGAAAGGGGCGATCGCTTCTACCCGTTCCTGGATCTGGCGGCGAAACAGCAGCCGACTCTGGGGCGTTAGATCCTCGCTCAGTACCATCCGCCAGTCCAGCAGATGGCGAGCAAACAGCAAGCGAGCCGCCCAGTTGCCAATGCCGATCCCCCCCCAACCATCGTAGGAGTTGTAGACGTTATCACTGCCGCTGGGGAAGTCGAGTTCGCGCACGCGCGTCTGGGTAATTACATGATTGGTGGTGATCTCACCGTAATAGATGCGGGGACTACCGATTGGGATGGTGTTGCGAATGCGGGGATCGCTGACGGTCTGTCCAATCCCCCGGATAAAGTAGTCGGGCAGCCCCCCCTCTGCGGCTGTATTCACCGGACTCATGGTGAAGCCGTAGCCGTGGGTATAGATCAGGTGGCGGTTTTGCCAAGTCTGAGCGTCGGCAGGGACGGAGTTGTAGTCCAACTCGCGGGCGGCAATCAGGATCTGGCGCTGGGCCAGGGTGTTGTCGTCGCTGGGCAATAGGTAGCGATCAACATCGGCTCCCGGAAATTCGTAGTAGGGGCGAATGCGCTCAAGCTGACGGTTGGTTTCGAGCAGGGGTTCGGTTGCCCAGAGACGAATATTCGTCACAGTGGCGCTGTTGTTCTGCAGGTCGGCCTGCGTCAGATTGCCCTGGGGAGTGAAGTTGTCTACCTGGATGTTTTCAAGCGCAAAGCCTCGCCGCGTCAGAGCGATCGTGCGATCGAGGAAGGGCGTCTCTAATTCCAGTTCAGTCGGTTGCACTATAAACAACTGCATCGCTGTTGGCACGGCTACGGTCAAGAGCGGGATCAGCGCCAAGTAGCCCAGCAGCATCCAGGCCAAGCGGTTGTGGGCCAAATCTTTGACCGGGGCAGGAGGAGTGGCCTCGCGGGCAGTTAAGCTGGGGGGGTAGGCAATCGGCGGCGGTGGAAGTTGAGGCCGAAACAGCGGGATCACCGCCCGACCAAGTAGCAGCAAACAGATCACCAACGCCAGGAGACTGAGCAGCGTGTAGGCCGGCAAGCGGGCATACACATCGGTATAGCTCGCCCCAAAGCTGACCCCCTGTCTGGAGTAGAGCAGCATCACCCGGTCGAGCCAATAACTGAGCGCAACGGTTCCCATAAAACTACTGCCCAGGCCATACAGGTGGCGCACCTGGGTGTGGGTGAAACCAGGAAATTTGCCGTTGCTGAGGCTGTTATTTGCCAATAGGTAGATCAGCGCCGTCCCTAACAAAGCCAGCGTCGTTAACCCCAGCAGCCAATAGACCAGCAACTCCCACAGGGGGAGTTGAAAGATATAGAACTCCAGGTTGATCCCAAACAGCGGGTCAGCCTGGTCAAAGCGTGTGGGCTGCTGGGCCAGCAGCACTGTTGCCCAGTGTTCCGAGACGACGAGCGCAAAGCCCAGGCTGACCAGCAGCCCAATCACCGGCAACACTAGACGGGGGAAAACGAGCAGCACGATCGCCCCTGCTAGCAGCACAATCCACTGCCAAGGCTGAGATGAGGCCTGTTGACCCAGTTTCCAGAAGGTCTGCCAACTGAGTTTAACCGGCAGTTGCTCCACAGGGTTGTCTAGGTTCAAGGGGGAATGCCAATAGTCAATGGCGATCGCCCCGTGGTGCAGCAAAACAGCAAAAATCATCAGTGCCATCCCTAGGGTGAGGGGCATCAGCAGCCGAAACCGCATCCCCCCCTGCAAGGCACTTTGTTCTCTGGGGGCATCTCGCAGGTAACGATGGGCAATCGATTGGTTGCCCCACACCATCGCCAGACTAATGGTAAACACGGTCGCCCCCAAAAATCCTTGGGTCTGGAACCGCTTCCAGAACACTGAAAGATAGCCCAGTTCGCGAAACCACAGGCCCTCAGCAACTAGGTAAGCGAGCACATCCAGAAGAAAAAGGCTTGCCACCAGTAACAGCAGCATCCAAAGCCGACGACGGGTGGGGAGCGAATGATTCATCGGTGTGACCTCTGGACGTAGAGCGCCATCTGATGCCTGACTGGGGGGCTAGTATGTCAAGCGGAAGGATGACTCAAGGGGAGCGATCGCAAAAAATTCCTCAACAATTGCTTGCCTTCCCCGGTGAGAATACTCTCGGGGTGAAACTGCACCCCCTGAATGTGGGGATACTCGCGGTGACGCACCCCCATAATGGTGCCGTCTTCTACCCAGGCCGTAATTTCTAGCACAGGCGGGCAAGTCTCCCGGTCGATCACCAGGCTGTGGTAGCGAGTTGCGGTCATGGGGCTGGCGATCCCCTCAAACACCCCCACCCCCTTATGCTCGATCGGTGAAGTCTTACCGTGCATCAGTTCTGCTGCGCTGGTGATGGTGGCACCGAACACCAGGCCAATTCCCTGATGCCCCAGACACACACCCAGGATGGGTAGAGTCGGCCCCAGCTCTCGGATCACATCCGGCGAAATCCCGGCATCTTCAGGCCGACCGGGGCCGGGAGAGATGACAATGGCATCGGGCTTGAGCTGACGGATCTGCTCCAGTGTGATCTGGTCGTTGCGGTAGACCTGCACCGTTGCAGCGACAGGCAGTTCTGCTCCGAGTTCTCCCAGGTATTGCACCAGGTTGTAGGTAAAGCTGTCGTAGTTATCAATTACCAAAATCATGGGGCAAACCGAGAGAGCACAACAGATTTCTCCCTCAAACATACCCCATTGTTCAATGCTATGGCATGGATCTCTGGCCTGACTGCTAGAGCAAGTTGAGGCGCGTCAGCAGGGCAGGCAGGAGCAGCGAACCAGCCACCAGGACGGAGGCGATCGCCGCTACCAGCACGGCTCCTGCGGCACAGTCCTTTGCTACTTTGGCAAGTTCGTGGTAAGTCTGCTTCACAGTCAAGTCAACGACTGATTCCAGGGCTGTGTTGAGCAGTTCCATCGCCAGAACAAAGCCACTAGTCAGGCTGATGATGGCTATTTCAACGCGCGTCAAGTTGAGGAACAGGGCTAGGGCGATCGCCAGTGTACCCACTACAACATGAATCCGAAAGTTGCGCTGAGTCCGGAAGGTGTAGATCAACCCGGCCCAAGCATAACGAAAACTGACAAACAAGCTAGGAGCGACTTTCCAGGCCAATTCGCGGTTTGGTTTGACCCATTTCATCGCGGGGGGCGGGGTCTTGGCGGAGAGTTCTTGTGTCATATCACACCACAGATTTTGAGGGTAAGGGCGATCGCCAAGAACAGTGTATCGAGAGAATTCCTGTTCGTTTTGATGCCTCTAATTGTCTTTCCAAAAGATTCATCAACCGATCGGCAAGGGATAAACTTTCCTTACATCGATTTGAGGAATGCCCCGGGAAAGCGCTTCAGCGGGAATGGTTACTTTTTATGAGTTACTTTTTATAGGTTATAAGCGGTTTTCATAGTGATGAGAGACAAGCACGCAGTGCAAGCTCCTGCTGGTTAAGGGATTGAGTGATGTGGCCCGTGACCACGCCACCGCAAGCAGCTATAAGCGGGCAAGTACTGGCTTACAGAGGATGACTGCACAGCGTCACTGCGGCAAACAGCGATCCAGCCCCGTATTTGATCCAGTTATTTGATCTAGTCCTAAATAGGGGGAGGGGCTTGAGTCGCTGAAATCGCTGACCTTAAAGTTCCCATTCCTTGATGAAAATGAATGGATATCAACTAAACGTCACCTGTTGCAGCAGAATTTGCCATCAAGTCATCATACTTAATACTTACGCCAACAATCTGTAACAAATCTTCTTGCTGATCCAGCATCCGCGTCAAGCTTTCTTCATCGGGGTGATCCCAACCCAGCAGGTGCAACAATCCGTGAGCTGCAAGCCAGGCCAGTTCTGAGGCAAGTTCGTGGCCGCGTTCCTGCGCCTGTCGTTCGGCGGTTTCAACTGAAATCACCAGATCTCCTAAGTAAAGTGGCGTCCCTTCAACCAGTTCTTCGGGTTGAGGCAGGTCAGCCTCCAGCGCAGCGAAGGCCAGCACATCGGTAGGCTGGTCTTGCTGGCGGAACTGGGCATTTAGGCTTTGCATTTCGGCATCGTCAGTGAGTCGCAGGCTCAACTCGTAGGCGCCATTTTTGGAGAGTTCCGGTTTCAGATAATTGATCCAATGCTGAAACCAGTCCTTCCAGGTGGCGATCGCCACGGCTAAATAACGGGGATCGCTGACTGGCTCTGGCATTTCCTCGTCTAACGCGATGGCACCTGCCAGCACAGTCACTTCAACATGAACAGGGGATGCGTCCACGACCTTCCTCCTCACCGCGTCAGATAGGCCAGACCCACCAGCAACACCAGCAGTCCCAAGGTGGTCAAGGCAAAGTGATAGAGGGAGGTGCCCCGTTTCTTCACCATGTTTCGCATGGCTAACTTGACGTAGCTGGGCGGGGGTTCGTCCTGAACTGACGTGACTTCAAGTGGAGCAGTGGAAGTTGGGACAGCAGCCTTATCAGGATTAAGGATCGCTTCTGACGCAGCGGTTTCAGTTGAAGGGATGGGATCGCTCATAGGAATCGAGGACAGGGAATGGGCCGGTAGGAACTGGATAAACACCAGGAATCCAATCAGGAGGCTGGATTTCTCGTTGTGTTGTGTGCGGGAATTCAGCGTTCATCACCCAGCTTCCATCAATGTAACAATTTGTTGACAACTTCGTTACACTCTCCACTGGTTTTCGACGATGGAAGGTCTAGAGCCGCTCATTTTGTCCAACCGATGCCCGACTTTTACCCACCCCGATTGAATCCTGTGTTTGCTCGCCTCTGTCAGAGCCTGGCGCCCTTGGTCGCGGATGTGGAGTACCGCCTGCGGTTACAGGTAGATACCGCTGATCTGGACCGGTTGGCAGCGCTGCACGACCATCGATTGCTGCTGCTACCCAACCACCCCAGTCACCACGATTGGCTGGCGGTGTTTTTGCTGTCGGCTCGCCTAGGAGATCTGTTTCATTACTTGGCAGCCTACGAGCAGTTTACTCATCCCACGGGTTGGCTGTTGCAGGCAATCGGGGCCTACTCGGTCAAGCGGGGCATGGGCGATCGCGCCTCCATTGCCTTCACCCTCGACTTGCTGACCCAGGAACGCTGCCGCCTAGTGGTTTTCCCAGAAGGGGGCTATTCCTTCCAGAACGATACGGTCATGCCGTTTCGACCAGGGCCAGTCCAACTTGCCTTCCAGGCGATCAACCGGTTGGTCAAGCAGGGCGCACCTCCCCCCGATTTTTATGCGGTTCCACTCAGCCTCAAGTATCGCTATCGAGGAAATATGCAACCCGCGATCCACGACACGCTGCTCCGCTTGGAGCGGGCACTGGGGATTCAAGGCCAAGGCGACTGTTATCAGCGGTTGCTAGCGGTGGCCGATTGTGTCCTCGACCAGTTCGAGCAGAGCTACGGGGTGCCTGTCCAGGCAGTGGTTGAGTCGGCAGGACAAACGTCAGAGCGATCGCCCTCCCCAGACCGCAACGAACGCATCCAGACCATTAAGCGCCATGTTTTGCAGACCTGTGAGCAGCAGCTTGGCCTCACGCCAGCCCCCCAGGATCCCTTGCGAGAGCGGGTCTACCGCATCCAGAATGCTGTCAATGCCAGAGCCGATTCCCAGACCGAGGTGGTCGAGACTAGCGAACTCTGGAGCAATGATGCGATTCAAACTGCGGCAGCCCGTCTGCTCAACTTTGATGCCATCTACGACGGCTATGTGGCGGCAAACCCTACACCAGAGCGATTTCTGGACACGCTGACGCGCCTAGAACGATCGGTCTTCAGCATCGACCAACCGCCACCGAAGGGCGATCGCAGGGTCATCATCCGCGTCGGAGACCCCTTAAACCTCAAGGACTTCTTCACTGCCTACACCCAGAACCGCCAGAAAACCCTGAAACAGGTAACGGAAACATTGCGCGATCGCGTCCAGGCAAATGTGTAAGGCGCGTGCTTAACAGTCCTTGGCACTGACCACAGGCCATTCCTCAGGGAGCAACCATTCTCCTTTTGGGCTGCCAGTGTGGTTTTATGGCGCTACGCGCTCATGATGTCAAACGCGTTTTGTAGGAACCCCCACGGCGCGGGGTTTCCCACAAAACGCTGTGTCCTCACCTATGCGTATAGCGCTATAACCCGCCTGTGGCGAGCTAAAACCACACGAGCAGTCAGTTCTGGCTAAGAGGGGTTTGGGGCACCGCGTCGGGCGCGGTGCCCCAAATCCCTTGCTGTTCCGTGCGCGACGCGCACGGAACAGCAAGGGATTCAGCGTATCTCGAATTCACGTCATTCCCACTAAAGTGGCTGCTCAGGTATACAGATTCGCAACAAATTCGCCGTACCCGTTGTAGGGCAACGTTGGCACTTCTGTAAACGTAAACTCCGAATCTGGCCCAATCAACCGTTCTCTGGCCTGCGACCAACGGGGATGAGGCACGGTCGGGTCTACGTTGGACTCAAATTTATACTCATTTGCGGCCAGCGTGTTCCAGTAGGTCGCAGGTTGCCGATCAATAAATTCGATCTTGACGATCGACTTTGCGCCCTTAAACCCATACTTCCAGGGCAACACAGCACGGATGGGGGCACCATGTTGTTTGGGCAGGGTATGACCGTAAATCCCCACGGCAAAGAAGGCCAGGTCGTTTGCCATTTCCTCAATCCGCAGCCCCTCGGTGTAGGGCCAGGGCAGGAACTGCGAGGGCGGGAAGCTGGGACCAGGAGTGATCTGGCGATCGTAGAAGGAGGTAAAGCGGACGAATTTTGCCTGGGAGGTTGGTTCCACCTGCTGCATGATTACTTTCATGGGAAACCCAATCCAGGGCACCACCATCGACCAAGCTTCGACACAGCGGAAGCGGTAAACGCGTTCCTCTAGGTCAAACTTCAGCAAGTCATCTAGGTCGTAGGTGCGGGGGTTTTTCACGAGTCCGGTCACTTCAACCTGCCAAGGATGAGTGGGCAATCGCTGTGCCTCATCCCAGATGTGCTTGTTGCTACCAAATTCGTAGAAGTTATTGTAGGTTGCAGCAACCCGTTCATTGGTCAAGGGGCGATCGCTCACCACGAAGGTGGGGTTGCGGTCAGCAGGTAGTGACACTACGCCCTGCAGGGGATCTCCCTCGGTGGCTTGCGACTGACACCCCAACAGCGGCAAAGCAGCTCCGGCAATGCTGAACCCCGTGAAGGCCTTGAGAAATTTGCGCCGATTCAAGAAAGCAGTTTCAGACGTAGCAACCCGTTCGGGTAGTTGCCAAGGTTTTGGCACATGGATAAACGCCATAATTGCTGGGTCGATGACTTGAAGAGTCCAGAGATTACTGCACAATACGGGTTTGAAATTGTCCCTTTTTGAAATTGTCCTTAAATTTTTGCCCAGTCCCACTGTATTGGGAATTGGGGAAGGGACACGATCTGATCTAGTTCTGATCTAATACTGTGTCAAACTCCAAAAACGCGAGGAGCGCTCCCCGCGGGGAACGCTCCTCAAACCTACCAAACGCTCAACACTAAACCACGATTAGCCGTTGATCGCAGGCGCTGTCAGAGCCACCGGAGTCGCTTCGCCAGCCGCCAAGTCGAGCGGGAAGTTGTGCGCATTGCGCTCGTGCATCACTTCCATCCCCAGGTTCGCACGGTTGATCACGTCAGCCCAGGTGTTCACCACACGACCCTGAGAGTCGATGATGCTCTGGTTGAAGTTGAACCCGTTCAGGTTGAACGCCATCGTGCTGATACCCAGCGCCGTGAACCAGATGCCAACCACTGGCCATGCACCCAGGAAGAAGTGCAGAGAACGGCTGTTGTTGAAGCTGGCATATTGGAAGATCAACCGACCAAAGTAGCCGTGAGCCGCAACGATGTTGTAGGTCTCTTCTTCTTGACCAAACTTGTAGCCGTAGTTCTGAGACTCAGTCTCGGTGGTCTCACGCACCAAGGAAGAGGTCACCAACGAACCGTGCATCGCGGAAAACAGGGAGCCACCAAACACTCCGGCAACACCCAACATGTGGAAGGGGTGCATCAGAATGTTGTGCTCAGCCTGGAACACGAACATGAAGTTGAAGGTGCCGCTGATGCCCAGGGGCATGCCATCGGAGAAGGAACCTTGACCGATGGGGTAGATCAGGAACACTGCGGTCGCTGCTGCAACGGGGGCAGAGTAGGCAACGCAGATCCAGGGACGCATCCCCAAGCGATAGCTCAGTTCCCACTCACGACCCATGTAGCAGAAGACGCCAATCAGGAAGTGGAACACTACCAACTGGTAGGGGCCACCGTTGTACAGCCACTCGTCGAGGGAGGCTGCTTCCCAGATGGGATAGAAGTGCAGACCGATGGCGTTGGAGGAGGGAACCACAGCGCCGGTGATGATGTTGTTGCCATACAGCAAGGAACCGGCAACGGGTTCGCGGATGCCGTCGATGTCAACCGGAGGGGCGGCAACGAAGGCGATGATATAGCAGATGGTCGCAGTTAGCAGGGTGGGAATCATCAACACGCCGAACCAACCCACATACAGGCGGTTCTCGGTGCTGGTCACCCAGTTGCAAAACTGTTCCCACAGGTTAGCGCTCTCGCGCTGACGCAGTGCAGTTGTCATATGGATGAGTGCGTTAAAGGACAAATGAGAAATGTATGAAGAAACGTTTTGTAACGTTCCTTAGTGTAAGAATGTAAATGATATGTTGAGGTTTGTAAAGCCCCTGGTAGGATTTTTTATTTTCCAGTTGCAGCAGTTCTAGAGGACTCAGTCCGGCTACCCAAGGCAAAATTGGGCACCGATAAGGCACCCCTTTCACGATCGGCCCATATTGCGCTTCAGGTCCTCTAACTCCTGGTCAGTTTCCCAGCGACGGAACTGCTGTTCCAGGGGGTCAGCAGAGTTCTGGAACTGATAGCTGGTAGCCCAGCCACTCGTCTGCCAGGGCTGGGAAGACGACTCAGAGGAGCGAGCAGATCGTTGCGCCTGTGCCTCTGTCACCTTGTTCTGTACCTCCTGGCGTTTTGCCTGGATCTGCCGTTGCAGGTCTATCGTCTGCTGGATGCGTTGCTTCAGCATCTCCATCTGCCCCCAGAGTTGGTTCCCCTGACGCAGCAGAGCAGCCTCTCGCTCCTCAGCAGGCTGAGCCAGATCCATGCGTCCGGCGGCTTTTGCTTTCTCGACCCGCTGATGCCAGCGTTGCACTTCCTGCGCTGTCTCTAGGATTTCGTCCTGGAGGCGTTTTTCCCTCAGTCTTAAATCCGCCAGGAGGCGCAAGGCTTCCTCCTCTTGGTCGCGCAATTTGTCTTCCAGGGCTTGCAATTCCAGGTGGGGATTTTCCCGCAAAAACTCATCCAGGCGGTCTTCTAAAAAGCGGCTAAGGTCTTCAAACAAACCCATTGGGGATGCCTCCAGAGGCGTGCGCTTTTATCGTAGCAAGGGAACGTGCCTGGGGCATGGGTCTTCAGAATCGTTGCCCCACGCTGATCGATCGGACTTCACCATTGCGACGAATAATTGCTTCCTGATTTCTCACACTCACCAGCGTCCATCCTGATGCACCGATGGGTTCGCCAATCTGGATGCGGCGGGTTGTGCCATTGAACTCAAACAAAGCAGCAGAACGGTTCCCCAGTTCTAGCACACCAATCAGAGTTGTGGTTGGGGCAGGGGCAACGCTTGGCGCAGGGGCAGGAGCGATCGCCGCCCCTGGTGGTGCAATGGCTCTGGACGGCTCGGTAGCCGCCTGACCAGCCGCCTGACCAGGAATCACAGGCTGCTGCGGCAGAGAGGGCACTGCGGCAGTGGGCAGATTGAAGGGCTGAGGCGGTTGATAGACCGGAACGTAAATTCGCTCTAGCACAGTCCCCCCAGCGCTGGTGTTGGGGGTTCCCCCAGCAACGGCGACAGGAGGAAGCTGTGCGGCTGGATTGCTGGCGATCGCCTCAGTTTGGCGACGGATTTCCACTTTGCGGTCAATCACTCCCAGTGAGCGCTCCACGTAGTCCAAAAAATCTCGGTCAGCTTGGGAGACCGTAGGGGTGGTGACAGCGGGAGCCGTTGCCACGGCAGTGCTTACCTGTTGCAAGCGAGCCTGTAGGGCAAGCCAGACCGCCCCGGTACCCACCAGCGCGAGGGTGGCGATCGCCAGCAGCAGTCGGTCAAATGCTTTGCTGGAAGCGGAGGATTCAGGTGCGTTTAGGGGGTGGGCGAGCGCGTCTAGGGCCTCATCCTGCTGGGGAAGGGCCAGCGCACTAACGTTGGCCTCTGACGTTTCCGCCGCCGCAACGGGGGCTTGGCGGTTCACCAGTGGCCCTGGCTGTGACAGATCTAGATGTTGCAAGGGAGAGACGGGGGGTGTTTCTTCCTCCTCGACCCAAGTCTGGGGCAGCGTACTGCCCTCTAGCAGACTCCGCTCCATATCGCCAAACAAGTCATCCATTACCCGGTCGGCTTGCTGCTCAACCGAGGCCAGCCCTGTCGTAGCGGTGGCGATCGCATCAGGACTAGTCTCCATCGGAAGACTTACCTCTAACGCTGGATCCAGGACAGCAGGACTTGAGTTGGGATAGTGTGCCATAACCAGTTGAATGAAAAGGATGGATTGAGATCAGACAGCTGACGCAGAATCAGCGAAACCGATCGATTGTCAAGTGAAACGTTGGAGCAATCAGAGCAAAAAATCATCCCTGAACTTGCTGTAGAACACCCTTAACCCCATACAGGATTTCCCTGGGATGAATAAAATTTAGCAAGCAATTCACAAAAATACTGCATTGTTAATCAAAGTGAATCGCTCACCCCAGTCATCATGCACTGGAATAGCGCAATGTTGGTGACTTTGATGCGACATATTTAATGCGACGTCACGACTCAGTAGGAGATCCCACATTCCTTGAGTGCTTGTTCAGCCTGGACAAAATCCACAAATTGTCGGGCCGTCCGTCCCGATCGCCCATTGTGCCGGGTGGCCCACTGCAAGGCTCGAAACTCAAGTTCATGGGGCGCAAGGGTGAGGTTTGCGCGTTGGGCGAGGTGTCGCACGATCGCCAGGTAGGTATCCTGGTCTGGGGGTTCAAACGTGAGGGTGAGGCCAAAGCGATCGCTAAACGACAGCTTCTCCTGCACAGTGTCCCAGCTAGAAATCTCATCTGCATCGTTGGGACGGGGGCGATCGCCAAAAAACTCACGCACCAGATGACGACGGTTGGAAGTTGCGTAAATGACAACATTACGCGGACGGGCAGAGAGGCTGCCTTCTAAAACTACCTTGAGGGACTTGAAGGCATCGTCATCTTCCTCAAAAGACAGGTCATCCACGAAAATGATGAATTTCTGAGGGAGTCCTCGCAGGCGCTCAATCACCTCTGGTAACTGTCCTAGGTCAGCCTTGGGGACTTCGATTAGCCGCAGTCCTTGGTCTCCCATTTCGTTTAGCAGGCTTTTGACCAGGGACGATTTGCCAGTGCCGCGACTGCCATAGAGCAACACATTGAGGCTGGGGAGTCCGGCCAGTAGAGCGTGTGTGTTTTGCCGCAGAATGTCCCGTTGCCCTTCGTAGCCAACCAATTCCTGGAGTTGGATGGGGTCAGGGTGGGCGATCGCCCTTAACTCTCCCTTCACCCAGCGAAAGGCACGGTAGGTGGCAAAGTCTCCCGTTCCGGCCTGACGATAGTGAGCGGCTAAGGCTTCTAGGACGGTGGCCCAGTCCTCAGCATTGGCTAACTTATCCCAAATAGGCGGGTGGGGCGAGTCTTGACCGTTGGTAGCCTTGTCTTGCCAGATGACGGGCGAATTTTCGAGGTGGGCGATCGCCTCTACCCATGCCCCAATCTGCTGGGCCTGACAGTGATAGAGTTGCTGCAACGCTCGCAGGTCATGCCATGCCGCTGCTACTAAGCCAGGCGCCAGTTCTGACAACACCATTCGCTGGGCTTGCTGGCTGAAGGGGTTCTCTGCCGTTAGGATCTGCTTCAGCAGAAATGCCTGCCAACTGCAGGACTCCGCTGCCAGCTTGCTAAACCACTGACCGTAGGCCCAGAGTGTCGCCATGCCATTGGCGACGGGAGCCTCCAGTAGCTCCAATAGGTAAAGAAAGGCTCGTCCAGTTGGGTTTTCTAGCACCCCCTGGTAGACCAGCAGAGAAGCTGCCTGCTGCCGAAGCTGCTGAACTTGGGCTTGGATCTGCGGTTGCATGGGAGTTGAGCGAATGGTCAGGAAGGTCAGGGAGGTCAAAGCAGAGGGAGTAGCAAAATGAGCGATGAAGTTGGGGATCATCTTACTCCCTAACGAGATGGCTTGAAACAGACAGTCTGTTTTGGGGGCAGGGGAGACGAGGACAGCCCTCACAACCGCCATGCTGCGTATCAAACAGCATTCGTATCAGACAACTTTACTCGATCGCGCTGCTGATACCGCATCACCGGCAGAACAAACCGGGCGATCGCCGCAATTTCCCTTCACCCCACCTCGCGACGGTGCATCTCAAACTCATCCTCCAGGCTAGGAAGTTCCATCGTTTCGTGAGCTAGGGCCTTCAGTTCATCGAGTTTTTCCTGGATGCTCTCGATCCGTTCCTCCAGCCGCGCCTTAATCACTTCCGCACCTGAGGCCACACAGTCCATACAGGCTTCCCCACGCATCTTACCCTGGCGATCGTAAATCACTGCCAGCAACAGTTGATTAGTTCCACTGCGAATTGGATACGTTCGATGCCCACAAATGCTACAGAAGACGGGGGCGTTACCAAAGTAAATACTTTGCTCCCAAACAATTCTCACGACGATGCCTCACTCGTTTTTGTGGGTTTAGAACTCAAAGGAGATAACACACCCATCCCGGATGAGTGCTGCTGCAATGCCTCCAGCCTAGCTTCCCTGAACAAGATGCTGTGTTCTTTTCAACACAGTCAAGCAAAGGTGGCCAGCAATTATCCATAGGATCCAGCCGCTCATCGCAACATTATGGCGCTACGCGCTCACGCTGTAAGCAGCGTTTTGTGAGAACCCCCGCTGCATGGGGGTTCTCACAAAACGCTTGGTCCTAACCTATGCGGGCAGCGCTAAAAAAACGTGAATTCGGCCTATGCTAAAACCTTTGCTGTTCTCGGCGCGATCGCTTGTAACCTCAAAAGGTTTGGGGCACCGCGCTGGGCGCGGTGCCCCAAAATTTTTCTAACTCGAACTGACGTAGAATTAAAAACCCATTGAGTTGGTCAATCTGCCCTGTGCCTGCATCTCCTTTTCAACCTTCAGTAAGTTCTCGATGCGAGACTGGGTGTCGGGATGAGTTCTGAACAGGTTGACGAGGAATTGACCGGAGCGGCTTTCGACAATCAGTAAGGGGGCAAACGCAGGGTTAGCCTCCAAGGGAATTTGCTGAGCACCTGCTTCCAACCGCTGCAGGGCACGAGCTAAAGCACGGGGATTGCCCGTTAGCTCAGCGGAGCCATTGTCGGCGGCAAATTCGCGAGTGCGAGAAATGCCCATCTGAATGATGGTCGCCGCCAAGGGAGCCACAAAAATTCCGACCAGCAGGCCGAGGGGATTGCCACCTTCACGATCATCGCGAGATCCCCCCCAAAAGAGACTATATTGCAACACCTGCGCCAGCCAAGAGATGGCACCAGCAATCGTAGCCGCAACCGCTTGGGTGAACGTGTCACGATTTTTGACGTGGCTGAGTTCGTGGGCAATGACCGCTTCTAGCTCATCTTCCGGAAGGAGCTGAATAATGCCCTGGGTGACTGCGATCGCCGCATGTTCAGGATCACGCCCGGTTGCGAAGGCGTTGGGGCTAGGGCTGGGAACGATGTACAGACGGGGCATGGGGAGTTGGGCGCGATCGCTCAACTTCTTCACCATGTTGTATAACCCTGGTGCTTCCGCGGGAGTGATGGGCTGAGCACCGTAGGCCGCCAGAGCAATCTTGTCAGACTGATACCAGGAGAACAGATTGGTTGCTGCTGCAAACAACAGTCCCATCAAGGCTCCACCAGAACCACCGAGATAGTAGCCAACCGCTACCAGCAGTCCACTCAAAAGACCCAGCAGAGCAACTGTCTTAAATTGATTCATACGACTGATCCTGCCTCTGTGAGTAACCACTCAAGGCGCTGCAACCACTCGCTGACTACAGCCTCAAGTGATTGATTTCTTTTCAAATTGTAACGAGAATCTCTGATGCTTCAGCTTCCATCTCTTCCCAGGAAACCGCCTGTCACAGGTACGGTTTCTTGCCCTACGTTTCGTATGCTTCGTAGGCGGCCACAATTCGCTGCACCAGTGGATGACGAACCACATCTGCCTTTGTAAGTTGACAGAAAGCAATTCCCTCCACACTGCGCAGAATTTTTTCAGCCACGATGAGTCCTGAAGACTGGTAGCTGGGCAGGTCAGTTTGGGTCGTATCTCCCGTCACCACCATTTTGGAGCGGAAGCCCAACCGCGTCAGCACCATCTTCATCTGGGCAGGGGTTGTGTTTTGGGCTTCATCCAGGATCACGAAGGCATTGTTTAAGGTGCGCCCGCGCATGTAGGCGAGCGGTGCCACCTCGATAATGCCGCGCTCCATCAGGCCAGGAATTTTTTCGGGGTCAATCAGCTCGTAGAGGGCATCGTAGAGGGGACGCAAGTAGGGGTCAATCTTCTGTTGCAAGTCTCCTGGCAGAAACCCCAGCTTTTCGCCTGCTTCCACCGCAGGACGGGTGAGAATCAGGCGCTCATATTCGTTGGCAAGCAAGGCCTGAACTGCCAAAACAGCCGCAAGAAAGGTCTTTCCCGTGCCAGCTGGGCCCAGGCAGAAGGTCAGGTCGTGGCTGCGGATGGCCTGGATATATTGTCGCTGGCGAAAGGTTTTCGCGCGAATCTCGTCACCACGACGGGTGCGGGCCAAAACATCGCGTTGCAGGGTTTGCAGTTCATCCTGGCGATCGCTGTCCAGCGCATGGCGAGCCGTCAGGATATCCACGCCAGTGACGGCTTTGCCCTGACTCCAATACGGTTCCAGCGATCGCACCAGTTTCTCCACTTGGGCGACCTGGGTTTCAGTTCCCGAAACGAGAATTTGCTGGCCTCGCAGGACGATCGTTGCGCCCGTTAGTTTGGCCAGTTGTTTCAAATTTTCCTCACGATCGCCCGCTAGTGCGATCGCGCTTTCCACCGTGGGAAGGTCAATCGTGAAAGGGTTGCTCATAAACAGAAGCGCCGCCATGCTCAGGCAGGCATCCCCCAACTGAGCCACTGACGGCAAAAGTGTATTAGTCAAGACAACACGAAACGCTTGAACTGAGTCTGGTTGCCAGTCACCTCATCAAGTACGAGGGCGAGAAGGGCGCGGTGGAGATTTTCTAGTACCACTGGCTCGCCGCTCTGGTGGACTCTCCACAGCACCGCCATTCCGTTCCGCCGCAGGACTACTGCCAAAAACTTCCAGGTGGAGCGTGTAACCAGCAATTTGGGCGATCGCCTGCATGACTGTCCGAATTGCCTGAATGTTGCGCCCCCCTCGACCAAAGACACGCCCCTTATCTTCGCCATCAAAGGCGACCCGCAGCAGAACACGCATCCGACTCTGAACAACTTCGCAATCAACCTTCAAGCGGTCGGGCGATTCTAGAAACGGCCCCACCAAAAATTTGACTAGCTCCACGTAGTTAGGAGCTATCTGGGATTCAGCAGTCGCAGAGGTGGCGGAAGTCAGTTCAGACATCACAGCAAATTACATCACGGCAAATTAGGAATTGGCTTTCATTTGCTCAAACACATTGGCCTTTTGCAGGATGTGACGTACCGTATCAGTTGGTTGAGCACCTTCCCGCAAACGCTTGATGATAGCAGGAACATTCAGTTTCACTTCGTCGCTCCGGGGGTTATAGAAGCCCAACTCCTCCAGCGGACGACCATCCCGACGGCTGGTGCTCTGTGCTGCCACAATCCGATAGCTTGCCTCAAATTTTTTGCCGTACCGCTTAAGACGCAGTTTAATCATGCTTGAAACGCTCGCTCCTAAGGAAAAACTCAAAGATTTTTGGGTTAGTGACAGAGCAAATTACCCAATTCACTAACAAGTCACGATTTTCCATTCTATCGCTGGATTTACTATTCTACCACTCAATTTCCAATCCTAATTATATTTTTTCTCCTATGGCGCTACTATGGCGCTACGCGCCCATGATAAAAACGCGTTTTGTCCTAACCTATGCGCGTAGCACTACACATAGTAGTTTTTATGTAGTTTTTATAGTTATGAGCTAGTTAACGTCAGTTCGGGTTAAGCGGGTTTTGGG
>DVEB01000335.1 GCA_015295905.1 Synechococcales cyanobacterium M55_K2018_004
GGGCAGGGAGGAGGTGTGTGTGTTGTTGCCAACGGGGATGGAGGCAATCGAGGCGTGGCGATCGCCCTATGCGGCTGGCCATCGCACATTTAAGTGGAAGATTGGGGTGAATTCGCTGGCACAGGAGTTGGCCTGGTTCCTAGACCTGATGGGGGGATTGCCCGAGGATGCCATGGTGCGACTGGATGCAAATGGGGGGCTAACCTGGGATGCCGCTGGCTGCTGGCTGGAGGTGTGCGATCGCTTCCCCAATGTCGAATTTCTGGAACAACCGTTGCCGCCAGAGCAGTTTGAGGCCATGCAAAACCTTCAGCAGCACTATCGAACGGCGATCGCCCTGGATGAATCGGTAGCTCATCTGCGCGATCTGGAAGCGTGTTATGCAGCCGGGTGGCGGGGAATTTTTGTGGTGAAGGTCGCGATCGCCGGATCTCCTCAACGGCTGCGAGCATTCTGTCGCCAGCCCGGGGTGGATGTGGTGCTATCGTCAGTATTTGAGACAGCGATCGGGCAGAAATATATCTTGCAGCATTTAGCGCGATCGCTGATGCCTGGGCAAAACTTGCGGGTGCCAGGTTTTGGTGTGAACCACTGGTTTGCTGAGTCCGCGCTCGATCACCCCGACTTCGACCACCAATGGCAAAGCCTGAAACCCTCCTGCAACACCGACTCTCCGATGATTGGTTAATCGGCATAGACAGACAGGCGTGGGCAGTGCGGGCAAACCAGCGGCTCCAGGAGTTGACTGTATCCGTATCTTCAGGAACTCCGCCCACATTGCTGCTGACGCAACCCGATCCAGAAAAGTTCCTGGCCGATTTTTTGGCCGCTTGTGCTGCCCATCACCCCATTGCCCTCGGCAACCCCCAGTGGACTCCGGCTGAACAACAACACGTCCTCACCCATCTCACCCTCCCTACCCCCGCCGCTGCCATCCTCATCCCCACCAGCGGCTCCTCTGGTCAACTCCGCTTCGCCATCCACACTTGGGAAACCCTCACCGCCTCTGTGTATGGATTCCAGCAGCATTTTCAGGTGGAGCAGGTAAACTGTTGTTGTGTGTTGCCGTTGCACCATGTCAGCGGGTTGATGCAGGCGGTGCGATCGCTCGTTACTGGAGGAACGCTGGCGATTGTTCCCTTCAAACAGTTGGAGGCCGGCGAACTGCCGCCGATTGACCCGGCAGACTATTTTCTGTCGTTGGTGCCAACCCAACTGCAACGCCTGCTCCACCACGCGGAGACCGTAGACTGGCTGACCCGGTTTCGGGCGGTCTTGTTGGGGGGGGCGCCAGCTTGGGAGAGTTTGTTGCAAGCAGCGTATGAGGCCCAGATTCCAGCCGCGCTGACCTACGGCATGACGGAAACCGCGTCGCAAGTTGCGACGCTGAAACCAGAGGAATTTTTGCAGGGAAACTGGAGTTGTGGGCAAGTGCTGCCCCACGCCAAGCTGAGCATCTGTGACGACGCAGGCCGCCTCCTAGGGGCAAACCAAGTGGGGCATCTGGTGATTCAAGCGGACTCGCTGGCCCTGGGTTACCTACCAGGAGAGCCTTTCGCAGGGCGCTTCTGTCCCGATGACCTGGGATATTTTGACGCAGCAGGGTATCTGCACTTGGTGGGGCGGCGCAGTGACAAAATTATCTCAGGTGGCGAAAATATCTTTCCGGCAGAGGTAGAGAGTGCAATCTGGGCAACAGGACTGGTGCAGGATGTAGCGGTGTTGGGGGTGAGCGATCGCCACTGGGGAGAGGTCGTCACTGCGGTGTATGTGCCTCGGCAGACAACAGTTTTGCCCACCCAACTCGCCCAGGCGTTGCAGGACAAACTCAGTCGCTACAAGCACCCTAAACGGTGGGTCATGGTTGACCAACTGCCCCGCAATGCCCAGGGAAAAATTAACCGAGCCGCCCTGCGCGATCTGGTTGATTGACCCATCTTTGGAATCTACAACAACGTGAATTCGGGATAGGCTGAAACCCTCAATATTCCGTGCGCGGCGCGCACGGAATATTGAGGGTTTTGGGGCACCGCGCCCGGCGCAGTGCCCCAAAACTCTCTTAATCCGAACTGACGCTACAACAACTCAATGGGGTTCCCCAAAGATTTGCCCCACTGCTCTAACCAGTGCATCACATTGGGGGGAATCTGGGTGCGGGTGCGGCTGGCAGAGTCGATACAGACGTGCTTGGTGAACCCACGGGCAGCAGGAAACTCCTGAACCGAGGTGATTTCGTCTCCCGTTGTCTCAACGGTAAAGAGGTCGTAGGCCACCTCAAACTCACTGTCTTTCAGTTGCTTCGGGGTGACGTAGACGCGCACATCGTCGCCACAGAACAGCGGGCGCGTGAAGTCAACAGTGGTGTGGGTGATGGGAATGGCAATGCGGGGATAGCAGAAGAAGTCACTGGCGTTGATGCCTGCTGCGGACAGGGATGCTTCGTATGCCTCATGACAGATGGTGAGAATGTTGGCAAAAAAGACAACTCCAGCAGCATCAGTGTCGCTAAAGCGGATGGTGCGGTGATAGGTAAAGGGCATACGAGGAGCCAAGGTGATGAAAAACAGAGCCAATCTCATTGTCGCGCAAAGCGCATCAGACTGGCGATCGCATCTTCTAAGCCAGCTTAACGACGCACCGTTCCAGCAAACCCAGTGGCCTTGAATTGCTCTAGCTTCAGAGGGGCGGGCTGATTCGCAGGCACCGAGATCCGTAACTGAAAATCACTCACACCAATCGGCACTTCGTCGATGGAGCCTAGACGAGTACGGTTCATCATCACCGAGTTGTTGTTGGCATCGTAAATTCGACCGAAGATATCTGCATTGTAGACCGGTTTGTTAGACGTATTTTCAGCCTTTCCCACAATCAAGTAACAGTTAGCAGGCATACTGGTGCCGCCCGAAGTCACAGCTCCCTCAGCCATTTCGGGAGGGCATTCCTGGGTAGACAGGTCAAACAGGCGAATTTGTGTCAGGGCGATCGCATCGGCAGGCCACAGGGTGCCCATCAGCCAAAAGCAGCAGCAAAAAACTGTTAGGAGCAGGGATTTGAAGCGCATGGAGAGAGTTACCATAACACGTCTTGCAATGGGTGGTTGAAGTGTTTGAGGGGCGATCGCGCTCAGCGTCATCACAGTCCCTTTTTCAGCCTACCTCAAAGGCTTCCCCTGCAAGTGGTTGATTTGCAGGATGAATTTTGGAACCAGCAACCCCCACTGTGCGCTACCCATCTAAGCAACACCTGCCCATGTGAGGTCAGCGTGAGTGAGGCAATACACATCGTGCAATTTTGGCGATAATGCAGGGTAAACCTCAATACATTGCAATTCCCTATTGATTTGTGTAGCTCATCTAGCAATGACTCCGGCAAAAATTGCAGCCCTGCTCAAACAAGCGTTTGTGAACTGTGCCAACGCAGGACAACCCCTCACCCCCGAACAAGAACGCATTCTCCTAGAAGCGGTTGTCACCGGCAGCACTAGCTTGGAAGGCAGCGAGGCTGCCACCATAAACCCACTGGATGAACTCACACCGGAACAGCGGCAGGCTCTCTTGAACTACGTTGAGGAACAGGAACAGCAAGGTCGCTCCTGGAAGATTGCGTTGTTGAATGATTGGCTAGAGGGACGCCCTTCCGGTGCTGTGCAGTTTATCCGAGACCAGTATGGTCTGACGTGGCTGGAGCAGATTCAACCGATTCACCTAAGCGCCTACGCTGAAGGTGGGTTGAAATTAAAGGTGGGCGATCGCATCGAGGTCTGCAATGCGTTGTGGGAGTGGGTGCAGGAAGACAGTCCCACTGGGCGAGAATGGTTTCCCTGCACCGTAGTCAGCATTCGCGATAATCAATCGCTCAGCGAGACAGACTCAAACATCCCTGCCGAAACGTGTTGCACTGTCCGCTTTGACAGTGGCGACGAGTATGAAATTCAGGGAATCTACAGTTGGAACCGCTATAACTGGCGATTTATTTAGAAATGTGAACGAACATGAAAGAGAACCGCAGAGACACAGAAGACACAACGTCAATTCTCCGTGTCCTCCGTGTCTCTGTGGTGATTGCAACTGTGGTGATTGCGACTCAGGAAGTTGCGCCCAAGACTCGATTTAACTTCCCGCTGCTAAATCCCTCTAGGTCTAACGTCACGTAGAGAAACCCGAAAGACTGAAAGGCTTCCACCAGGGTAGGCAGATGTGTGGTCAGCACAAACTCTTTGATTTGCTCGGGGGGCAGTTCAATGCGGGCGGTGTTGTTTTCAGAACGAACCCGTAAATGCTTCAGCCCCAACTGCCGCAGATAGCGCTCTGCCCGCCCCACCCGTTGCAATTTCGCCACCGTAATTTCTTCACCGTAAGGGAAGCGGGAACTGAGGCAGGGTTGGGCAGGCTTGTCCCACCAAGGCAGACCCAGCATACGAGCGATCTCCCGCACTTCCAGTTTAGTGATACCAACTTCTGCCAGAGGCGATCGCGCTCCCCGTTCCTTGGCTGCCTGGATGCCAGGGCGATAGTCCCTCAAGTCATCGGCATTCACTCCATCTACCACGTAGGGATAGCCCCGCTCCAGCGCTAGAGGTTTGAGGGTGTCGTGCAGTTCGCTTTTACAGAAGTAGCACCGATTCACTGGGTTAGCAGTGTAATTGGGGTTATCCATCTCATGGGTCTGCACCACTTCATGAGAGATTCCTATTTCAGCCGCTTGGATACGAGCATCCTCTAGGTCTTCCGGTAGCAGAGAGGGAGACACAGCAGTGACAGCTAGGGCGCGATCGCCCAGCACATCGAAAGCCACCTTCGCTACCAGCGTGCTATCAATTCCACCGGAGTAGGCGATCAATGCCCGATCCATGTCTGCAAACAACGCCTGGAGTTGGGCCAACTTGTACGCCACTCCAGAGTCTGCCACCCCTGCATTTATCACCATAGGAGCAACCCAACTCAAAAAACTTGATAATTCCAGCCTAGCGATCGCAAAATAACTTGACCAGAGCAAATCGACCCCAACACACTCACCCAAGCGGGTTCACCACAGTGAACACTGGCCCTGCTGACGCAACAGATGGTCACACAACACCAGCGCCACCATTGCCTCAACCATAGGCACCGCACGAGGCAAGACACAGGGGTCATGCCGCCCCTTAGCCGCCAAAATAGTCTCTTCACCCTCATTCGTGACGGTCCGCTGTTCTTTGCGAATGGTGGCAGTCGGCTTGAAGGCCACTCGGAGAATAATGGTTTCGCCGTTCGAGATGCCACCTTGGATGCCGCCCGAACGGTTTGTGACGGTTCGCACTTCACCCTGCTCATCAATGTAGAACTCGTCGTTGTGTTCAATACCCGTCAGTAGCGTGCCTGCAAAGCCAGAGCCAATCTCAAAGCCCTTGCTAGCGGGTAGAGACATAACAGCTTTGGCAAGATCAGCTTCCAACTTGTCAAATACAGGATCGCCTAGTCCTTTTGGCACATTACGGGCGACGCACTCTACCACCCCGCCAACAGAGTCGCCCGAGCGCCCAATCTGCTCAATCAGCTCAATCATGCGATCGGCACACTCACGATCCGGACATCGCACAATGGTACTCTCTACCTGTTCCAGCGTGACAGTATCCGGGTCCACAATGCCTTCCAAGTCTTTAATCCGCTTCACATAGCCGACGATCTCGACGCCTGCGAACTGTTTTAGGATTTTTTTGGCGATCGCCCCTGCTGCCACCCGGCCAATGGTCTCCCGCGCCGAAGCGCGGCCGCCTCCCTGCCAGTTGCGGATGCCATACTTTGCATCGTAGGTGGCATCGGCATGGGAAGGACGATACTTCACCGCCATCTCGCTATAGTCCTGAGGGCGCGTGTCCTTGTTTCGCACCAAGATTGAGATTGGAGTTCCCAACGTTTTGCCTTCAAAGGTGCCGGAGAGAATTTCGCAGCGGTCTTCTTCCTTGCGGGGAGTGGTGATTTTGCTTTGTCCAGGACGACGACGATCCAACTCAAATTGGATTTCTTCAGTCGAAATTTCGAGTCGGGGCGGACATCCATCGATGACAACACCCACGCCACCTCCATGCGATTCACCAAACGTTGTAATCCTGAATAGATGACCGAAGGTACTGCCCATAATCGTTAGAAATCAGCAAAATCAGCCGAGAAGAACAAGCAGACTTGCTGGCAATGCCCCTTTAAAAGAGACTGACACGCAAGCCCAGAATAATTAATATTACCGTCAATTTTGGTGGTTTAAGGGCAATAGTCTTCTTGCTGCAATGGCCAAGAAGGGAAGTTGGTGCGATCGCGCCCAGACCACAAAACGCGAGGAGCGCTCCCCGCGGGGAACGCT
>DVEB01000351.1 GCA_015295905.1 Synechococcales cyanobacterium M55_K2018_004
AGCAGTTAGTTTTTGGTAGAACGCGCGCGCAGCGCGCGTTCTACCAAAAACTAACTGACTCTATAAGCAACGGATTCCGTATTAATGTTGAACAGATGCTTATTCCGGCAGAAGTTCTGGAGTGGGATGAGTGCAATTCACTCACCCCACTCTACGGGCAAACTGACTCCAAGGGCAAACTGTGTCACGCGGGTACTTGCAGCGCTGTCTGGGCGGGGGCCAGGGTGTCCGATGGTTCTGCCTTGGACAAAGCGGCGTGACGGATTGGCAGCGCAATGGTGAATTCCGTGCCGCTGCCGGGTTCTGAAACACAGTGGATGGTGCCGCCATGCTTCTCAACGACAATCTGACGGGTAATTGCCAGTCCTAACCCCGTCCCCACTCCAATCGGTTTCGTTGTAAAGAAGATTTCAAAAATCTTCTGTAGGTTCTCGGGGGGAATGCCACAACCGTTGTCTTTAATTTTGACCAAAACCCGTTCAGCACCATCCCGTTCTAGGGCGATCGCAATACAGGGTTGAAAAGCGGCTTGCGTAGATGAACTTGACGAATTCATAGACTGTGCTTTGGCGATCGCCTCATCCAGTGCATCGAGGGCATTGCTCAACAGGTTCATAAACACCTGGTAGAGCAGACCACTATAGCCTTCAATCAATGGCACGTCCTGGTATTGCCGTTCAATTGCAACCCCCTTCTTGATGCGATTGTTGAGGATGAGCAGCGTACTGTCTAGACACTCCACCAAATTCACGGGGTGGGCCGCTGCGTCGTCTAGTCGCGAAAAGTTCTTGAGGCTGAGCACAATCTGTCGGGTACGATCGGCTCCTACCTTCATCGATTGCAGGAGCTTGGGTAGGTCAGCTTGGAGAAATTCGAGGTCAATGTCTTCCGCATGGTTGCGGACGCTCTGGGGAGGCTGGGGGATGGCCTCACGGTATGCTTCCAGGTGAGCCAGCAGGTCGTCAACGTAGTCACCAGCGTGAGATAGATTGCCATAGAGAAAGTTGACGGGATTGTTGATCTCATGGGCCACGCCCGCCAGCATTCGACCCAAGCTCGACATTTTCTCGCTCTGCACCAGTTGCTCCTGCTGCATCTCCTGCTGGCGTCTAGCGGCTGCCCGCTGTTCCTCCAGCAAAGTTTTGACCCGGTGGATCAGGTTGTTGAGGGAATGGGCGAGGATACCAACTTCATCGGCGGTGGTGACAGGCACTTGCAGGTCAAAGTTTGCCTCAGTGGTACTGCGTTGAGCAATTGCGGTGACGACAGCTAGGGGACGAGCGATCGCCCGACTCACATAAACTGCCAACAGAATGGCGATCGCCCCCGACAACACCATACTCCCAGCAATAATCTGCCACCGTAGTTGCTCCACGGCGGCTAACTTTTTTTGCGCTGCCTCACGTTGAATGCGAGCATTCGCCACCAGTGCCTTAAACGTCTCAGTAAATTGGTCTAACCTCTGGGCCGTTGGGCTGACAGCAAAGTCATGCAGTCGCTCGTGAACTGCCGCCGTCAGGCTTTCAGGAGTCATGGCAGGTGCTGCCGAATCGGTCGTCCGCGCTGTAAGACCATTCACGCTAGCGGTGGCTGCCTCGAGCAACGCCTCCAACTCTGTCAAATACGTATTGACCGTTTGCTCGTTCTGGGCGAGCAAGATAGCCATATCATCCGCAACAGCACCATGCCGATCGTGTGTATAGCGCTGATGCAAAAAGATTTGAAACCGCAGGAGCAATGCCTCAAGCCGATCAATGCGATCCCGTAGCAGCGATTGTTTTACTGCCAGCAGTTCAGGCTGGGTGAGGAGAGTTGATAGTTGCAACTCGCGCGATCGCACACTCAACAATGCCAGCTTAAACTCTTGCGCCAGTTCAAGCTTGAGATCGGCAGTATCTTGCTCCAATTTGGCCTGCTGCTGAATGTGATGGCTGATCAACAAGCCACTCAGGGTGCCTAGTATGGAAACTCCCAAAGCCAGCCCATACCCTAAACCAATTTTTGTTCCAATGTTGAAACGGTCGAGCCACTGATAGGTTGAAACTTGCAACTTGTCTTTCAAACTGGAGAGGCTGGTCATTGCAGTAACGTTAGAGAATTGAGGGAATTCCATCGGTCAGAGACACATGCAAATCAACACGAATACCAACCCTGACGCTTTCATCATTCCCATAATCTCCGTAGAAGCAACAAAAACTCGTATCAATTCGCTTACAACCATACGGAGACGAACTGCTTGAGGTTAGCCAACTCTTGCCCTACCACCTCAACACCTGATGGATTAACACTGCTCTCTAGCTCAGAGAAAGATCCTGTCCCCTTTTCTTTGCGATCCCCACACTCTGATAAACTTTTAGACGTGTGGTAGAGGCCGCATCATAAACGATTTTGAGCAGTTTGGAGGGGCGAATGCTGGAGACAACGCTCGGTTTAGAGATTATCGAAGTGGTAGAGCAGGCCGCACTTGCTTCTGCGCGCTGGATGGGCAAGGGCGACAAAAATACTGCCGACGAAGTGGCAGTGCAAGCCATGCGGGAGCGAATGAATAAGATCCATATGCGGGGGCGCATTGTGATTGGGGAGGGCGAACGGGACGAAGCACCTATGCTCTACATTGGTGAAGAAGTCGGGATCTGCACCCAACCTAACGCAAAGGACTTCTGCAACCCCGATGAACTGATTGAAATTGACATCGCAGTTGATCCCTGCGAAGGAACAAATCTCTGTGCCTATGGTCAACCCGGTTCGATGGCAGTGCTGGCCATCTCCGAGAAGGGGGGCCTGTTTAATGCGCCAGACTTCTACATGAACAAGCTAGCGGCTCCTGCGGCGGCTAAGGGCAAGGTTGACATCCGCAAGTCTCCCACGGAAAACCTGAAGATCCTGGCAGAGTGCCTCGATCGTGCTATTGATGAATTGGTGGTCGTTGTGATGAAGCGCGAGCGCCACGATGACCTGATTCGGGAGATCCGTGAAGCTGGTGCTCGCGTCCGCCTGATCACCGATGGTGACGTTTCGGCGGCCATTTCTTGCGCCTTCTCTGGAACCAACACCCATGCCCTCATGGGGATTGGGGCTGCTCCCGAAGGGGTGATTTCTGCGGCGGCAATGCGCTGTCTGGGTGGTCACTTCCAGGGCCAACTGGTATATGACCCCGCTGTCGTGAAGACGAAAGAGTGGGCCAACATGACCAAGGAAGGCAACTTGGCCCGCCTGGCAGAAATGAATATCACCGATCCCGATAAGGTCTACGAAACCGAAGAACTCGCCTCTGGTGAGACGGTTCTCTTTGCCGCCTGCGGTATTACCCCCGGCACCTTGATGGAGGGTGTTCGCTACTTCCACGGTGGCGCTCGTACTCAAAGCCTGGTGATTTCGAGTCAGTCGAAAACGGCTCGATTTGTCGATACCATCCATATGTTTGACCAGCCCAAAACGCTACAACTGCGGTAAGGAATTGCAACTTGCGTTTCTGGCGCAAAGTCTATAGATCACCACAGCGGGGAACAGCACTAAGTGTTACTCCCCGCTGTGATGTTTTGTCTGCATTGGCAACTAATACCGACTCCATTGGTTATTGAGTCGGTTTATCGTGGTGTAAAACGTGCGCGCAGCGCACGTTTTACACCACGATAAACTGCTACTTTACAGACGGATTCTGTATAACGTGAATTCAGGAGAACCTGAAGCCCTTGATTTTGCGGGCGCGTCTCGCGCAGGTAAAGCTGCCCAAAGATGGGAGAGAAATTTAAGGGTGTAGCTTGCTGCCTGCAGGGTGGACGGGTTGAACGGTTACCTGCCATTTATGTATGGCGCTACGTGCTCATGACGGAAAACGCGCTTTGTCCTAGCCTATGCCTGTAGAGCTACATCGGCAAAAGGTGACTTGCGATTAGTGCAAAGAGGGCATCGCCTCTGATGGTTGGGACGCTAACTGGGATGCTAACACGTCCGCATCGGTTAGATCGGCATCCTGCTTGGCCTCCATAAGGGCGATCGCACTCTCGCGGTGCTTCACCAACGTGGCTTTGGGCAAAGGGCCGCGCAGGTGTTCCCAGGGGAGCACTTGATCTAGCGCCCAGTCTTGATGCACATAGTAGTCGAGGTCAGGCACCTGCCCCCGCAACTCCTTAAAGGCGCGGCGATAACTGCCTAGAGAATCCCCGTAGTGCCGCACCCGCTCCAACAGCAGCGCCAAACGCCGATCGCCGCGCGAGATCAACGCCTGGATCACCGACCAGTTATAGCTTTCAGGACGAAAATCAATGCCGTAGGGACGCAGTTGCTTTTGCAGCAGCTTCAGTCGCTTCTCGGCCTCTGGATTCACGCCAAACCACTGAAAGGGCGTGTGAGCCTTGGGGACAAACGTGCTGCAGCCCAGCGTCAGGCGCAGACCGGGCGCTGCCTGCTTGAGCGATCGCATCATGGCAACGGTGGCCTCTAGGTCTTCTGGTCGTTCCCCTGGCACCCCCACCATCCCGTACAGCTTCATCGCACTTAAGCCACCGGCCTTTGCATTGACTGCCGCCTGAACAATCTCTTCGTTTTCCAGTTTCTTGTTGATCACCTGTCGCAGGCGATCGCTGCCACTCTCCACCGCGATAGTGACAGAACGGGTATCGTGCTTGACGAGCGATCGCGCCAGCTTTTGCGTCAGGGTATTCGTCCGCACAGAAGCAATGCTGAGGCGCACGTCATCATACTTGGGCTGGTCAAGGTAATCGAGCAGCATGTCAAATTCAGGGTGCTGGGTCACAGAGGCTCCCAGCAGCCCCAGACGATGGGTCACCGCCAGCCCTCGGTCAATGGCGGGGATCAGCGACCCTTCCAGGCTGGCGGTGCGAAACGGCAACGTCAGGTAGCTGGCGAGGCAGAAGCGACACATCTCTGGGCAACTGCGCACCACTTCCACCATGTAAATATTTTCCCAAGCGGCCTTCTCCGTCACCACTGTCGATGCAGACAGGACGTTGCCCCGATAGGTCTGCTTCTCGACTACAGGTGGGATAGCAGCATCGCTGGGAGCGATCGCCCGAATGCACCCGCTACCTGCACCAGAGGCGATCGCCCTGGCATCATCCGCGTAAGTCACGTCGTACAACGATGGTACGTATACCCCCGGCACCTGCACCAAATGCTTGAGTTGTTCCGAGCGTTCTGCTCCCCGCACCTGATGAAACGCGGTGATGAAGTCATCCACCAGGGTTTCACCATCTCCCAGCAAAATGACATCAAAGAAAGCAGCAAACGGTTCTGGGTTGGCTGTCAGCACCGACCCCCCCCCAAACACCAGCGGATAGTCATCCCCACGTTCCTCAGCACGAATAGGGATACCCAAGCGCTCTAGCATTGCCAGGATGTTGGCATAATCGAGCTCCCAGGAGAGTGAAAACCCCAGCAATTCGGGATGGCTCGGCAAGGATTCCTGGGCATCGGTAAACAGGCGGCTCACCTGAAGATCGGCGCGAGTAGCCAGTGTTGCCCAGACAACTTGATATCCCAAGCTGGTGATCCCAACGGAGTATGCGTTGGGAAACGCAAAGACCACAGGAATCGCATCTAATCCTGGCTGGGCAGGCGTGAAGAGCAAACGCTCAGCGTCAAACAAAGCAGTCACCGCAATTGCTAAACCTCTCCTTTCAGGCTAACACTACACCACTAGACTGGCCGATACCTCCCCATACCAACTTCATGGGTTGTAGAATCGCTTGTCTTGTTGGTGAAGCGCCCGTTGCGCGGGCGCTTCACCAACAAAAAAACGGCCACTTTATAGGCGGGCTCCATATTAATAGAGCGTAAGTAACGTCAGTTCTGGTTAAAAAGGTGTTGGAGCACCGCGCTCGGTACGGTGCCCCAACACCCTTGATGTTCCGTGCATGACGCGCACGGAACATCAAGGGTGTTAGCTGATCCGGAATTCACGTTAAGTCACGTTAAGTAATTAATAGAGCATGGGTAGAGCAGGGGCGAACTGCTCGTTGGATGCACTCGCCGTCGGACTTGCTCATCCCGAAGAAAAATCAATACTTTTTAACAGTGATTGCCCGTATAAATACGGAAATTATTCATAATTTCATCTTGCGAATTACCCTAATTTCAGAGGTTTTACCCTGGGTTCTAGCGATCCCGCTGTGACAGGCTTGAAGGGTAAAAAAGATACTAATTTGTATCGTTTTCATTCATTGTTGCCGACACAGCCTGGTCATCTCGCAACATGGACTCCGAAACCCCCTTTGCTCTCTTTCAGGTTGGTCGGGCAAGTTGTGCAGACCAAGGTCTCCTAAGACCACAGGGAGTGACCAAGCCATACGGAGACAGTCTTTATGCAAGAACCATTTGACAGCCATCGGGGAACCTTTGTTCCGGCAGTAGAACGCCTCTGGGAGCAAACAGAGATTGGCCCCGCCGGGTTAGACAAGGCGGAACTAGATGCCTTGCTGGAGAAGGCAATCGAGCTTTACCAGATCCGCAGTTATGACAAGTCCCTGAAGTACTTCACGCGAGTGTTGCGGAGTTTCCGTGCCCTAGAGGATGCTCAAGGTGAGGCCAGAGCGTTAAGCGGCATGGGGCTGACCTACTATGCCCTGGGTAATTATGGGGAAGCGATCGCCGCCTCCCACGAAGCCCTAGCGATCGCCCGTCAGACCCTCGACCGTCGCACTGAACGGCAAGCACTAGGCAACTTGGGCAACGCCTATCGCCACCTCAACAATCTACCCAAGGCAATTGAGTACAAGCAACAAAGCCTGGATGTGGCACGAGAAATCGGCGATCGTCGAGGTGAAATGGCAGCGCTGAATAACCTGGGCATGGCCTATAAAGCCCTGGGCGACTGTCCAACGGCGATCGCCTACTACGAGGAGAGCCTGGCGTTGGCCCGTGAATTAGAAGATCCCCAAGTCGAGAGCCAAGTGCTGCGGAACTTGGGGAATGCTCACCATGCCCTGGCAAACTATGGTCAAACGATCCACTGCTATGAGCAATTGCTGGCGATCGCGCAACACTTGGAAGACCAGCCGCTTGAGATGCAGATCCTGAAGAACTTGGCCAGTGCTTGCTACACCCTAGGCGACAACGATCGTGCCGTCATTTATCAGCACCAGCGCTTAGAACTAGCCTATCAACTGCGAGACCACCGCAACGCTGCCCAGGCACTCGAAAGCTTAGGCGTGATCTACGAAACTTTAGGTGATTTTCAGCGAGCATTGGATTGCTACGAACAACGCCTCTCCGTTGCCCGGGCCATTCCCGACAGTCACTTAGAGCAACAAGCGATTGATTCGCTGAAAACGGTTTGTTACTCATTGGGCGATTACGCTAGAGCCAACCAATACGATCAGGCTTGAACACACTAATATAGTGCTACACGCACAGGTTAGAACAAAGGGTTTTGTGGGAAACCCCGCGCAGCGGGGGGGCCACAAAACCCTTTTTAGCATGCATTCCGGATAAGCTGAAACCCTCGCTCCTGCGTGCGCGGCGTGCATCGGAAAGCGAGGGTTTTGCAGTACTGCACCGGGCGCGGCCTGCTCTTGCAACAGGGAGTGATTTAATCTTGCATCCTATTCCCGTTACTGAAGTGATCACACGTTTCAGTAAGAACCTACCCCTCTTAAGACAACCAAAACTGTTTTCGCAATAATCATTAGATCACGAGCAGGCGTCCACTGATGCTGATATTTCATGTCAAGACTAAAGATATCCTCAAAATTGGAAATATGTGAACGCCCACTCACTTGCCACTCACCCGTTAATCCTGGCTTGACGTCTAGTCGCCGCCAGTGCTCTTCAGAGTAGTGCGACACTTCATCAGGCGTTGGGGGGCGAGTTCCCACCAAGCTCATCTCACCTAGAAGAACATTCCAAAACTGGGGAAACTCGTCCAGGCTACTGCGTCGCAAGAACCGACCGACGCGGGTAATTCTAGGATCGCTCTTGCTCTTAAAAATTGGCCCCTCTGCTTCATTTTTCACAAGTTTCTTGAGTTGCTCTGCACCATTGACCATCGTGCGGAACTTATACATCTTAAAACGCTTTCCCTTTAGTCCACAGCGTTCTTGACGATAAAGAATCGGTCCAGAGCTATCCAACTTAATGGCGATCGCAATTGGAAGAAAAATAATGACTAGAATTAACAATCCAATCAAACTAATACCAATATCGATCAACCTTTTAGAAATAGAATTGACTGATGGGTGATAGCTATCTAATCTGGGGGAAAGTTGCTCAGCGTCAACTTTGGTTTTTGCGGAGGTTACTTCCTCTGTTGCTTTCTTCCCTTCATTGAGGATACCTTCGACAACAGAGTTTTTAACTTCATCCCGCAAATGTAGGTTTGTCATGAAGTTTCCTCTTCTAGGAATATGCAATGACTAAAAGTAAAGCTTCCTCTCTGCGCATTTTCTGATTAGAAAATGTGCAATGACCAAAGATGAATACTCTAGACAGTACACACAAGTGCATCATCAAACCAATCCACTAGTTCACAGGAGGTGAATCCACTAGGAGTTGAACTCGCTTTTAGACGTAGAGAGCACTCTCATCAGAAAAACACCCTCACGAAAATACGAAGTGCTCCGACAGGATCAATCCTTAGATTAATCTAACTAGAGTCTTATAAACTAATGACTCAATAGACTTAAAACAGTAGACTCAAAACACAGAATCTACAAAACACAGAATTTAAGAAGATATACAAAACACAGAACTCAAGAAGATGCTCTAAAAGGAGTAGGCTTGAGGAGCAAGAGCTACCTGTACGGATTCTTCGATCCTTGAAACCCCTATTCCTGAGTAACAATTTATCTGTGATCAAGGTAGTTCAAGCTGCTCCATAGGATTTTTCCAACGCCCTCTAATAAAATCCATTTCCCCCGTAACACTGGACTTAAGTACGGTGGAACTTTCCATGAGCAGCAGCAAATTGCCCGTAAGCCTGTTCAGAGACTAAGCAAAACACTGCTGTCAAGTCTTCATTCCGCAATACTCCACAAGCTGCACCCTAGCATAACAAAACGATTTCAAGGACTTAAACCCCACTAGATCTGAATGACAATTTTCTAAAAATTACCTGAGCTTGACCGAACCTATATCCAGTAAAACCGTCTGCCCCCCTTGTGATCTTGCGTGGAGAAAATCCTAGCTCCCACAAAGACAACTTTTGCCAATATTCAGCTAAGTAACCGCACGACACTTCTGGAAAACCACCGGTCACAGCAGAAAACTTTTAAGTATTCGGTAGTCCCATTTCTTAAAGGATGGAGAATAATCGGGCAATTTTGAAGGCTTTGCAGCAAGAGGCTGCCAATTTTAGGCTATTTTCTCTGTCCTTTACGAAAGGGCACTACCAAGTATTCCTACTGAAGACTATTAGCATTCTGAACCGATCAAGTTCAAGAGAGATTAATTTTCTTTATTAAATCTTTATTGAAAATCTACAAAATATGGTCCGGATTTGTTCGACAAAGTTCTTCAAAGGGGGGGCAGCCACTAAAGTAGCCCTCCGACAACTCTCTTGCAAGATGTTTTCTCTCTCTTAATATGAACTTGGTAAGCGCTGTTCAATCAGTGTCCCGCAAAGGAAGGGCGCTAAGAAGTAGCGGTAGACACCTCAAGTAGACTGCAGCGGTTTTCCTATTGATGAGAGACAGTCACGTAGCACAAGATTCTGCTGGTTAAGGGGGTGAGTGGTGTGGTCACAGGCCACACCACTGTAAGCAGCTACATATCACCATGTCTAGGGTAGAGGCTCTGTAATTCAGAAAGTAACCCAAGAAATTGTGAAGCTTATATGAAAAACTCCAGTGCATCTGGACTTTCTCTTACCCAATGAATTATCTCTATTTGATAAGTTTCCGTAGATTTTCGGATGCCTCTCAGGTTTCGCTCTTTGCCACAGGTCAGATTCACGGAGGAAAAGGGTTGTTGGGATTTATGGAATTTAATGGTGTTAGCATTTAATGGTGTTAGCATTGCCTAATCTGAACGAGGTCAGTGGTTCGTTGTTCATAAAGTTTGTTTCTTCAGCAATATGCAAGAGCGCTGAAGCAGCTTTTACCTTTCACCCTGGGCAAAGCGTAGTACGCTCATAGATCGCTTATAGATTGAGAACAGTAGAAGAGATGGATATATGGATATGCACTGCTTTGCCCATCTTGCCAACTCATTGCCAACTCAAATGATTCAGAAGAGTGGGCAGTCTGTTATCCGTAAGATTTCGGAGTCAGAGTTTTTAGGTACATTGCAGTCGTGGGATTAGCCCTATATAGTGAGTGAAATTTACAGAAAGCAGAACTTACAAATATTTTTGCTGAGTCGCCTAAACCACTGTTTTCTTTATAGAACTAACGCAAGCTTGGTAGAGCTAACGCAAGCTTGCAGGAAAAGCTACCGATTTAGGTGTCTGAGGAGTCTCGTCCCCGACTAGGTTCTCGTCTCCAATTGCGCCTGCAGTTTTTGCTACCGATTTAGGTGTCTGAGGAGTCTCGTCCCCGACTGTTAGTTGTATAGCGATTTGCTGTAAAAGATGATATTTCTGGGAGGAAACTACTTTGGTTAATACTGTACTTGCTCGGTCTTCAAGGTCATCGTCCATCCCTGAGGAAGCTAAGCCACTAGTGTCACTCGTTACACCAGCCTACAATGAGGCGCTCATCCTTGAGAAGAACCTGGCAATCCTCTGCGACTACATGGAGTCCCTTGAAACTGAATATCGTTGGGAGTTGGTGATCGTTAACGATGGAAGTCGCGATAATACGGGTGAGCTTGCTGAGGCGTTTGCAAGAACTCGGAAGAATGTTAAAGTTGCCCATCACCCAACCAATTTTGGCATGGGTCAGGCGCTCAGAACTGGTTTTGAACGGTGTGAAGGTGAATATATTATCGTTCTGGATATGGATCTGAGCTTCGCTCCGGAGCATGTCGAGCGGTTGTTAGATAAAATTCGTCAAACCCATGCAAAGATCGTTACTGCCTCTCCTTACATGAAAGGGGGTAAGGTTTCCAATGTTCCCTTCTTTCGGTTGTTGTTGAGTGTCTGTGCCAACTGGTTTCTTTCCTTTACAACAAAAGGAAACTTCACTAGCATTACAGGCATGGCTAGGGTATACGATGCTGAATTCCTCAGAAGCCTCAACCTGAGATCTAAAGGGATGGACATCAATCCTGAAATCCTTCACAAAGCTACCTTGTTGGAGGCGAGAGTTGTAGAAATTCCAGCTCATCTCCGGTGGATTCCTCAAACAGATGTTCCAAGGTCAAAACGTCGTAAGTCAAGCATGACAACGATGAAAATCCTGAAGCACACTTGGTCTATCGGGTTCTTTGGATTTTTGTTCCGTCCGGTCATGTTTTTTGTGCTCCCAAGTCTTTTCTTCTTCGCGATCGCTCTCTACTCAAATGCTTGGGCGCTCATTCATTGCTGGAATCATTACCACAGACTGGTGCAGCAGACTTCCTTTGAAAATTTTGACACAGCAGTTTCAGCAGCGGTTGCAGCAGCATTCCAGCAATCTCCTCACTCATTTGTCATTGGCGGCATTACGCTAATGTTAGGGATTCAGCTTTTTGGGCTGGGTGTTCTGTCGATGCAGAATAAGAGTTATTTCGAGGAACTCTTCTATCTGGGCACATCAATCTACAAGTCATCATCTCGGAAGTAGTTCCTGCTACTGTGCGATTTCGATTTCGTATTTGACGGATTTCGATATAGGTTTGGGTTTCACTCAGTCATTGACTATCGTTCGCAGTTCTTCAAAGCAGACAGGATAGTTATTTCTCTCTTGACGTCCTACGAAATCTGGTCATAAAGTAGCAGTTTTCCTGTGAAGCGTACGCATCGCGTGCGCTTCACAAGACATAATCTGACTTCACAACCAGTGAATTTCTTATTTGAATTCCGTCAATCATTTACGTGAGATCTTTTGAGAAATGAATATTGCGATCATCGGTGGAGGAATGATGGGATTGACGACTGCCTATCGTCTTTCCAAGCAGGGTCACCAAGTAACTGTGTTTGAAAGTGCACCGCAATTAGGTGGATTAGCAACTCATCATGACTATGGCCCCTTCGTGTGGGATCGGTTCTATCACGTCATCCTGCCTTCTGATCAGCACCTCATTGGTTTGTTGAGAGAAATTGGCTTGGGCGAGCAATTGAGGTGGCAAAAAACACTGACGGGCTTTTACGCAAATCGTAAATATTATTCAGTCAGTAACACAATTGAGTTTCTTCGTTTTCCAGCGCTGAATTTACTAGACAAGGTAAGACTTGCGTTCACGTTGCTCTACGGCTCACGCATTAATAATTGGAGAAAACTTGAACAGATCCCCGTTGAAGATTGGCTGGTTCGTCTGTCTGGTCGCAGTACATACGAAAAGTTTTGGGAACCTCTATTACGCGCAAAGCTTGGTGAATACTATCAGCGAGTTTCAGCAGTTTTTATCTGGTCTTACATCAAACGTCTTTTTTCAGCCCGTGATTCTTCCCTAAGTAAAGAACAGCTTGGTTATGTTCAGGGAGGCTATAAAACTGTTTTCGAGCGGCTAGCCACACTCATTCACCAGGCTAATGGTAACATTCGTACTGGAGTGACTGTTGAGTACATTGGGCCTGCCCCTAATGGTGGATTGCTAATTGAACACAGTGGTACGAAAGAGCACTTCGACAAAGTTTTCTTTACTGGACCTGTCAATATTCTCCAACGTGTTGCTGCCCGGGAGTTGTTTCATCTTTCAAAGCAAGATAACCCCATAGATTATTTAGGAGTAATTTGCATGGTGCTAATTACTCGTAAGCCTCTTGTCCCATTCTATATTGTTAACATTGCCGATCAGCAGATTCCCTTTACTGGGGTGATTGGTATGAGTAACATAGTTGCTTTAGAAGAAACAGCGGGCTTTCATATCACCTACTTACCTAAGTACATTCCCTCAGATGATCCACTTTTGCAACAGCCAAATGAGGAAATCAAAAGACAGTTTGCCTCGGGAATTCGCTCCATGTTTCCTGATCTAAAGGAAGAGGATGTTTTGTCTGTCCATATCAATCGTGCAACCAAGGTTCAACCGATGCAGGTGCTCAACTATTCTCAAATTGTTCCACAAGTGACTGCTGCAAACAAAGATTTCTTTGTTCTTAATACTTCTCAGTTTCTTCGCGATAATTCTAACAATAACGCGGTTGTTAGGCATGTGACTGAATTCTTTGAGCACGGCTTTCTATAGCATAACGATAGATTGGCTGACTTCCACATCGCTATAGGTCTCCATCAACCTTCTAAATCAAGATAAGAATTTGTCGCTAAGTCAGATATCTCCTACTTATTGAGTTATCAGAATCAGTACCTATGATAGAAGCAAAGCCTGTTGCCAGCCTCTCTCTTGACTTGGATAATCTGTGGTCTTATCTCAAAATTCATGGTGATTCTGGTTGGGAATTATTTCCGTCTTACCTGGATCTGGCAGTCCCGCGTGCTCTAGCCTTTCTCAAGGAACGTGACCTCACTATTACCTTTTTTCTGGTTGGTCAAGATGTTGCTCTGGAAAAGAATCATAGGGCAATCAGAGCGATCGCCCAGGCTGGTCATGAAATTGGTAACCATTCCTTCCATCATGAGTCGTGGCTACACTTATACTCCGAAAAGGAGATTAACGAAGAAGTCGCTCGGGCTGAACAGGTCATCGAAGAAGTGACGGGAGTGCGCCCAATTGGCTTTCGCGGCCCAGGCTTTAGTTACTCCTGTTCATTGCTGCAAGTTCTAGCACGACGCGGATATCGCTACGACGCTTCTACATTCCCCACATTTTTGGGGCCAATCGCGCGTGCCTACTATTTCATGACTAGTAACTTAAGTAAGGAGGAGCGGGAAAAGCGCAAAGCCTTATACGGGAGTTTTCGAGATGGTTTACAGCCTCTCAAGCCTTTTTGGTGGAAAATGGATTGTCCTCAAGCATTGATTGAAATTCCTGTTACCACAATGCCAGTGTTCAAAATCCCAATTCACTTTACGTATATTCTCTACCTGAGTAGTTTTTCAAAAGCACTGGCAATGCTTTATTTCAAAACTGCTCTCTGGATGTGCAAAGTCTTTGGAATTCAACCTTCTTTATTGCTTCATCCAGTAGACTTCCTAGGCTGTGAGGATGTCCCTGAATTGTCCTTCTTTCCTGGTATGAAGTTACCGGCCTACAAAAAACTAGCAACTTTAGGTGAAGCGATTGACCTGCTCAATCAACAGTTTACAATTCTGCCCATGGGAGAGCACGCTGACTTGGTTAGAGAAACGCTGCGATTGCCCAGCCTGGAACCACGAGTAACGAATATTGAAACGCAAGCTTCACCGGTAAAACTCTAAGTGCTTGGGGGGCTTCACGCCCTTCCTAGAGGTTGGACTAAATCACATCAGAAGATCTGAAATACTTGTATACTGACGTTTCAGATTTTCTAATGTAGCAGCGTGCAGGTTTATTAAGTATAAAGTGCATAGCACTATGCGTTCAATGATACGCATCGGAAACCGCTCTCTGAAAGTGCGTCTCCGTGCGCAGTTAGTCAAAATAGCCCAAACTCCAGTTGTACTGATTCTGTTAGTGATTAAGTCAGTTGGTTGTGGTGTAAAAGTGTGCAGCGCGCACGTTTTGCACCACAACCAACTGCTACTTTACATACAGATTTCGTATTGCATTAACATCAGTTCAGCTTATCCTGAATTCACGTTACATTAGGAGGCAGAAGCTGGTTGTAACGCTTGTGCATGAACTGTACCATCGTCTGGTTTCGTCGCGATCTGAGGGTATATGACCACGCACCGCTCTACCGGGCGGCGCTCCGGGGGGCAGTGATTCCTGTCTTTATCCTCGATCGCGCCTTGCTCTTTCATCCAGAAACTGCTGTGGCGCGGGTCGCCTTTATGTTGGAGTGTCTGCGATCGCTCGATCAGGACTTGCGCGATCGCGGCGGGCGGCTTATCTTGCGCCACGGCGACCCGGTGGAAATCCTGCCACAACTGATCCGTGCAACCCAGGCAGATGGTATCTACGCTTACGTAGATTTTGAGCGGATCTATGGACGGGTGCGTGATGCTCGATTGAACGATGCCTTGGCCCGCGCACGCATGAAAATTCGCTGGTTTGAGCCACCGGGGACAACCCCCGACCTCATTCCCTATCCCCGCTACCGCGATCGATGGTTTGCTGACATGATGGCAGACCAAGTGCCTGCGCCTCAGCGGGTGCAGGTGCCAGAGAGCGTACTCAGTGACCCCATACCAACCCTACAGGAGTTGGGGCTGGTGGCTGACGGCAAGCCCATTCCTCCGGGTGGCACTGCGCCAGCGCGGCAGACCTTGCAAGAATTTCTATCGGAAAAGAGCGATCGCTACTACTGGCAACTGTCCTACCCTGGTGCAGAAGCCACTTCGGGGTTGAGTCCCTACATCAAGTTTGGGGTGATCTCCATACGAGAGTGTTTCCAAACCACCCAAGCCACCCTGGAAGATGCCCAGGACAAACGGGTGCAGCGCAGTCGGCAACAGTTCATTGCGCGATTGCGCTGGGGCAGCGGCTTTGCCCAGCGGTTTCGCTACCTCCCACAGCTAGAGGTGCGATCGCTCTACCAAGTGTTTGACGAAGACGGTTGGGAGTTTGACGAAGACCTGTACAATGCCTGGAGACGGGGCGAGACAGGCTTCCCGATGATTGATGCTGCAGCCCGCTGTCTTCAGGCAACCGGAGGGTGGAAGCAACTGAATTTTCGTAGTCGCGCTATTTATGCCAGTTTTTTGAGTAACTTGCTGGGCATGGACTGGCGTTGGGGAGCGCTCCATTTTATGCGCCACCTGATTGATGGCGATTGCCCGATCGACCACTATCAATGGGCCATGCAGGCAGGGGTGACCCACTGTGTGGATAAGACCTGGACGCGCATTTACAGTCCAGAACAGTGTGCGGTTGACCGTTGTGATCCTGAAGGGTTGTTTATTAAACAATGGGTGCCCGAAGTCGCACACCTTACACCAGCAGACTTGGGTCTTCCCCCCCGCTTAAAGGATTATCCACCGCCCATTCTGACCTACAAGGCTGCCCGGCAGCGGCGCGTCAAACAACTGGAACGGCAGCGGCAGACGTTTTTAAACCAGGACAATATTTTGCCCCATCTGGCTCCTTTGCCAGCCTCTTTGATGCCGTTTGGGGCAGAACAATTTAAGAGCGAAGTTGGTTGGGCCCAGGCGACTCACCTCCCTTTATTTCCAGCGGCGCTAGCACTGGAGCAGCTTGACCTAGAGGAGGCGATCGCCCTCCGTAGCTGGTTTGTTGCCCATGTTGAGATCCGTCCTCACCGCATCTCTAAACGCAAGCAGTCTGCTCGCACCAAGGAAGACCCTGAAAAATATGGAATCCAATTGAGCTTACTGTAACGTCAATTCTAGTTAAGCGGGTTTTGGGTCACCGCGCCGAGCGCGGTGACCCAAAACCCTTGCTTTTCCGTGCGCGCCGCGCACGGAAAAGCAAGGGTTTCAGCCTATCCCGAATTTACGTTAGTCTAAAACTGCTTTCGAGCAAGCCATGAGTTGAACTCACGTCAGTTCAGGTTAATGTCAACTCGGGTTAGGCGGTTTTTAGCGTATTCCGAATTCAGGTTGAACTTGTTTCGACCAAACTATTTTCGACTCGAGAAGATTTCTTGCAAGATGCCTCGTTGGTCGTCATCACCGACAATGAGGGCAGCCATGAAATCAAACTGCCAGCGGTGCAAGATGTCTTCTGCATGGGCGCAGATGTTGCGGAGTTTATTGATTTGATCAATGGCAGAGGCGGCTTGCGTGGGGTGGTTGAGTAGCCAAGGGCCAAGGGGGTGTTCCCAGGACTGAAGGAATTGTTGAATTTGAGTGCGATCGCTCTCACTCACCTGTTGTCCGTAGGAAACCGTCCCAAATAATTCCAGATTGTTGGACTGACTGCGTTTTTTTAACGCAGATTCCTTAAATGTTGTCCATTGTTCTGCGATCAACGCAGGCATCATCCCCAGCGTAAACTTTTTATTGTTACTCAGCATTAACCCGGCAATCTCATCCACGTGCCCATTATTGATCAGAAACTCTCGCAGGGATTTGAAAAAGGGCTGAACGACTTCTCGTTCAGCGACAAAGCCCAGACGAATTCCGGCTTCTGAGAAATCGGAAGCATCGGCGGTGAAATCGTCAGCGCGAATGAGGAAATCGTGTTTGTAGGCCGTTACTAAATCTCTCTGACTACGTTGGTCGAGGCAAAACCAGACAGAATTTCCTAGGTGTTTTTTGAGCGATCGCTTAATTTCTTCCTCATCCACCTCAGGGATAGCCTGCTGAATCTGTGCTTGTAATTTTAAAATCTGCGTTTCGTGGTGTTGAATTGCCAGTTCTCGTTGTTGGATGTCGGACTGGAGCATCTCAAAATGCTGCTGTTGCTCCGTAGTCAGTTGATCCAGTTGTTGTTGTAATAACTGAATTTGTTGCTGTAAATGATCGATCTGCTCATCCTTTTCCTTTAGCAGTCGATCTTTTTTTTTAGCAGTTCTGACAGGTCGGCGATCTGCAAAGCATTCAACGCAGCCCGGATCAGGTTATAAAAATGCGGATGGGCAATGTCCACTTCCTGCGCTTCCTCGCGGCGCTTGCCCAACAGTCCCCGCTTCTGGTGGGGATGTACCGCCAGCACCAATCCATCGGGGTTACGGATCCGCAGCTCTCGCACGTCCTCTAGGGCCGCCAAGCTGCAGGTGTACTTGCGACTGTTGTAATAAAATTCTGCCTTGGGTAACGACTCGGGTGACTCCGCTCCATTGAGGTCAGACTCATTGCCGACAGGAGCGATCGCACCGTAGTCAGCCCCCTCCTGCATACCCTCTTCCAGCAGCTCCTCAACGATCTCCTCAATCACTGCCGTTGCAACTGGTGGGGCAGGAGTAGGCGTTGCCTTTAGCGGAGGGGAGTCTACCGGGATCACGGTTACCGGCGCTGGTTTTTCTGGCTCAACCGCTGGACTTTCCGCCGCTTGTGCCAAGGGCAAACGGACTCCCACCAGTTCTAACTCGACACTGCGATCGCCATTCCATTCATTCAAGCGCAATTTGTAGGCGATATCCACCCGGTTGGGCAGGGGGAAATACTCGCCCCAGCGCCACGCGATCGCTTTCATCCCCACTTCCTCGCCCTCCTCTGCGACGATGAGTTTGAGGTGGTTGCGATCGCGCCCCAACGTGCTTTGCTCGACAATACGAACATCGGGTGTCCAAAACACGGGGTCAGGGTTCTCAATGCCACAGGGATGCAGATGGTCAATTTGTTCGTAGAGGTCTAGGTCAAGATCCCGGAGGGAAGCCTGCACATCAACATTGACCAGGGGTTTCAGGTGTTGGGGTTGGAGGTGCAGGTTAGCGAAAATGCGGAGGCGCGATCGCATTTCTTGCAAATTCTCCGCCTTGAGTGTGAACCCCCCTGCTGCTTTGTGGCCGCCAAATTTCTCTAAGAGATCGCCGCAGCACTGCAGCGCTTCAAACACGTTAAATTCAGGAATCCCCCGTGCTGAACCACGAATTTCCTGCTGGTCGTCGTCTTCGTAGGTGCCGATGAACACAGGTACGCCATACCGTTCTACTAGGCGAGAGGCGACAATTCCAATCACGCCGTGGTGCCAGCCGGGATGCACCACCACCAACACCCGGTCGTCTTGCAGGTCAAACTGGTTTTGCTCACACCAGGCGATCGCCTCCTGCTCAATCAACTCGCACAACCGCTGCCGGAGTTGGTTCACTTGTTCGCACTGCATTGCCTGAGCCAAGGCAACCCCTGGATCATCCGTCGTGAGTAACTCAATCACGATCTGGGGGTCTGCAAGGCGACCAACGGCATTAATCCGGGGGCCAAGTCGGAAGCCGATCGCCTCCGGCTTCAAAGCCTCTTTCTCATTACCTAGACCAGCAACCTGAATCAGGGCTTGCACACCTGCCAACTGCGATCGCGGCAACAGCGACAGTCCCCGCCGTACCCAGCGACGATTCACCCCCGTCAGCGGAGCTAAGTCTGCGATCGTCCCCAAAGTGAACAACTCCAGCAGGGGGCGAGTGAGGTCTTGGGTTTGCCCCAAGTTTTGGGCCAGACTAACAGCCAGGATGTAGGCTACTCCCACGCCAGCAACCCCCCAATAGGGCGACTGCTGAGCAATCAGTTTGGGGTTGAGGATGGCATTGGCAGGCGGGAGTTCGGGTGGGATGTCGTGGTGGTCGGTGATGATCACCCCCATACCCAGTTCGCGGGCACGAGCAATCGGCGCTATGGCAGCAATGCCGTTGTCTACCGTCAGGATGAGGCGCACCCCCTCGGCATAGAATTCTTCAACAATGCGGTTGTTGATGCCGTAGCCCTCGCTCATGCGGCTGGGAATGGCGTAATTGACTCTGGCACCGAGCGATCGCAAGGCCCGCAGCAACAAGGCTGTACTGGTCATGCCGTCTGCATCGTAGTCGCCACAGATGGCAATCTTGTGTTGGTGGGCGATCGCCTCCATCAGTAAGGCGATCGCCGTCCGCAGGTCGGGAAATTCCTCCAGCGGTGAGGGCAAAACCTGCTTCTCTGGCTCCATAAAAACCTCGGCCTCTGCTGCCGACCCAATCCCCCGGTTCAACAGCACCTGTGCCAACAGCGGATCCAGGCCAGTGCGCCCCGCCAGCATCGCCACCTTTTGCGGGTGCGCTACAGCAATGTGCCACCGCTGGTCAGGCAGCTTTGCCGCACGATAGGTTGGACGTAGCGAAGGGAAATCCGGCACAGCCAATCGTTAGAATAGAAGAGCCATTTGACTAGGAAAACCCTAGCCCATCATACAGAGGCGTTTGGCAATTCGCCCAAACTCTTAGCATCTCAGATTTATTCCACCCCAACTCTTGCTCCCTCGCTTTGCTGCCTCCTATTTACTGCCTCCTATTTACTGCCTCCTAGACTGTGGGGAAACAGCGCACCCCCAGCGCTCCATCGCTGACTGACAAGAATCTCAAGGATTTGAGATCTGATCTTTTGATTATAGTATCTCTGGTCTCCCACAATCTCAATCCATGTATAGCGGATATAGCGGTTTTCATCATGATGAGAGGCAGTCACGTAGAGAGCATGTCCCCTTTGCACCGCACCGAGCGCGGTGCCCCAAAACCCTCTTAACTAGATCTTAACCAGAACTGACGTTAGAAGAAGTGGGGGGGTGGCAGCCGGTTGGGAGGGTGGGCTACCCCCTTGCAAGGCTTGCAAGACAAGATCTGTGCACGATTGCCGTATGCCGATCGCCCTACCCCAGATTCCCGTAATTCCCGAACTAGCTTTCCGTCCTCTCCACCTCCCCTTCACGCTACTATGGTAAAAACAAGACCCAGTGTCGTAGTTAGCCCCAGCGCAACTGCTCAGGTCATTTTTTAGGCAACTAAGCTCTATGAGTTCACCGATCAAGGCTGTTCAGTCTCCCTACTATGGGGACGCGTCGTTCCGCACTCCCCCACCTGACCTCCCCTCACTGCTGCTCAAAGAGCGGATTATTTATTTGGGGTTGCCCCTCGTTTCTTCGGATGACTTCAAGCGGCAGATGGGTGTCGATGTCACCAAGCTCATCATTGCCCAGTTGCTCTATCTGCAATTTGACGATCCCGAAAAGCCCATCTTCTTCTACATCAACTCCACTGGCACCTCCTGGTACACTGGCGATGCGATCGGCTACGAGACCGAAGCCTTCGCAATTTGCGACACCATGAGCTACATCAAGCCCCCTGTCCACACCATCTGCATTGGTCAAGCAATGGGGACAGCGGCGATGATTCTGTCGGCAGGAACGAAAGGTTTCCGGGCTAGCCTGCCTCACGCGACTATTGTGCTCAATCAACCCCGCACTGGCATGGGTCAGGCTCAGGCAACAGACATCCAGATTCGGGCCAGAGAAGTGTTGGCAAACAAGCAGGCCATGCTTAGTATTCTGTCGAAGAATACAGGGCAAACACCTGAAAAGATCGCCAAAGATACCGATCGAATGTTCTACATGACTCCCCAGGAAGCTAAGGAGTATGGCCTGATTGACCGGGTACTGGAAAGCACCAAGCAACTACCCAAGCAGATTCCAGCTTTGATTTAGTTGATCTAGTTGATCTAGTTCAGGGCGATCGCCCCCTACTCTATCCATCCCCTTATCTCCCTCATCTCCATGCCTGTTGACGAGATCCTCCGCGTCCCGTACAACCTTCCTGGCAGCCAATACTGGCAGTGGATCAACATCTACACCCGCATGAGCCAGGAGCGAATTCTGTTCCTTAACCAACCCCTAACGGATGGTGTGGCAAATTCGCTGATATCCGCAATGTTGTATTTAGACTCTCAAGACCAGAACAAGCCCATCTATCTCTATATCAATTCCTTGGGCGACCCAGTCGCAGCGGGTATGGGCAACATAACTGCTGGCATGATCTCCATTACGGCAGGGTTGGCTATCTACGACACCATGCAGCACATCAAGTCGGAAGTCGTTACCATCTGTATGGGGATGGCGATGGGGATGGCCGCTGTCCTACTTTCCTCGGGTGCTAAAGGCAAGCGCAGCAGCCTGCCCCACGCCATGATTGCTCTCGCCCATCCCCAGATGGGAACCCAGGGGCAAGCCTCTGACATTCTGGTGAACGCTGATGAAGTCCTTGAGAAAGAAGCGCTGATCCGTCAAATCTTGGCTGAAAACACCGGCCAGCCCATCGAAAAGATTGCCAAGGACATGGATCGCACCTTCTACCTAACGCCTCAGCAAGCAAAAGAATATGGCTTGATCGATCGCGTTCTGGAAAGCACCAAAGGTGCCCCCGCCGTTGCCGGTCACTAAAGATCACTAACTTAGATCACTAATCTATCCATTTCCCTCACCTTCTCCTCTAGACCTATGCCAATTGGAATCCCCAGTGTCCCCTATCGCCTGCCGGGCAGCACCTACGAGCAGTGGATTAGCATCTACGAGCGGCTGTTCCGAGAGCGTATTATCTTCCTTGCAGAAGAAGTTGATGATGGCATTGCCAATGCGATCGTCGCCTATATGCTCTATCTGGACTCCGACGACCAAAACAAGCCAATCTACCTTTATATCAACTCACCTGGTGGTTCGGTCACTGCTGGCATGGCCATTTACGACACCATGCAGCACATCAAGTCAGAAGTGGTCACCATCTGTGTTGGCCTTGCGGCTTCGATGGGGGCTTTTTTGCTGGCAGCGGGTACTAAAGGTAAGCGGCTAGCTCTGCCCCACTCCCGTATCATGATCCACCAGCCGTTGGGGGGCACGGGTCGTCGGCAGGCTACAGATATTGAAATCGAAGCGAAGCAGATCCTGCGGGTACGGCGTGAACTGAACGAGCTGATGGCGTTCCATACGGGCAAGTCCATCGAGCAAATAGAGAAAGACACTGACCGTGACTACTTTATGTCTGCGGAAGAGGCAAAGGAGTATGGCCTAATTGACCGGGTGATTGAGGATCAGGCCGCCGCCCAACACGCCTAAGATGCTGTGAGTGATGTGAGGTAGTCTGGCAGTTAGAGTATGGAGCTTGCAGCCTGCTATCGGCTATTGGGTTTACAGAGAGGAGCCTCCTACGAGGAAATTAAAACCTCTTACCGTCGGCTAGCGCGAAAGTATCACCCCGACGTCAACCCTGATAATCGGCAGCAGGCTCAAGAGAAATTCATTCAAATCACAGCCGCCTACGAGTTGCTAATGGCTGCCAGTGAGGATGCGCCGCGGCGATCGCCCCAACCGCGCCAACCGCGATCGCCCCGCCCCTCTCAGGCCACTCCTCCGACCAGCCCTCAGGCCACCTCCGTCGTCCCATCTGCCACACCGCCTGCTGCGACGCCTCGCAAAAAGCCCACCATTCGCCGCGACCCTGAGACTCTGCCAACGGATTACCAGTTCAAGGTGGATGCCTACGATCAGACACAGCGACTTTTGCAGGAACGGCGTTTTCCCAGAGCGATCGCCCTCCTAGAGGGACTGCAACAGCGCCTGCCCAACGACCGAGAAGTGAGACAGTGGTTGGCGATCGCCTACTACAAATGGGGCAACTACCTAATTGCCACCCACGAAACCGATAAGGCCAGACTCTATTTGAACAAAGCCCTGCGGACGGCTCCCGACTACAAAGAACTCTGGTATGAAGTCGATCGTGCCTTACAGAAGATCGATGCCGAGTTTTTGTAAGAACCCTGAAGCAATGGGAATGGATTCGGGCATTAGGACGCCGTAGTGCATAGAACCGCAGCAGCACATCGACACAGCCCGCTTAGAAAACATAGAGCAGCAAAATTGCTCTGTGTTCTCTGTGTCTCTGTGGTTAGAGACTTGCGCCATCATCACTCCCCGCCTGCGTTATGGCCACCGCCTCATACATCGCGGATACATGCTTGAATAGCAAATCCTCAATCCCAATCATTTTTTTCGAGATCCTTCTCAGCGTTGCGTTGCTCAAGCCGAAAAAGCCAAACCATCAGAGCCACAATGCCCATCTGGAGCGCAAAATTTGGGAGCGTAGCCGTCACATCCTGACCTGCAACAATCTGCATCAGGAAAATGAATCCGCCAATCAAGCCTGAGATTCCAAAGGCGATATATACAAACTGCCGCAATCCTCGATAGGGGGCTTTTGCTTCTGCCCTTAAGCGAGCATACTTTTCAGGGCCAAGTCGCTCACCGGGGGGACGTTGATTTTGAGGAGACTGAGGCATACCAGCCACAACGCAACTGAGGTAATAGCAAACTCCTCTATTATTAACCCTTTACGCTGCCACAAACCACGCTTGAATTTAGATTTGCAAGCAATAGGTTCAGCCAAGCCGATTGCCAGTGGCCCTTATTCTTTTCTTATATTTTTTCTCTACACTGGCTGCAAACGTCACAAAACCGGGAGTGACAGGATGGAGATTCTTCAATTGCAAGATTCAGCAGCTCAGGTATGTTGCCCAACGTTTGAACCCCGATCGGCGATCGCAATTGTTCGGCGCGAGCAAGCACGAGGTTCAACTCAGGTCATCGCTAGGGAAACCCCCAAGCCAGCTCATCTCCATCTACACACTCAGGACGCTCCAGCAGAATCAGAAAACACAAGTCGGAGTTACCTCCGATACATCAGCACACATCAGACCATCGCGATTCGGGCGATCGCCCCGGAGTATTGCAAAATCTTGCAGGAACACCCCCTGACCAAACGAGAACTAGAGATTTTGCAACTGATTGTGAATGGCAAAAGCAACTGTGAGATTGCTCAACACCTGCATGTGTCGGCTGGCACCGTCAAAACCCATGTCCGCAACATTTTGAACAAGTTGGGGGTGAGCGATCGCACCCAAGCCGCAGTTTTCGCCCTGCGGTCTGGCCTGGTGGACTAGTGACTGTTTCCGGGGCAAGTGGTATTGGCATTGGCTTTGCCAATAGGCGGAGGGAGTGTCGTCTATTTTTCTTGAGGCAGGGATGACTCCCCGATAGAATAAGAGCGTGTTTTTGCGCGTCCGCAAAACTCTCGCGACTAAACAACCGTTCCCTCCGAGAGGTTCTTCAAAATTCCCTATGAGTATCCAAACCCTCGCCACTTCACCCTTTGCCGACCAGAAGCCCGGTACTTCTGGGCTGCGAAAATCGGTGTCCATCTTCCAACAACCCCACTACCTGGAAAACTTCGTCCAGGCCATCTTCAACAGCCTGGAGGGATTTCAGGGGAAGACCCTAGTGCTAGGGGGCGATGGTCGCTACTACAACCGTGAGGCGGTGCAGATCATCCTCAAGATGGCAGCGGCGAATGGGTTTGGACGAGTAAAGGTAGGGCAGGGCGGCATTTTGTCTACGCCTGCGGCCTCCTGCATCATTCGTAAGTATGGTGCGTTTGGTGGCATTATCCTCTCAGCCAGCCACAACCCCGGTGGTCCCAATGCCGACTTTGGCATCAAGTACAACATCGGCAATGGGGGACCTGCTCCTGAGAAGGTGACGGATGCGATTTTTGCTAACAGTAAGACGATTACTGAGTACAAGCAATTGGCCGCACCTGATGTGGACATCGATCGCCTGGGCGAGTCACGTCTGGGTGACATGGTGGTCGAGGTTATTGACTCTGTGAGTGACTACCAGGCGCTGATGGAGTCCCTGTTTGACTTCGATCGCATCCAACACCTGCTGACCAACGGCAGCTTCCGCATGTGTATGGACTCGCTCCATGCCGTCACTGGCCCCTATGCCCACGCCATTTTTGAGAAACGGTTGGGTGCGCCAGCGGGAACGGTCATCCACGGTGTGCCGCTGGAGGATTTTGGCGGCGGCCACCCCGACCCCAACTTGGTCTACGCCCACGACTTAGTGGAACTGATGTTTGGCCCCGATGCGCCTGACTTTGGTGCGGCTTCGGATGGGGATGGCGATCGCAACATGATCCTGGGGCAGCGTTTCTTTGTGACCCCCAGCGATAGCTTGGCCGTTCTCGCCGCTAACGCCAAACTCGTCCCTGGTTACAAAGATGGACTGGCAGGCATTGCCCGCTCCATGCCCACCAGCGCAGCAGCAGACCGGGTGGCAGCACGGTTAGGAATCGACTGCTACGAAACCCCGACGGGATGGAAGTTTTTTGGCAATTTGCTGGATGCGGGCAAGGCCACCCTCTGCGGCGAAGAGAGCTTTGGCACCGGCTCAAACCATGTGCGGGAGAAAGACGGCCTATGGGCGGTGCTGTTCTGGCTCAACATTCTGGCTGTGCGGCAGGAATCTGTCGAACAGATTGTGCGTGAACACTGGCAGACCTACGGACGCAACTTCTACTCGCGGCATGACTACGAAGCGGTGCAGAGCGATCGCGCCCATGCTCTGGTAGACTACATTCACGCGCAGATGCCCAGCCTCAAGGGCAAGACCTTTGGGGCCTATACTGTCGATTACGCCGATGACTTTAGCTACACCGACCCGGTCGATGGCAGCGTCAGCAAAAACCAGGGCATCCGCATTGGCTTCACCGATGGGTCGCGGATTGTCTTCCGGTTGTCGGGCACGGGGACCCAGGGTGCTACCCTGCGGCTCTACCTGGAAAGCTACGAACCCAATATCGCCAAGCATCACCTTGACCCTCAAGTGGCCCTAGGGGATTTGATCGCGATCGCCGAAGAAATTGCCCAGATCAAGCATTACACTGGCATGGAGAAACCCACCGTCATTACCTGATAGTCTCCATGTCTCTCGCGTCTCTCCTGCTTGCCCCCCTGCTTGTGGCCCAGACCCCGACCCCGCCGCCAGCAGACGTTGTCCAGGTGCAGCAGGTGCGTCCGTTGCCGGGGCAGTTGGATCAGGTGCCCGTGTTCAACAGCAATAGTCCTGAACTGGTGGGAAGCGAAGGGATTTTGTTGTCGACGTTTCCGCCGCAGGGCAAACAGCACCCCCAGGCCCACCTCAACTATGCGTTCAACGGCAGGTTTGATGTGTTTGCCCACCATGTGTTTCGGGCGATCGCCCCCGACACCCTGACCGGCCTCTACCTGGGCATCCTCCTCTACAACCCTGGCCCCCGCCCGGTGCGAGTGGATGTGTTGCAGGCGGCCAGCTACCTGAGCCAGCCCGATGCCCCCTTCATCGCCCTCCCCTCGCGCGTCGAGAACCCCCGTGGCGATGTGTTTGCAGGGCCGGGCAGTCGGGTGATGAGCGATCTGCTGCGGGGGAGGCGCGACCCCCAGTTTCCAGCGGTGATCGAGATCCCAGCAGGAGCCTACCATCTGCTGATGAACCTGCCGATCCCTGTGGCAACGCTAAACCCGCCGCTGAATGGACGCTCAACCTATCTGTATCTGCGTAGTAGTGGCAGCGTGTATGCGGCTAGTCTGGCCCTGTTGGCGCGGAAAAATGCCGATGGCACAGAACGGGCACCCACTCTGGAGGAATGGCAGAATCTCTTGCAGACGGGTAATCTTTCCACCCCGCGCGATCGCCCCCCCACACCGCTGGATGCCACCGGCCAATTCATCTATAGCCGGGTTGCGGGTGTTTCGCTTGGCTCTCGCTGGCAGGCAAGGCTGACGGACTCTGACAGCCGCGGCCAACTCAGCATTCCCCCACAAGGACAGGCATTCTCCTACGGCCTCAGTACACTGGTGCGAGGCCGACTGGGGACAGAGCAGGTGCAGACGGCTCCCATGCTGGTGCGCTACCCCGATACAGCCTTGCAAGCCCACGGCAACTACGGCGTGCAGTACGATCTGTCGCTGCCACTGGTCAACAATACAGGGGCAACGCAACGAGTCGCGATCGCCCTCCAAACCCCCATCAAAGAAGACACCCTCAGCCGCAATGGACTACGGTTTTTTGCAGTGCAGCAACCACAGACTTTCTTTCGGGGGACGGTGCGAGTCCGGTATAACGACGACAACGGTCGCCGTCGCATCGAGTATTTCCATCTGGTGCAGCGCCGGGGACAACGGGGTGATTCTCTCGCTGTGCTAGTCATGCCTGCGGGCGATCGCCGCCTCGTGGAGTTCTCGTTCCTCTATCCCCCGGATGCAACACCTCCCCAAGTGCTCACCGTTGAGACGCTCCCCTATTAAGCGTTGAGTGGCATCAGGCAGTGTGACCCATCATCCCTAAAACGACAGAGATCAGACTGAGAAACGTCATAAAGCCGATCGCATCCAGAGAGGTGGTTAGCAGCGGGCCGCTGATCAGGGCTGGATCTAGGTTAATCCGCTTGAGGCCCATGGGCAGCAGCGTGCCCAGGCTGGCTGCAACAAAAACGTTAATCATCATTACACAGGCGGCCACTAGTGCTACCCAGCGATCGGCGGGATGCGCCCAGATCAGGGATAGGATCCCCAAGGTCAACCCCAGCGCGACGGAGGTGCCCAAACCTGCCAGAATTTCCTTGCGGAGGATGCGGAAGGTGTCGGCAACGGTGACTTCGCCAATGCCCAGGCCGCGCACTGTCACAGAGAGCGCCTGAATAGCCACATTGCCGCTGGTGTTTGACAGAATCGGCATGATCACTGCCAGCACTGGCACCACCGAAATCACTCCCTGAAACGGGGCGATCGCACTGGCTGCCCCAATGTACAACCCAATATTTCCCAACAGCCAGGGAAGCCGCTTACGGATAGTGACTTGGGGGGCAGACAGCGCAGCTTCGTCTCCCCCACTCACCCCAGCAAGCTTCTGGATATCTTCGGTGGCCTCCTCTTCCAGCACGTCCACCATGTCATCAATCGTCACAATGCCCACCAGTCGGTCTTCCCGATCAACCACCGGACAAGCCAGCAAGTCATAGCGCTTCATGAGTTGCGCGGCTTCCTCCTGGGGCGTTTCGGTGTAGACCTTGATGACGCGCTCGCTGGCAATGTCACGCACCAACACCTCCGGGCGGGCAAACAGCAGTTGTCGAAGTGACACGACCCGCACTAACCGCCGCTCGTCATCCGTGACGTAGGCATAATAGATGGTCTCCTTGTCGTCGTCGGCCAGACGGATCTTTTCGAGGGCCTCCCCCACAGTCAACCCTTGCCGCAGCCGCACGTACTCCGTAGTCATGACCCGTCCAGTTGTCCCCTCGGCATAGCCGAGGATCTTGGCAGTTGCCTGCCGCTCCGCCGGACTCAGTTGCTCCAGCAGCTTACGGACGATGCGTGCAGGCAGTTCATCAAACAACTCCGCCCGGTCATCTGGGTGCATCGACTCCACAAGCTGTCGCACTTCTGCCGCGTGCAGAGAACTGATCAGGTCTTCCTGCACATCAGCAGGCAAATACTCAAACACAGCAGTCGCTTTGTCTTTCTGGAGTAGCCGAAAGGCGATCGCTTGACGGTCGGGGGGAAGGGCTGAAATATACTCCCCGACATCCACTGCCGGAAGCTGATTTAGCTCCCACTTCAACTGGTTTAAGCCAGTAAATTCCAGCAAGACTTGTTTCTTCTCCTGGGTGAGCATGACAACCTCCTATTGACATCTCCCACACGCTGGGAGACGAGGTTCGCCAGCGTTAGCAGGAGATAATTTGACCGTGGGGGAATGGACTTCGGTCCATGTAAAGGAAAGAACTCAGCATCGGCATAACTAAGCGATGTAATGCCGCTAACGGCTTATTTTAGACCCGCAGGGAGCATTTGGGTAGGACGTTCGGGTAACTTTTATACTTTTGGCGAAGGGGGAGTCGGTTAATCTGCGGAGGTTAATCTGTAGGAGGTTTGCACCCGCAGGGTGCAAACCTCCCACTTCTTGGGTGGTTTTTGCCTAGCACGGGCGAGCGAAAACCACACGAGAGATTCAAAATGAGAATTGCTGCCAAAATCCACAAGGGAGAGTCAATTTTCGTGACTAACGGACACAGGCGACTGGGAAGTGTGGCAGGGTGCAGGTAAGTGTTCTAGAACACATTTTATTCCAACAGGAGTGGTTGACTCTGGAGGGGGAGAGTGGATGAGATTAACTTCTTGATTGTGTTTCGGCTGGCGATCGCCCTGGCCCTGGGACTGATCATCGGCATGGAACGAGGTTGGGAGCGGCGCACTGAAGCAGAAGGAACAACAGTCGCGGGGATACGGACCTTCGGCTTCCTGGGGTTGCTAGGGGGGCTGGCCGCGTTGTTGACGGATCGGTTTGGCAGCATAGCATTGGCAATTGCCTTCTTGAGTGTGGCAGTCATGGCAGCTATCTCTTACGTCGTCACAAGTCGTCCCACCCAAGACTTTGGCATCACCACCGAACTGGCCATGCTGATCACCTTTGTGCTAGGGGCACTAGCAGGGGGTGGGTTACCCGCTGAGGCACTGGCTGCTGCGGTGGTGACTGCTGTTGTGTTGGGCTTTAAGCAGGAATTGCATCAGTCGTTGGCCCAGCTCGACCGACGCGAGTTGATCGCGACACTACAACTGCTGTTGCTGGCGGTGGTTGCCTTGCCTCTGCTGCCCGACCGTCATTTGGGACCGTGGCAGGCACTCAATCCCCGATCGATTGGCTGGCTGGTGTTGCTGATTGCTGGAATTTCCTACACAGGCTACTTTGCCATGCGGTTGCTGGGGTCGCGGGTGGGACTGTTGGCAACGGCAGTTTTAGGCGGATTGGTGTCTTCCACAGCAGTGACGCTCTCCTTTGGGCAGATGGCGCGTCGTGGCGAAGGGGCACTGCCTATCCTGGGTGCGGGGATTTCCCTGGCCGCAGGAATTATGGCAGTCCGCATCCTGCTCCAGGTGAGTGTGGTGAATCCTGCCCTCTTGCCGTTGTTGATTGTGCCCATCTCGCTGCTGGCGATCGTGCCGTTGATTGCCGCCGTGCTGATTGCCACCCGCATCCCAACTCCCAAAACGGCCCATGAGATGGCGTTACGTAACCCGATTGAGCTGGGGTCAGCCCTGGCGCTGGGTGCTGTGTTTGCTGTTCTGTTTATCCTGATTCGAGCGTTTGAAGCTTGGTTTGGTGATGCGGGGATCTATCTACTGGCAGCCATTTCAGGGATTACGGATGTGGATGCTGTCAGTCTGTCTCTCGCGCAGTCTACCCGGTCGGGAGCGATACCAATGCAGGTGGGCGCAACCGGGATCTTGATTGCGGCAATGGTGAACACGGTGGTCAAAGCGACCCTGGCCACCACAATTGGTGGTTGGAAACTGGCCCGCTGGTGTGCAACGATTTTGCTGACGGCTTTGGGGTTGAGTGCGATCGCCCTGTTGTTGATTCGATGAACGATTAATTCGATATGGTGATTCGATATGGCGCTACGTGCTCATGATGTAAAACGCGTTTCGTGGCAATCTCGTGCATCGGGGGGGGCACAAAACGCGTTGCCCTAATCTAGTTGTCCTAATCTAACGTGAATTCGGGATAAGGAACCCCTTGCTTTTCCGTGCGCCCCGTATTCCGTGCGACGCGCACAAGGAGCATGGAGGGTTTCAACGTATCCCAAATGCACCCTGACGAACGCCTAGATTCAAGACAGATCGATTGTCGATGGGAGCGTATTCGCCATGGACGTTGAGGGCACTGAACTGGTACAGGTAGCGGCGTGCCTCTGCGGGAAAGTGGGCAAAATCGAACAGAGCGTCGCCTTGGGCAATGTCGGCCCAGAAGTAGCGCAGGTCGGGAACGAGTTGGGTCGCCAATTCCACCGGCAGGTTTAATGGCGGCAGAGTCAGGAGTTTCAGCATAAAGGAAAAGGAGCGATCGCCCATCCACTCACGCGATCGCAGGGAGAGATCCTCCCATCCTTCCACAGCAGAGACACGCTCCGACTCGATATAGAGTTGAGCGCTTCCAGAGCGATCGCTGCGGTAGTGGAGTAATCGGTAGGGGTGGGGATAGCTGACCAAGGAACCTGTGGTGACTTCGTAAAGCCCATCTTGCTGAGCGATGTCCTGCACGTGCAGGTGTCCAGTGAACAGAAGTTGTACGCCCGCCTGCCGCAGGAGCCTGAGCAAATCCGGCGCATTTTCGAGCATATAGCGCCGTCCCATGCTGTGCGAGGTCTGCCCTGGCAGGTGTTCCAAGACGTTGTGGTGCACCAGCACCAGCACCAGTTCATCTCGGCAGGTTTCCAGCACTTCTGCTAACCACTGAAGTTGGGCCGCATCCAACCGTCCGTGGGGAAGCTGGGTACCCGCCTCATCAAAATCATTCGAGTTCAACCCGATCAGGCGGACTCCTGGCAACACCTCGCAAGTGTAGTAGGGGCGGGATGGATCCTCGTAGCCAAATTTTTGGTAGTACTGGGGAAAGTCAGACAGGCCAATGGTCTGGCGGTTGCTATCGGGGGAAAGGCTGGCGATCGCCGCAGGGACGTCGTGGTTCCCCGGCACCACGTAGACTGGGTAGGGCAGTTGCGCCAGTCGTTCTGCTAACCAGGCATGGTTCTCCGGTTCGCCGTGCTGGGTCAAATCTCCTGGCAGCAGCAAGAAATCGAGGTCGATTTGAGCCAGTTCTGTTAAGACAACCTCCAGCGCAGGAATACTGACCTCAACCATGTGAAAGCGGTAGGGGTTGTCCCAGATTGTCGTCGGCAGAGCGATGTGGGGGTCGCTAATAATCGCGAAACGAAAGTCGAGTGGCATGGGGCACGGAGAAGCAGGGTTAAGAGCAAGGAACCTTGGAGATATTGCTACCGGGAGGAGAGTAGCATGGTTTGGACAAGCATCGGCTTGGATAAGTATTTAGTAATTCTCAGGATGAAAATTAAAAACCCAAGATGAGAATTGCTGAAAGCGGTTTGGACAAGGATGGACTCAACCTTAAATTTTAGTGAATTCTGTCTGGCTACACTGAGGGGATGTCAGGCTGAGCATATTGATCCGTATTTTCTCGGATATCAGTAATCGAGTTTTCAGGGGCGGTGCATAACAGGCACTACCCCTGAAAGCCCGGTGATGTGCAATCTGTATTTTCTCGGATGCGAGGTTAATTGCCTTGAGGGTGAGCCTTCACATTCTCCGTAAGAAGCCGGAGAAGAGCGTAAAAGATCCTTAAAGACCATCCTGATTCTCAGGGCGAGGCGTTGCTTTACGTGAGTAAGGGATTGTGACGAGAGGGGGTTTGCTTCTACTGCCTCGCCTGAGTCCGACTGTTTTTCTGCGATGACTCTCCCCCAGCAAGGGGGCGATCGCCCGCTGTTGGAACTCAGCGGCAGGCGAAGGGTTGGGGCACTTTGGACACGGAGCTGCGTCAAACGTCAGAGGATGGCAGGTATGGCGGACGGAAGTGACTTGCAACAGGTGACACAGATGCTGGTGGAGGAAGCAGGCCAGCTTGCTAGGCGGGAGAGCGATCGCTCCCAACCCCAGCGATTGCTATTGTTGGAATTGTTTAACCGGCGTGAGTCCTTTGCTTACCTCTGGTACTTAGTCCACTACTGGAGTGAGTGGCGGCTGGCTGGACACCTGGATGTAGTCCTCACGCCGCAGTTTTTGCAAAACCATCCAGAGATTTTGGATCTGGTTAAGCGGCAGGCAACCCCAAATATTCAAATCACGGCCATTGCACCTGAAATGGCGGCTCTGTTAATAGCCAGCGATCGCCCCCCAAAGCGGAACAATCGTCCTCAGCAGATGTTGCAACCGTTCCGAGCCTGGAGCGTTCTCTGTCACTACGCCCGCCAATTGCAGTCTACCCAGTGCCTAGTGATGGATCTGGATGGCGTAGCCTTGCCACTGGCTCTAGCGGCGCAGGCTCCCTGCCCTATCTCTGGACTATGCTTCCATCCACTGCGCGATCGCCTGGGTGATCACCGCCCTCGTGATCAGAAATTTAGTTGCAGCGTGATTCGCAGTTGGCAACAAAGAACCCTACTGCACCGAATACTCAAGCGAGATCATCTGAAGCAACTGTTCTGCGTCGATCCGCTGGTGGTTAAACTGCCGTTGCATCTGGACCCCTACGGTAAAGCAGTCCCCTTGCCTGACCCAGTGCATCTCCAGTGGGAAGTGCCCCCAGCAGAGAACTGGTGCGAGCAGTGGGCGATCGAACCGGGTCGCCGGGTGTTTCTCTACTGCACGAATGACGCTGACCATCGCAGTGACCACAGCAGTGACATCGCTGGAGTGAGTGCCATGCTAGAGGCGATCGCCCACCTCCCGCCTAGCCTTTGTCGGCAGATGTGTCTGGTCATAGTAGGGCAATTGGAGCCAGAAGCCCAATCTCGTCTGGCCTACCAAGTTGCAGCGCTACGTCGTCAGCGCCCTGTCCAGGTGCTGTCGCAGGTGCAAGCGGAAGGGAGGCAGCCGCTGCCCATCCCCCTGCACCTCGCCGATGTCGTTGTAGTACCCTCCAGGAAAACTGGCTACCATGGTGGCCTGCTGACCCAGGCCGCCAGACTACAAACGCCAATTCTGACAACCGATGAGGGGCTGATAGGCGAGTTGGTCAAACGCGGTCAGTTGGGTCTTACAGTGCGGGCAGGGAGTACCCAACACCTCGCAGTGGCACTAGCCTACCTACTCGAAACGCCTCTAGAACAGGTGGGCGATCGCCAACAAATGCAACAGTTTGCCGCCTGGAACACGGATGTGCGCTTTGCCGCAACTGTGTTTCGCTATCTGTGTCCCTTGTAGGCATCATCGTCCCTGTTTCTTGAGAAAACGTGAATTCCGGAAAAGCAAAAGGGGTTTGGGGCATCGCGCTTGGCGCGGTGCCTCAAACCCCACTTAACCAGAACTGACGTTCGAAAGTTTCCTTAGATGGACGTCCTGCTTAAGCGCCGATCGAGGTGGCGCAGAATGACGAGGCTGATCAATACACTGGCAGCCCAGCCCAGCCAGGAGCGATGGGCGATCGCACTCGACTGGTCCATCGTCCACCCACCTACTACTGGCCCGACGAAATACCCCACTGCCCAGCAGAGCGAGTTAATGGACAGGTAGACTCCGCGCAGCGACTCCGGCGCAAAGTCTACCACCAAGGCAGAGGCCGCGGGCATATAGACAACAGTGGCGATCGCCATCATGCCTAGGGCTGCCACTGCCCAAACCAAGTGCCCCATGGGAGCAACTCCTGTGACCCACACCAGCACAAAACTCACCCCCCAGAGCAACGAAGAAAGCATGAGTAACTGGGTGCGACGGTACCCCTTCAGGGCGCGAGCAACAGGTAACTGGGTCAGAGCCGCTAGCACAACGTGCCAAGAGAATAACAAGCTGAGAGCGCTAGAGGAAAACCCAGTGGCATTGGCCAGCGGCACAAACTTACTAAAGTAAAGCGGCAGCGTGCTGTTGACGTGGGCCAGGTAGGTGGTCATGAGGATGTTGACGGTGACGTAGATCAGCAGCGTGCGATCGCCCAAGGCTAAAGCCCAGCCCTGCAAAACTCGATGACTGGGAGTGGCCGGGTTACGAGTTTCGGCGATCGCCCCATAGACAATGCCAAAAAAGATCAGGAAGGAAATCCCATCAATCACGAATAGAGCACGGTAAGCCCCCGTCGCTGCGATCAATGCGCCCCCCAGTACGACTCCCAACCCTAGCCCCAAACTATCAGCCAAGCGCGTCAGGGCAAAGGCTTCATTGCGCTCATCGAGCGTCGTTAGGTCAGCAACTGTGGCCTCTGTTGCAGGCCAGTAAAGGCCAATCCCAAAGCCCATGAGGAGATTCCCCATCAGGAAGGTGGAGAAGTCGTGGGTCAGGGCCAGAAACAAGTCGGCCAGAGCAGAGACGGCTGCCGACAGCAACAGCGTGTAGCGTCGGCCAACTCGAGGCGAGTCTGAGAAAGTCCCCCCCAAAATGCGCCCCAACACCCCGGCTAGGGAACCACTGCCAATCCCAACGCCAACTAGGGTTGCTGGTAGCCCCACCTGTTGCACAAAAAAGATCGGGGCATAAAACAGTGTGAACCCGCTCCCCAACTGCGATAGCAACCGCCCTGCAATTAAAATCCAGACTCGGTGGTCTAGTGGTGGCAGCCAGCGCAAAAGATTGTTCATAGAGGGGGGGCGGGGTTTCATCGCATTTTAGAGTGATAGTGCTGTGCGCGTTGATTCAGGACGGCATTGTGGCGCACAGAGCGCTAGAGCGTGAATTTACAGCGCGACACGCATAGGTTAGGACAATGGTTAGGATAATGCGTTTTGTGGGAACCCCGGCGCAGCGG